>UQOS01000055.1 GCA_900542735.1 uncultured Mycoplasmatota bacterium | reverse complement strand
CGATTCACATATAGCTTTGTACTCATAAGATGTATATTGGAATCCTTGATCACTGTGAATGATTAAACCATGTACATTTTTTTCTTTTGATATAGCTTTATTTAAAGTATCCATAACTAGCTTTAAATCATTTCTTTTTGATATTACATATGAAACTACATGTCTATCATATAAATCAATTATTGTAGATAAATAAGCTCTAGAACCTTTAAATATTAAATACGTTACATCTGTATCCCACACTTTATTTAATGCATCGGTAGAGAAATTTCTATTTAATAAATTAGGTTTAACATTATCTTCGATTCTTTCATTCTTATGTTTAATTTTAGCTTTTCTTATATATTCAGCCATTAAATAATATTTTTTCATTATTCTTAAAACCTTCTTTCCATTCATAACTACACCATATTTTAGGAGTAGACCTTCAACAATCCTACGATATCCATATGTACCTTTAGAATCATCAAATATCTCTTTAATTATCAAATAATCAGAATAATCAGGATCTTCCTTATTTCTATACTTATAATAAGTTTTAGGACTTATATTAAGTACGGCACACATGTTAGTAAGTTTATAATTATTTCTATATAAATTTATAAATGTTACTTTTTCTCTCGTTGTGCCTTGAGGAAGGCCCGGTATTTTTTTAATATTTTATATCTTTCTTTCCAATCTTCTTTAGTTAAATGTGATTGATTATTTCTACCTTTTTTGTCTTTAATCGTTAGTCCAGTTTTTTTGAATTTTCTAACCATGCTTTCTATAGTTTTCCAACTTATGTTATATTCTTTTGCTAAAATTGCATATGAATATTTTCCTGACATGTATTTGCTTACAATTTCAGTTCTTTCTTCATTTGTAAATGTTTTAAACTTTTGTCCTTTTGTTGCCATAATAAAAATACACCTCCTTTCGGAAATGTATTTTATCATATTTTTGTAGTCCCTCTTTTTTATTAATGTCTACTTTAAGGGATGCATTTCACAAAATTCCATCTTTTATTGTTTAAGTAGTGTTTTACCGCTAGCTACCATCTTTAAATTTTTTAATAAATAATCAACAAATCCAGCCTTTTCTATATCTTTATCTATAGTTACATCAACTTCATCAATTATATTATTACCACTATCAATTATTTCTGCAGTTCCAATAACATCTCCCCTTTTAACCGGAGCTTTAATCTTACCAACTTTCAAATTAAATTCATAATTATCAGCTTTCTCATTATTTTTAAGTATCTCTGTTGCATCAGCAACAAGCACTACATTTGCAAAATAATTTTTACCATTATAAATTCTAACCTTACCTAGTTTTTCATCTTTAGTTTTAATAATATTAATTTTATAAGTATTAAAACCATAATTAAGTAACTTAACTGTATCTGCACTTCTATTTTCTGAAGTATCTTCTCCCATTACAACAGATATCAATCTAAAATTATCTTTTTTAGCTGTGGCAGTTAAACAATAACCTGCTGTTTTAGTAAACCCAGTCTTTAAACCATCCACACCATTATAATATCTAACTAATTTATTAGTATTAACTAACCATATTCTACTTCCGTCATTTTTTTCTAAATATTCCTCATAGATACTGGTATACTCTAAAATTTTTTCATGTTTCAAAAGTTCTCTAGCTATAATAGACATATCCC
Organism: uncultured Mycoplasmatota bacterium; assembly: GCA_900542735.1. Classification (GTDB taxonomy): domain Bacteria; phylum Bacillota_I; class Bacilli_A; order RF39; family UBA660; genus Alloscybalousia. The sequence continues at coordinate 1,187 of UQOS01000055.1, read as the reverse complement.
TTGCTGTTGAATAATGCCCTTCTGCATCTAACCCATGTGCATTAACAAAATTTGTATTAACTGCACCAATTTCTTTTAATCTTTTATTTAACATATTAACAAATTCTTCGTGAGACCCACCAATTTTCTCAGACATTGCATAAACAGCATCGTTACCACTTGCTATTGCAATACTTTTTAATAAATCACGTACAGAATAAGTTTCACCTGCTTGTAAAAAAACTTGACTACCTCCCATATTAGCAGCTTCTTCGCTAATAGTTACCATATCATCAAACTTCAAAGTCTCATTATCAATTGACTCCATTATTAAAAGCATACTTGCAAGTTTAGTCATTGATGCCGGAGGAAGCTTTTCATCTGCATTTTTCTCATATAAAACTTTGCCAGATAAACTATCAACTAAAATAGCACTCTTTGCATTCGGAGTATAATCTTCCTGTGCCAAAGAAATACTCATCCAAGAAAAAAAACTCAACAAAATTAATAATACTTTCTTCATATTAAACACCTTACTAATTATTATGAGTTTTATTTTTTTATAGAACTAATTTAAAATTTCTTTTATAACTTTTTTAATATTTTCTAGTGATTTTTCTTCCAAAGCAGATTCTAACAAACTATACTTTTGATATAACCCAAGAATATTCTCAAAATTATCTAACCTTTTACTAGTTTTATTTATAATATTACCAACATAACTTTTTGATACATTTTCTAAATCTGCTATTTCTTGCAAAGTTAAATTTTCTTCATAATATAAAGAATAATACTTCTTATTTGCATCATTTAACAAACCCTTATAAATATTAAATAATTCACCATAATACACAAACTCTTTCATTACATCAAATCCTTAAATAAACCATATATATAGTTTTCAATATCAAATGGTATTAAATCAGTCATCTTTTCTCCTAAACCAACAAACTTAACCGGAATATTTACTTCTTCTTTTATAGCAAGAACAATTCCTCCTTTAGCAGTTCCATCCAACTTAGTTAAAACAATACCAGTTATATTAGTAATTTCTTTAAAAGCTTGAGCCTGCATAATTCCATTTTGACCAGTGGTACCATCTATAACTAACAATGTTTCATGCGGAGCATCAGGTATAATCTTACCAATAACTTTATTTATCTTTTCTAATTCTTTCATTAAATTAACCTTATTATGAAGTCTACCTG
>UQOS01000054.1 GCA_900542735.1 uncultured Mycoplasmatota bacterium | reverse complement strand
TCATCTGGTCTAAGTGATATTTGTCTAAAAGTTCCATCAGCCATTCTAGATAAAGCAGCTAAAGGTTCTCCTTGACTGTTTGCAAGACCTCCCGCGGTAAAACATATATCTTCCTCGATTAGTTACTCACTTTACTACATAAAGTTACGAGTATCTTTGGGACTTTAGTTTGTATAGCAACCTTATCCGTTTATGCAGCCTTGTAGTAAGTTTCTGTTCGTTAGCCCTCGATTTTGTTTAACACTTCCTTTGGCCCCAACCTCACGATTGATGCGTTGTGCTTTCCTAATACTTCGTCGATACCTACGCGTATATTGGACTTTCACCAACTAGATATATGCCATGCACGGCACACTATTAAAAGAGGAGTTATTTTTTTCTAACTCCTCTTACCAGTTGTATTTACTATGACTTTTATGGGTGGCATTTACTTTGCTATTTTACCCTTTAATTTTGTATTAAAATTGCCACTTCAAAACTATTTTTATATTTTTTACTGTATGATATATTTAATATTCTATAACATCAAAGGGTAGTTTTAATCAATATTATTTAGATTTTTAGGTGAATCATTCCATGTATCTTCAATTTTATTTTCATATCCTTTAACTAAAGCACTACCACTAACGATAATAGTAAATACTTACACCTAATTTTAATTTTTTCATACCTACTATCCTTTTCGACTAAATTATATAATAAAAAAATTATCTTTCAACTAAGCTTTTAAATAGTTTTAATATTCTATAATTGGTATTATTTCAAAAAGAGTAAACATTATATGTTTAACATAATTTTAGTATCTTGATAATCCAAAAGTAGAATTTATTAAACTTGCTTTTGTAATTAGTGCTTGTCCTGAATAGCTTCCATTTCCTTTTGATCTAGCGATTCCAATAGTTGCATAACTTGTATTTGGAAAAGTAAGAGTAGTTTCTATAACTACGCCACCACTATCACCATTATCTACTAATAAATTTGCCCTTATTAAATTCGTATATGTATTTCCATTGCCATCAGTATATGAATAATTTGCACTTATTATACCTCCTACTGTATATCCAGTTACATAACCCAATTTTGCAATTCTTTGTCCACTAAACTTACTAACTACAGTTGTTGATATTGTATTATATGAACTAAACGGTGGGTTTTGGTTTAACGTGTTTGTTGGGGTAATGCCACTATTTGTTGCTATAAATGCAGCATCCAGTGTAGTATTATTTCTATGCATAGTAACTGTACCTACTCCTGATATGGTATTACCTGTTCCTGAAAAACAATGACCAGCACTAACAATTCCTACTTGTCCAGTACTTGTTTTTGCTCGATATCCATATGAACATCCTTTGCCTATAGATGATGTAAATTGAGCTCCGGGATTTATATTAGCTATATTTTCAAAAGAACCAGCCTGTTCAAATGATATCATCTCAGAGTTTATCACATTTTCTTTAATTTTTTTAATTTCTTTTTCATTATATTTTTCTAATTCAATTATGACTCTATTTGATGAAGTATTGATATACAATCCTCTTATATTTTCTACTTTTCCAAAATATTCATTCAAAACAATATCATGAATATTCTTTAATTCTTCATATGAATATTCAACATACTCAATATTTGCATTATTATCTATTTGTTTTATTTTTTCATAATTAGAGTATTCTTTATTTTTTGAATTAGGAATATTTTTTTTAACTACTTGAACAACTAAATTATCATTTTCATTAATATATAGTCCACCTATATATTGTGGATAGATGCTAGTACCATTTCCATTTTTTTTAAATGTATTTTCTATTTTTTGTGCATTTTTTACTGCTTTATAGTTATTTGCAAGTTTTTCTTTATAGTCTTCACCAATAGATTTTTTCATATACTCATTTGTTTCACGAATAAATTTTTCATCTTCAACAACATCTTCAATTAATTTAATTTGATTATAATTGCTATTTTGTAATTCGTGAAATGTTTGTGCATTTACAGGAATGGTTACTAAAGAAGTTAAAAACATTATTGTAAAAATTTTGAAGCAAATATTTTTTTTCATAAAGTCCTCCTATTATAAAATATCTATAACAAACATCTTATTACAACTCGTACGCATTTTGTAATTTATGTTGTTATCATATTCATTAAAATTAAAAAACAGCATTAGAATTTTAATTATCTAATACTGCTCGATAATTTTATTTAATTTTTAATACATTGAATCATTGATTAATCAATTGTAAATTCTACAAAGAAATATTTATTTTCAACTTCTTTGACTAATCTATATTTTCCTTTTTCTAATTCTCCATATAAATAATTCCATGAATGTTCAAATTTTAATTTCTTATTATTGTCAACATAATAATTGGCTGAATTAAACCAAGTACCATTCTCTTTGGTTTTTAACTCTTTCCACTTGTTATTTTCCTTTTTTTCAATCCTAAACCATTCACTATATACATTTATATTATTGCTTAAATCTGTAATAATAATTGTTGCACTTGTTTTAGTTAATGTTCCATCTTCAATACTCATAGTTATATTATCATTTTTAAGAATTCGATCATCTTTGCATCCTGTTACTATAACAAGTATTAATATAAAAAATCCCAAACATATTTTCTTTATCATAATTTATCCTTCTTATTTAAAGATCAATTTATCAAACTTTGATTTTATAGTTAAACCATACCATAGTATTTAAAAAATTGCAATACTATATTTATTTACAAGAAAAAAAATCGTAAAATACCGAAACTCAAATAAATTACTACTTGTTTACAAGAAAAAAATAAGATATACTTTAAATGTAATAAAAAATAGGTTACTAAGTATATTAATTAAGGACTATGAGTATTAACTTGTTGTCCTTTTATTATATG
>UQOS01000053.1 GCA_900542735.1 uncultured Mycoplasmatota bacterium | reverse complement strand
GATAGATTGTTTTTCCGGTTGCATTTTTTATCGTAGTATCACTATACTCATCTAATGTTTTTACTTTACCATTTTCACCAATTGTTGATAATAATTCTTCTTCAGTTCCATCAGTTACATTCGTTAAATAAAATTTAACTGCATCTAGTGGTATCGTATTATTTTCTGTAGGTTGAGCCACTATTTCATATTCTAAATCACTACGTGATAAATTAGACTCTACTTTAAAATCAAATATCTTACCTTCTCCAGATTGAATTTTTCCCACTTCATCAGTAACAGGAAGTGCTTCTGTAATCATAATTCCATTACCAATATTACTATTTTCAGTATATTTAAAAGTAATAGACCCTAATTTTACACTATTTTCTGTACTTCCTTTTCTTACATAACTAAAAAGAGAAACACTTACTCCTAATGTTACTAACAATAAAGACATCATTAATAAAGATACTAAAATTACTTGTCTTTTTTTATCTTTCATATTATCAACTCCTACGATATTATCCCTATATACTATTATAGAGTAATAACTCTTTTTTATCAATCAAAAACGAAAGAAAAGTTAATTCTACTTAAAGTTAACTTTTCTTTCGTTTTATTTATATTTCTTAATAGTTTTAATGAAGTATAATTCTAAAAATACTAGTAGTTAAAAAGCATAATAAAATCCCAATAATAGTTGGTATTACCATAGCATAAATCATCCATTTAATACTTCCTGTTTCTTTTTTAATCGTAAGACAAGTTGTTGAACATGGAAAATGAAATAAACAAATAATAATCATATTAATAGCTGTTAATAAAGTCCAATTATTATTTATTAATAACTCTTTTAACCCACTAACACTAGAATAACCAGTAATAGTACCAAGAGATAGATAACTCATAATCATAATTGGTATTACGATTTCATTAGCAGGAAATCCTAATAAGAATGATGCAATAATCACACCATCTAATCCAATTAGTTTACCAAAAGGGTCTAAGAAATTTTCAATATGCATTAAAATACTAACATCACCAATTTGAATATTAGCAAGTAACCAAATCATAAGTCCAGCTGGAATTGTCACAATAATCGCTCTTGATAATACATGAAGTGTTTTATCAAAAATACTTCTAACAATTACTTTTATAAATTGTGGCTTACGATATGGTGGTAATTCTAAAGTAAATGATGATGGCATTCCTTTTAATAGTGTTTTTGATAATAGATAAGAAACTAAAAAAGTCATTAATATTGATATAATAATCACTAAAATTAAAATAAATGATTGATAGAAAGAATGAAATTTATTATTTACGCTAATTAAAAACATAGATATCATCACAATAATAGTTGGAAATCTACCATTACATGGTACTAAATTATTCGTTAAAATAGCGATTAGTCTTTCTCTTTTAGAATCAATAATTCTAGTACCTATTACTCCTGCTGCATTACACCCAAACCCCATCATCATACATAATGCCTGTTTTCCACAAGCACAACATTTTTGAAATCCTTTATCTAAATTAAAAGCAATTCGAGGTAAGATTCCTAAATCTTCTAATATCGTAAACAACGGGAAAAAAATAGCCATAGGTGGTAACATAACAGCTACTACCCAACTTAAAGTTTTATAAATTCCTCCTATTAATAAACTACTTACCCATAAAGGAGCATGAATGTTTTCAAAAAAAGTAAGGAAACATTCTTCCAGTTTAGAAAACCAACTAAATAATATTTCAGATGGATAGTTAGAAAAAGTAATCGTTAAATAAAAAATAAACATTAACATTAGTAGCATAATAGGAATCGAAGTTATTTTATTCGTTAAAATTTTATCTATTTTTCTAGTATCTTTTTTCTCTTTATCATAACAAATTACACTACTAGCAATACCCTCTGCTTTTCTAACAATAGCTTCTACAATTTCATCTTTTTGAATATCTATTTTCTCTATTTCTAAACTTTCATGATCTAGATACTCTTCAATCTCTTTTGTTAGTATTTCATCATTTTCTAATAATCTTAAAGCTAACCATCTACTAGATAGATTTTTAATATTTTTCTCTTGTAAACTAATTTCTACTTTTTGAATTTCTTCTTCTATTTCTTTTTTATATCTTACTTTTACTACTCTTTCTCTTGGTTTAAAATTAGAAATTGTTTCCATTAATTCATGAATACCTTTTTTATATCTTGCTTCAGTTCCGATAACAGGTACTCCTAATTTTTTTTCTAAAGTATTTAAATCAATTTCTACCTTCTTTTTCTTTGCTTCATCTAATAAATTAACGCACACTATTACATTAGGCGTAATTTCTAATACCTGTAACACTAAATTAAGATTTCTTTCTAAACAAAGGCCATCACATACTACTAAAACCATATCATAATCATGAAAACATAGGTAATTTCTAGTAACTGTTTCTTCTTCTGAATGAGAAATTAAAGAATAAGTACCTGGTAAATCAATTAATTCATACTCTTCTTTTTTATAAGTATAAGTTCCACTAGCTACCCCTACTGTCTTACCTGGCCAATTACCTGTATGTTGATGCATACCTGTTAAAGTATTAAAAATAGTAGATTTTCCTACATTGGGATTTCCCGCTAAAGCAATTTTCTTTTTCATTTTAAGACCTCCACTAAAATTTGTTTACTATCTTCATTTCTTAGTGCAATTACCGTATTTTTTATTTTATAGGCAATGGGATCTTTAAAAGGACTTTGAAGAATAGCACTAACCATAACACCTGGAATAAATCCTAAATCTAAAAGTCTTCTACGAATACTACCTGTATTATTTACTTCTAATATTTTAGCCTGTGAATTTATCTTTAAATTGTTTAAAGAAATTATTTGTTTCATTTTTATCACACTCTATTTTAATATATGAGTAGATTTATTTTTGGGAACACATGAAAAAAGAAGCTATCTATTAAAAGCTTCTTTTATTTCATTTCATTTGATAATTTTTCTAAAGTATCAGCGTCAAGTCCAGTTAATTCAGAAACAGTAGAAATGTCCATTTTTTTTGCTAACATATTTTTAGCTATTTCTAATTTTTCTTGCTCAATTCCCTGAGAAATTCCTTGAGAAATTCCATCTTCATAAGCCATCTTCTTCTCAGTATTCTGGATTAAT
>UQOS01000052.1 GCA_900542735.1 uncultured Mycoplasmatota bacterium | reverse complement strand
GTAATGGATCCTGATTTTGCTGGAGCATATGATAAAGGAGCAAAAACCGAATGGTTATTAGAAGATATGCGTTTGACAGGAAGGAATGAGGGAAAGACTGAAGAAAAATTAGACATAGCTAAAAATATGCTTAACCAAAATATGGATGTAAATCTCATTTCTAATGTAACTGGTTTATCTATAGAAGAAATAGAAAGTTTAGTAGAAAAGAAAAAGGTATATGGTCGTAAGAAATGATAAAAAATAAGGATTTATGAATAATCCTTTTTTTCTTTTCCATACTAAAAATGGTGATTTCATGAAAATATTAATTACAGGTAGTAGTAGTGGTATTGGTTTTGATACAGGCGTAAGATTATTAAAAAAAGGACATTTTGTTTATTTTACGGTTCATTTAGATAGTCAAATTGAAACTTTAATAGAGAAATTAAAAGAATTAAATCTATTAAAAAATGCGTCTGTTTTCAAACTTGATATTACAGATATAGAAGATAGAAAACTAATCTATCAACTTGATGTTGACTGTTTATTATGTAATGCTGCAGTTGGTTATGGAGGAAGTGTTTTAGATATTCCTATCTCTCATTTAGAAGAAAACTTCAAAGTAAATGTATTTTCTAATATAGAATTAATTCAAATGTATTGTGGTCATTTGTTTTTAGAAAAGAAACAGGGAAAGATAGTAGTAATGTCTAGTATTGCTGGAATTATTCCAATTCCTTTTTTAGGCAGTTACTGTGCTACGAAAGCATCTTTAATTACTCTTACTACTTGTTTGAAAAAAGAATTAAAACTAATTACTAATGACATTAAAGTAAAATTAATAGAACCAGGTATCTTTAATACTGGATTTAATGATGTTATGATTGAAAATAAAAAGGAAAGTATCTATTTTGATTCTTTAGAACCAACACTTACGAATACTATGAAAGGTTTGTTTTCTTTCTTTGGCTATCAACATACAAACTGTATTACCAATAAAATCATAAAAGCAATTGAATCTGACTCTAATAAATTAGTTTATAGTGCGCCACTTTCTCAAAAAATAGTAGCTAAATTGTATAGTTTATTTAGATGATTTGCAAACTTAAAAGATTTATAGTATAATAAGCCTGTTTTTAAGGGGGAATATTATGAATTTTTTACAGCTTCTTTACTATTTAGTATTAGCATTAGGATTATTTTTAATTTTAAACTATTTTAAAAAATTCGAAGAGAAAACACCAAGTGTAATGATTTTTATACCAGTTATTTATATTTTAGTAGCATCTAATCTACCTGGTATTTCTAGAGAATTTGTTTATTTTATTATTTTACTAGAAATGCTATTTCGAATTTATTATAATAAAATTATTTTAAATCAAGATGAGTTAATGAATACAAATTATTATATTCAAAACTATGGAATTGCTTTTATACTTTCTTATCTTTTAACTGAATATTATATTATGAAAGTAGATACTGTTTTTTTAACGTTAGAGGAAGTAAAGATAACACTTTGGTTTTTTATTATTCTATTTTTATACAAAGTATTTAATGGTAATTTAAAAATTAAATTAGAAAAACAGGAATCTGTTAATATGAATTTAAAAGAAGAAGCTATTATCGTAAGATATGCAAGATTTAAAAATCAATATAGTTACTTAGTAAAAGGTAAAGATAAAGATTTAAGTATATTACTTTATGCCATGATGGTTTATGAAAATTATCATCGTTCTAAATTTTTGCGTGATATAGATAAAGTACATTACCGTTTAACAGGTAAAAATATAAAAATGGGTATTATGCAAGTAGAAGCAAATCGTATTTTAACAGATGAAGAAAGTATTCAAATGGTATTAAAAGAATTTCATAAAATAGAAAAACAAATTACTGAAACCACAAAAAAGAAAAAGAATATGGATTTAGAAATCTTAAAAGAATATACTAAGAATTCTGAAAAAGAACATGATGTTTTAGCTATTTATGAAGTAATTAAAAACTTTGAGAATAAATAATGGCACAAACCATTATTTTTTTGTTATAATGGGTATGATAGGTTGGTGTGATATGAAAAGGTTAAAGTTTATTTGTTTATTATTATTACTTTTAATAGTTCCTAATCATGTACTAGCAGTAAATGAAGTAAATGTTTATTTATTTTATCAAGATAGTTGTGATATTTGTAAACAGGAAAAAGTATATTTGGAGGCATTAAAAGAAAGATACCCTAATATGAGAGTTTATTCTTATGAAGTAGGAGATTCTTCTAATTATGAAATGATGCAAAAAGCTAAGAATTTATATCAAGAAACAAGAAGTGGGGTACCATTTACGGTAATAGGAGATAGCAGCTATTTAGGTTTCTCTCAAAATAATAAAGCTTTATTTCAGAAGAAAGTTTATGAATACTCTAAAACAAAGTATGAAAATAAATTAGGTAATCTTTTAGGAATTAGTTATCGTAATGATTTAGAGGGAGAAGTAAAGGAGTATACAAAGAATGATGATTACAAAATAGAAGAAACATCAGGAAAACCTAATACTACTACCACAACTAAAAAAAGTGGTTATGATAAATATAAGGTTAGTATTTATTTAATAGCATCTGGCGTTATATTAGCTATAGTTGCATATTTTATTCATATTTTAGAAAAGAGGGGTAGAATATGAATTTATATCTATTAGGAATGATTTTCTTTTTACTAGTATTTATTGTTTCTATCTTTTTATTAATTTATTTTATAAAAGATGAGAAGAGTTTAAAAGAAGTTACGAATCAAGAATTAGTTAAACTTGGTAAAATTTATACCAAAGAAGAATTTGAAAATAAAATATTTGAATTATATGCTAATATTTTAACGAATATTACTTATGAAAACTATACTTTTTTAAAAGATAGTGTAGCAGATCAGGTTTATAATGAAATATTATTAATGGCAAAAAAGAATCGAGATAATAAAGAAGAAAGTATTATTAGTAATATTAAAAAAGAATTTAGTAAGTTGATTAGCTTTAAAGTAGAAAATGATTTAGAAGTAGCTAAGGTATGGGTTCGTTATTCTAGTATTGAATATGTAAAAGGAATTCGTAAAACAGTAGATGAAAATGGGAAAGAACTATTAGTAGAAGCTATTGTTGATGGTAATAGTGATAAACCAGTTAATCATGAATATATTTTAACATTTGTTAAGAATAGAACACAAAATGAAAATGTTATTTGTCCTAACTGTGGCTTTCAATCTCATATTTTACTTTCTTCTAAATGTATAAGATGTGATTTAGAAATTGTACCAAAAAAACAACATTGGGTTTATGTAGGTAAAATAACGACAAGTATTAGTAAACAAAAATAAGATTAGAATGGTTTTTAGTATTTTTTAAATTTTATATATCTGAATAATTTTTGGCTAGTATTGAAGTCAATTTTAAATTTTCCTCTAGAGAATTTTTAAAATTGACTTTTAATTTACCTTTAATTCTTAAAATCGGTCATTTTACAGGCTACTTTTTATTTGCTATTATGTGGCCGAGGAGGTGAAAAAATGACTAAAGAAAAAGAAGAAG
>UQOS01000051.1 GCA_900542735.1 uncultured Mycoplasmatota bacterium | reverse complement strand
AGTTTTTTATAGTGTTATTCCTTAACCACTTACCATACAGGATTTTTCAGTATTTAATTTATGAAAAACTTGTCTTAATTTTTATTTAGTTAAATAAAAAAGCCTTTTAGTAAGGTTTTACCATACTAAAAGGCTTGAAAATTCTTCTTTAATCAGTTATACTTTATTCATAATATTGAATAAAATATATTTTATAAAGTAGCTTTCGTGCTTGGTTTTATGTGTGAGATATAACCTTGAACGTAGTTACTAACTAAATGAAGTTCTTTTCTAACAGCTTTCTAGGTATTGCAGTACCTTGTAAAGTTCGGCTCATATGTTAGTTTGCAGACTAATATATGAGAGTTGAATAAGAGCTTTTTTTATTTAAGTTTAATTCCAAATTTAAGTTAATTTTACCCTGTTTTTCTGCATAAAGCAAGATTTTTTTTTGTTGTACCTTGTTGTCAACGCTTGAATTTACTTACTTATACTCATATTTTACTTATCTCTAAATTCCTCTATATCTCGTTTTTTTCTCAATTTACTTAATTCTTTTTGTTGTTCAGACTCTCTATGTATTAATACTACTGGCTTTATTTTATCACTTTATTGTAGTATTATGAGCTATTGTTTACAACTTGCTTTTAGAATTATCCCTTTATAATTTCCATAGTTTATAATACATTTTTGCTATACCTTTCGACTTACAATATACTATTATTTATAGTTGATTTTTTAATACAACATAAAGAAAAAATAAATAAAATTGAACATAAAATTAATAAATTAAAATTACAAAAACAAATAATCCTAGCTCGTGAAAAAAGGATAAAGAAAAGCTCTTACTAGAAGATTAATTCAAATATGCGCTATTATTGAAAATATAGGTATTGATAATGTAGAATTGACCAATAAGTTCAAATCCTACTTTGAAGCTAATGATAAATCCAAAACTTAGCTTAAAAAATTTATATCCAAAAATAAATAATTAAAATATATTTAGAAATTCTCTCTATTTATATAATGCTCAAGTAAAAAACAATTTAATTAGTGTTAATTTCTATTCTGACTTTTAATACTGTATATTAAATTTATAATAAAATTTAATATCATATAAAATAAAAAAGAGAGTTAAATATTCAACTCTCTTATAACTTGTAGCATTACCCCCACACATAAACTACTACATAAAAATATTGCTATTATCAGTTATTTAAATATATTTTTTCTTCCATTTCTATCTCATGAGAATGTGTATTATCATCATTACAACTAATACAAGTATCATTATGAATTTCATCAACATACTTAATATAACCTACTAAATATTCTGCATTAACATTAGGAAGATTTAATGTTTGTATTATAGTTTCATCATTTATTCTATGTCCTGATATGTTTTCTATTTCATTTCCATTATTATCTTTAAAAGTGACTATTGCTTTTGGAAGATTTTTATCACGTTTTACTGTAATTTTTAATTCATATGGTGTAAGTTCTATATCTTCTATTGATGTACCATCTGTTATTATATTTTTTATATCTATATTTTTACTTTCTGATAAATCCTTCTTTACGGGAACTTCAAACTCCCAGCTTCCATTATATTCTTTTGTTTTATTAGTTGAATCTATTTCATCAACCATAATTATTTCAATAGAGTTTAATTTTACTTCTAAATTAAATTCATCAACTGGTATTGCACCATTAAACAAATCACTTATTCTATATTTTTCCACTATAAGCAAAGTATTTTCATCAATAAATGAAAAATTATCCGTAAAAGTGGAAATACTGCTTTCTGAATCCGTATATTTTATCTGACCCTGTAATGATACTTTATGAATATCACTTTCTTTTATGTTAAATGTATCCTTATTTAAAACTTTATATGAAATACTTATATAATTATCATCACAAGCCACACTTTCAATAGTAATGTTTATATTATTAGAATTAATAGTTTGATTTACGTTTGTTTCAATATCAGATATTTTTGAATTCGATAATAACTTAGTTTCAAAATACTTAAATATACTTTCAAATGCATTTCCTTCACTTGCACTCGCTAAATTAGAATTAAAAAATGCTCCTATTATAAATATAGATAGTATTGCAATCATACTACAAACTTTTAAATAATGCTTCTTCACCTTTTTCTCCTTCTCCCTTTTTAATTTATTTATACCTTTATCTATAAATTCATCTATATTATCAGGAATCTCTATTTTATCTAAATCTCTATTAATCATTTAAATATCCCTCCTTTAAAATTTTGAATAAAGCTTCTTTTGCTCTCTTTAGATTTGTTTTTACAGTATTCTCTGATAAATTTAATGTATATCCTATTTCTTTAATTGTTAAATCATTAAAGTATTTCATTATAATTATTGTTTTATAATTATTTTTCAGTAAATCAACCGCATTATATAAATCAAGTTTCTCATCAATGTTTATCGATTTATTATTAATAAATATATCATCATTATTGATAACATCATAATTATCTATATGTATTACTTTTTTTCTTTTTTTTAACTCACTAATAGTAATATTAACCAATATTCTAGTTATCCACTTTTTGAATGCTAATGGTTCTTTTAATGATTTTATATTTTTAAATGCAACAATTGTAGTCTCCTGAATTATATCTAATGCCATATCTTTGTCACGTGTATGGATATATGCCATTTGATATAAATGCCTTTTATGAAGTTTCATTAAATTTGCAAATGAATCATAATCACTATTAATTGATTTAACAATTAAGTCATATTCATTTAAGTTTATAGTTTTTATATTGTCATACTGATATATTATTCCCTCCATAAACTTAATCCTCCTATTAATTCTTATATACTTATAGAGTTATTTAATATAAAAAAGGTTTCAAAAATTTTTGAAACCTTTTAATTTATTTTATACTCAAATATAATTTGATTATATATGTCTTTATAGTAGTTCACTGCCTCAATATTATCAAATACTTGCTCATACGAATTTATCGTTTTATATATATCAATATCATCATATATTTTATAAGATATATCTTTATATGCTTTAGGAAACTTTCCTAAATATACATTATGGTAAACATATAATTCATCTGAATAATCTACATTATTCGCTTTATTTAATAATACTATATACTCTTTGTTTTGCTTCATAAAATTATATCCATTTATACTTGATACATAACTTAAATTACCTTCTTCAACATTTTCATAAAATAATGTAACAAAACTTTTATTTATATATCTTCTCTCTCCCACCTACTATCTACTTTTACAAGTTTTGTAGCTACAAAAAAAGGAGCTATAAGCTCCTTTAACTCTCCTGGTCTCAAATCTATTTAACTGCTTTTAATTTTGCAATATCATAACAATTAACTTTAGTTACTTCTTCAACTTCTTTTAATTCATCAAGTTTTGTTTTTACAGTTGTTCTAAATTCTAATAGCTCTGCTGTCTGCTCTACAACTCCATCGAGTTTCTTTTCAATTATTTTTTGACCCTCTTTTAAGTCTTTAACTTCATCTTTTAACCCTTTAATATCTAATTGAATAGACTTCAAAATTTCTAATATTTCTTTTTCCATATACTATTTCTCCTTTA
>UQOS01000050.1 GCA_900542735.1 uncultured Mycoplasmatota bacterium | reverse complement strand
GTCTCCTGTAAATTACAGGTTACAATCCTCTAATTAGAAACTATTAATAAACTGTCCAACTTTTGGGGTCCAGTTCAAAAAATACTAGGCTCTTTTATTTTTTATTGATATAATGGTAGTAGAGTGGAGTTGATACTATGGGGACAATCGATACTTATTTAAAAGAATATGGAAATTATACTTTTCAAGAAGAAGAATTCAATGAAGTAGATGCCATTATTTTTTCACTTCTTTCTTATGCTAATTTACTAGATATTGTGCCAGAATCAAAAAAAGAAAAAATATTATTAAAAGATGCTGCTTTATTATTTTCTAAAAAATATACTGTAAAAGAAATGAATCAAAACATTTTATCTGTTAAAAATGCTAGTCACTTAATTGGAAAACTTGCGAAAACTAAGAGATTTCAAAACTTAAAATTGTATCATTATCGTTATAAAGTAACTTTTGATATGCAATTTGGTGCCATGTGTATAGAAATGCCTACTAAAGAAGTATATGTTTCTTTTGAAGGTACTGATGGTTATATCAGTGGTTGGAGAGAAGACTTTATGTTTAGTTACCTTTTTCCTACTAGCGCTCAAAAAGAAGCAATTCAATATTTAAATGAAGTAACTGGTTTATTTGGTCCAAAAATTTATGTAGGAGGACACTCTAAAGGTGGAAATCTAGCTTTGGTTTCTTCTATGTTCTGTAAAAATAGTGTTCGTAATAAAATTAAGTTAGTATTTTCACATGATGGTCCAGGCCTTAGAAAACATGAATTTGAGTCTAGCAGATACCAAAAAATATTACCAAAACTACGCAGTTATGTTCCAAAATCTAGCTTTGTAGGAATGCTTTTAAGACACTCTACTAACTATATTGTAGTTGATAGTAAAAACAAATTATTTATGCAACATGATGCTACTTCTTGGATTATAGAGAAAAATAAACTAAAAAGAGCTGAACTTAGTGACTTTAGTAAAAAAGTTGAAAAAGGCATTATCAATTGGTTAAATCAGTTAGATGATGAAAAAAGAGAACAGTTTACTAATAATCTATTTAGTATTTTAAAGAAAGCTGATATTCATGATTTAAATGAGATCAGACAAGCTAAACTTAGTAGTATGATTAAAATTTTAAAAGAAACGAAAAATATGGATAAAGAAACTAGAATGATGATGGTTTCTTATTTAAAAGATTTATATAGTGAAATAAAGGAGTAAATATGGCTAATAATTATATTGAAAATAAAGATGAGTATTTAATTGAAACTAAAAATCATGAAAAGATACCTGTTAGAAAGCTGCAACTAGAAGTTTTAAGTATTATGGACGAAATTGATAGAGTTTGTAGAAAAAATAATATTCAATATTTTTTAATTGCTGGAAGTAGTTTAGGTAGTGTTAATTATGGTGGCTTTATTCCTTGGGACGATGATATGGATATTTCAGTTTCTATCGATGATTGGCCTAAGTTTATTGAAGCTATGAAAAAGGATTTAAGTGATAAGTTTTATTTTGACTGTTATGAAACGGATAAACGCTATAACACAATATCTGGTCCTTGGATGAAAGTTAGAAAAAAAGGTACTTATATTGAGGAAGTTAATTTTTTACTAAAAAATAGATGCAAAAAAGGTAATGGCGTTTTTGTTGATGTAATACCATATGGAGGAATAGCTGAAAATAAATTTGTTGACGAAGTAGAAAGAACGATAGTAAAAATCAATATGCTTTTTATTGTATTATTAGATAACTTACATATTAATCCGATTTTATTTAAAAGCTTTGTTTATTGGTTTAGTAAAAAATGTATGAAATGGCACAAAAATAGTAAACTTGTTTCACAACCGGTATCAGTACCTTGGGAGAAATTTTTACATGAACCAGTTTTCTTAAAAGAAGATGTTTATCCTGTTAAGGAGTATGACTTCGAGGGTAGAAAATTTTATTCTTATCATAATATAGAAAAGATTTTAAAGAAGTGGTATGGACCTAATTGTTTAAAAAAATGGAATGGTAAGAAATGGGTTGAAACATTACCAGAAGAAAAGCGTAAATGTAAACATACTAGGGATTTAAATTTAGAAGGAGATTTACCAAAAGAGTAGTTGACTTCTTTTTTTATTTGATATATTATGAATATATGAGCAAATACTCATATGCAGAAAGAGAGGACGTATACTATTATGGAGAATAAGGAATTATTAACAGAACTAGGTGACTTTTTTAAGATTTTTGCTGATGCTACTAGAATTCGTATTTTGGAATTATTAACAGAACAAGAATGCTGTGTAAGTGAAATAGCTGATAAATTGATGGTTAGTCAGTCGGCAATATCACATCAATTACAGATGCTTCGTTATTTTAATGCAGTAAAAACTGATAAAAAGGGGCAAACTGTTATATATAGTCTAGCTGATGATCATATTAGAATTATTTTAAGATATGGTCTTGAACATATTAAGGAGAAGAAGAATGAAAAAAATTAATATCAATGAAGATTTATTAAAGATTATTATCAGTACCGTTTTATTTTTATTATCTTTTTTAGTAAAAGATTATCATATTCTATATGTTATTATTTTACTACTTAGTTATATTATTATTTCATATGAGCTTTATATTAATACTTATCACAACATTTTAGAAAAAGAATTCTTTGATGAAGATACTTTAATGATTATTGCTACCATTGGAGCTTTTTGTATTGGCGAATATTTAGAAGCTGTTTTAGTTATTTTATTATTTCAAATAGGGGAGTATTTATCTGATGTTGCAAGTAGTCGTACTAAGAAAAGTATTACGGGATTACTAGATTTAAGAAGTGATACTATTCATTTAGTTAAAAATGATAAGACGAAGTTAGTTGCTACTAAGAATGCTAAAATAGGAGATATTTTTGAAGTATTACCAGGTGAAATTGTTCCTCTTGATGGTGTTGTGGTAGAAGGAGAGAGTTTTCTTAATACAGCAAGTTTAACGGGAGAAAGTGTACCAAGAAAGATTAGTATTAATGATACTGTTTTAAGTGGAGTAGAAAATGTATCAGGTGTTATTAGAATTAAAGCTACTTCTACTTATGAAACAAGTACAGCTAGTAAAATTATTGATTTAATGGAACATTCTAATGATAAGAAAACAAAAACGGAAAAGTTTATTACTAAGTTTTCTAGAGTTTATACGCCAGTAGTAGTAGTTTTAGCAATACTAATAGCAATTATTCCTTTATTTTTTAATGTAGCTTTTCAAACAAGTTTATATCAAGCTCTTGTATTTTTAGTTATGAGTTGTCCTTGTGCTTTAGTAATTTCAGTACCACTTGGTTTCTTTCAAGGAATTGGTAGATGTAGTAGAGAAAAAGTTTTAGTAAAGGGTAGCAATGAACTGGATGGTTTAACAGATATTAATGTAATAGCTTTTGATAAAACAGGAACCATTACAGAAGGTAATTTTGAAGTTACCAAAGTTTTTACTACTTTAGAAAAAGTTGATATTTTAAAAATAGCTGCTCATATAGAATCTTTTAGTAATCACCCAATTGCTAAATCAATTACAGCTAGCTATCTAAAAGAAATTGATAAGAAAAAGGTTAGTAACTTTAAAGAGGTTAGTGGTAAAGGTGTTATAGCTAAATATGATGGCGTTACTTATTATTTAGGAAATAGTTTACTTATGTCTTTACAAAATATTTACATGCCTGTTGTAAAAAGTACAGGTACTGTTATTCATATTGCTACTGATAATAAGTATTTAGGTTATTTGATAATTAGTGATGTGATTAAAAAGCATGCTAAAAGAGAAATAGCTAATTTGAAAAAACTTGGTATTAAAAGAATTTTATTATTATCAGGTGATGATGAAAAGGTAGTGGAAGGGGTATCTAAAAATGTAGGAATTGATGAATATTATGCATCTCTTCTTCCACAAGATAAGGTAAAAAAGGTAGAAGAACTTACCCTAGATAATAAAGTAATGTTTGTAGGTGATGGTATGAATGATGCACCTGTTATTAAATTAGCATCTATTGGAGTATCTATGGGTGGAATTGGTAGTGATATTGCGATAGAAGCTAGTGATGTTGTCTTAATGCAAGATGATATTTCAGGTATTAGAAAGGCTATTTTGATTTCTAATTTAACGAAGAAAGTTGTAAAATGGAATATCTTTTTAGCAATATCTGTTAAAGTTATTGTTCTTCTATTAGCTCTATTTGGTGACCCATCTATTTGGTTAGCAATAGTTGCAGATGTTGGGGTTACTTTATTATCAGTATTAAATACTTTTATTATTCAGAAACATCGCATTTAATGGAAAAGTAAATGGAATTTCAAAAATTACTACTTGTTTACAAATGATAATTATTATATAATTGAAATGTAATAAAAAATAGGTTACTAAGTATATTAATTAAGGACTATGAGTATTAACTTGTTGTCCTTTTATTATATGGTT
>UQOS01000049.1 GCA_900542735.1 uncultured Mycoplasmatota bacterium | reverse complement strand
CTTCAATCATAATAAAAAGAAGTGTAATATTCAATCACATTTCTGTAATTAATTATTACACTTTTATAGTACCAAAAGAAAAGAAGTTCTCCTACTCCTCTTCTTCATTATCAATTGATAATAATTTCTTAATATCTTTTTCTGTTAATTGAGAGATAATATTTTGATCTCTATCTTCTCCTTCAATTAATTTATCACTTAGTATTTTTTTCTTATTTTGAAGTTCTAGTATTCTTTCTTCGATAGTTCCTTTACAAATTAACTTGATTACTTCTACCGTATTTTTTTGTCCAATTCTATGTGCTCTATCAGTAGCTTGGTTTTCTACTTGTGGATTCCACCATAAGTCTAAATGAATTACGACATCAGCACTCGTTAAATTTAATCCTGTTCCTCCTGCTTTTAAAGTAATTAGAAAAACATTCGTATTGTCTTCATTAAATTTATTTACAAGTTCCATTCTTTTTTTAGAAGAAACACTACCATCAATTACATAAGTGGAAATATTATTATTTGTAAACTCTTTATTCACAATATCTAGAGCTGTTTTATAGCTTGTGAATAGTAAAATTTTATGTCCGTTTTCAATAATTTCTTTTACAATAGACACTAAGTTTTCTATTTTGGCACTTCCACCTTGGTAGTTTTCATAAACGATTCTAGGGTCTATACAAAGTTGTCTTAATTTAGTAAGAAGTTGAAGTATTTTGAAATTACCTTTCTTAAATCCCTCTGTACTTAAAATATTATCCAATTCTTTTTGGGTTTTTTCAAGTTGAGCTACATACAATTTTTTCTGTTCAGAATTTAAATCAATATAAATATTGTTTTCTATTTTATCAGGCAATTCTGTTACTACATCTTTTTTCTTTCTTCTTAATATAAACGGTTTTATTTGATCATTTAAGTGATTTAATTGTTTTAAACTATCATCATCAACATTTTTAATATTATATTTTTTTCTAAAGTTAACCATATTTGCTAAATAACCTGGCATAATAAAATCAAATATACTCCATAATTCTAAAACAGAATTTTCTAGTGGTGTACCCGTTAATGCTAATTTTGTATTTGCAGTTAATGATTTTACTACTTTCGTCATTTGGGCATTTGGATTTTTAATATTTTGTGCTTCATCAATAGCTATTAATTCAAAATTCATCTCTTTATATTTTTCTTGATCTTGTCTTACTAGACCATAAGTAGTAATTAGTACATTATAATCATCTAGATGTTCTAATTCTTCTTTTCTTACTGTTTTGTTTTCAGCTAATACCTTATATGATATATCGCTTGCAAATTTATCAAACTCATTTTTCCAGTTATAGATTAATGAAGTAGGAGCTACAATTAAGATTTTGGCATCTTTCTTTTCTAGTAATATTTGTTTAATTAAATAAATTAACTGGATTGATTTACCAAGTCCCATTTCATCAGCAAGAATTCCACCAAAGCCGCACTTATAAATATTATATAACCATTTTACACCTAGTAATTGATAATCTCTTAAGACTTTCTTATCTTTTAATGATAAAGTAATGTTAGCATCACGATAAGATGAAAAGTTATTTATTAATTCATCAAATAAATTATTCGTTTTTATAATATCATATTTATCTTTTTTTACACTATCTAAGTAAATTGCTCTATATTTAGGAATTGTTCCACTACCATTTTTTAAATCTTTATTAGATATTTCCATATCTTCCATTAAATTTTCTAGTTGTGTTAATTCTTCATTATTTTCTAAGTCTAGTAAGTCACCACTTTTAAGACGATAATATTTTTTCTTATTTTTTAGACTTTCTAATACATTCACAATTTCATCATTTTTAATGTTACCTAAATCAAACTCATACTTCATGATATTATCATGACCGATAGAGAAACTTGACTGGATTTTAGTATCTTTTAACACTTTCGTATCTTTCATTTTATCTGATGTAAATACTTCATATTTTTTAGCTAATTCTATTAAATTTTCTTCTAGTAATTGTCCAATAGTATCTAAATTATCTATATAAATGGCATTTTTATCAATAATGAAGCCATACTGTAACATAGTTTCTATTACTTCATTTTCATATTCACTATCCCTTATGATACTGTTGTCTGTATCAAAATATGAAATTTCTTTATCATTATAGATAAATTTGACATTAGCTATAACAAGAGCATTTTTTAAATCTAGATATATTTTAGCAGTAGGTTTTACACCTATCGTAATTTTATCTTCTACTGTTTTATCTAGCTTTATATTAGATTTAACTTCTGGTAAAATGCCATTACTAAATTTATCTAAGTCTTCATTTTTAAAGACTAATTTATTCAACCTATTCTGTTTTAAAATAGAAATGATTCTAGATACTTTTTCAGGAGTATGATATAAGATATTATCTTTTTTTATATAAGAACCATTTGCCATTAAGAAGTCATAATCTTTACTTCTATATTCTAATTTATAAATATCATCTTTTTGTGATAGAGTAAATTTAATAGGATTTTCTTCTTTTATTTCATCAATATAACCATGACCTACAATAAGAATTTTTCTATTTTTTAGGAGTGTTAAAAAACTATCAAATAGTTTAGTTGATACAGAAAAACATCTAAAGTCTGCATATCTATTTCCTTTATAAATACTTAATAAATAAGAAATTACCTGCTCATCTTCTTTAGAAAAGAAATGAATTTGTGGATCATAAGTAAAATTTTTTCCAAAAACTACTTCTCCTTCTCCTTCTTCATATGTACTTAAAAATCTACTCATTTTATTATTTAAATTATATAACCTTTTTTCACCTATTTTAAATGTCATTGAAACACTAGGTCGATAACCATCATTAAAGGTTAATTCTATTTCTAAAAATAGTTGTTTTTTTAAATGAATATCAGATTTTTTATCAGGGCGATAAAATTCATCTAAAATATATTTAGATATTTGAAATTCCTTTTCTTCTTTCGTAATTTGATAAATGTCATCTTGATAGTTTAGTATGCAAGCAGCAACATGTTTACAACTGCCATAAAGATTATGCTGAGGACAGTCACAGCTTTGATCAACGATATGATTATCTTTTACTATCACTTCAACATTATAATAATCATAGGTTCTTTCAGATTCTACAAGAAAAGAATGAGTAGTAATATCATTTTTTTCATCACAGTCAATATATTCAATATAATTCTTATAATAATTTTTACCTTTTTCAATATCTATTCTGTCTAATAAATTATAAATATCTTTTTCACATTCAACATTTAACATACTACCACTTCCTGATTTGTTTTATTATATATTGTTTGAATGTTATATTCAATCATTTTTTCATGGTTTATTCAAATTCAAATTTAGCTAATATAACTTCAACTAAACATAATATAACAGAAAGTTAGGGGGTTGTAAAATGGCTAATTTTAGAAAACTAGAACATAATAAAAACTAATTTTAAAAATTCGTTAAAAGAAAATCTAAAATTAGTTCTATTTTTTATCTTAATTTATCAAAATACATAAAATTTAATTTTTTTAGTTTCCTAAATAAGTAATTCTAGCATAACCATTTCCTTGTTTACTACAATTCTCAGTAGGAGTTTCACTAGTACAAGTAGTAGAAATTGTTTTAGTGGATTCTTCACTTGATTCTTTGCAGTTATAGCAATACATAGATTTATCGGTTAAAATTTGATTTCCTATATAAGATGAACCACCACTTCCATTTAAACTACCTGATGTGTAACCTCCATAATATCCACTACCTGCACCTGCACCTTCATTTTTTCCATCTTCTCCTTTTCCAAAAGAATAACCATCAGTTTGAGAAGGGATACCAAAATTGGTTTTTATTTGACCTGAAAAATATGTTGCACCTGTTGTCCCTTTAAATCCTCCTCCATGACCTGGAGTTATGACATAATAAGTATCAGAGTAATATCCTGTTCCACTCCCACCACTTGATACAATTAATATGCTTTCTTTTTTTGAACTCAAAGTACTTAGTAAACCTTTTTCATATGACATGTGTGTTGCTCCACCTCCAGCAGAAACATAGCGCCCACTTCCTGATATATGATTTTTGCCATCTCCACCACCATTATATCCGCCTTTAGTTGTTACTGCTGCACCTGATGAAGAAGAATTTTCTCCTTTACCACCAATATTTATATAAACAATACTGTCTTTTCTTATATTTAGTTTTCCAGTTGCATAGGCACCGTATCCACCAAAATAATTATTTATAGAATTTCCACCTTGAGCTCCCCAAGTTTCTAATTTATAAGTTCCAGTACATGGTGTAGTAAATTCTTGTTCTCCTCCTGTATAATCGAAATTCCATACATAACCTTTTTCGTAATTACATAATGCCAATTCTTGGTTTAAGCTATTTCCATCTTTTAAAGCTAACTCATTATTAAGTAATCCTCCCAATACTTTAAAGGTTACTTTACTACTAGTATCACTATC
>UQOS01000048.1 GCA_900542735.1 uncultured Mycoplasmatota bacterium | reverse complement strand
CATTTTTTATTCCTCCTCATACTTTATTTTAGATTTACATTCTTCACATATTCCATATAAAATGATACTGTCTACATTAGTAATTACACTCGTTTGATTATGGATCAATTCTTTTAGTTTTTCCTTCTTAAACTGATACATAAAATCAAAAACTTTTCCACATTTGTTGCATATTACATGATAATGTTCTTTATCAATATAATCATATTTGTCTGGTCCAGTTAATACTTTTATTTTCTTGATAGTTTTATTTTCCAATAAAACATTTAAATTTCTATAAACTGTACTTTTACTAATAGTTGGATTATCTTGATGTACTTTATCATATATTTGTTCCGCTGTTGGATGATTTAAATACTTAAATGTTTCTAGTATAATTTCTCTTTGCTTAGAATAGTTATTCATGTATCTCCTTTCTAAATTAAGAATTATTCCTAATTTTGTTTTATTTTATATTATTTCATATAGTTTGTCAATAACTTTATGATTATTATTACTCAATTTTTGTTGTAATACAATAGATGTGAAACATTTCCTATATAAAAAATGACTTAAGTCTTATATAATTGAGTTAAACCAAAAATCAATAAATAAGAAAGGACTTAAGTCATGTTAATTATATCATGTATTGAAGGATATGGACCAACTCAAATTGCTCATAAATTAAAAGATGAAGGAATATTTACAACATCTTATTATTTTAAAAGTATTGGATTATATCCAACAGCAATTATTACAGAAGAACCCTGTAAATGGTCTGCAAGAACTGTGGCTAATATCCTAGATAAACAAGAATATCTAGGACACACTATCAATTTCAAAACTAGAAGAAAGTCTTATAAGATAAAAAAGAAAATTGATAATGATCCATCTGAATGGAAAATCTTCAAAAATAAACACGAGGCAATCATAGATGAAGAAACATTCAACACAGTTCAAAGAATTAGAACTGGTAGACGTAGACGTACACTTCTAGGTGATATGCCGTTACTATCTGGAATGGTATATTGTGCAGATTGCGGTTCCAAACTATATCAAGTACGTTCTAAGGATTGGAATCATGATAAAGAATACATGGTGTGTGCAACTTATAGAAAATGTGGAAAGCATAATTGTACTTCGCATCAAATAATAAATATTGATATATAGAAAGCTTTATTATATATGATTCAACAGGTAACTGCATTTGCAAGAGATTATGAAGATGAATTTGTAGAACTTGTTGCAAAGAATAAAAACAAAGAATTAGAACGAAGAATACGCGAAAGCAAAAAAGAACTAGAACAATCTATGAGTCGTGTATCAAAAATAGATTTATTAATTCAAAGACTTTATGAAGATAATGTTGAAGGAAAAATCAGTGATAAACAATTTAAAAAAATGACCTTTGCTTATGAAAATGAACAAAAAACTCTAAATGTGCGAATTACTGAATTAAATAAGATTATTAAAAATGAACAAGAAAAAATCACTAATACAAGTAGTTTTCTTAATCTTGTTAAATGCTATACCAACATCACAAAACTTGATGCAGAAATAATTAGAACATTTATTGAAAAATTTTATATTTATAATGCTGACACAATTGGTACTAAAAAGATTAAAAAAATAAAAATAGTATTTAATTTTATTGGTGAAATAGATTTGCCAACAGAAAACAAGCAATAAAAAAGGCATAACTATTATTTCAAGTTATGTCCTTTTTATAAAAATTACTTAATCCCTAAGGAATTCACCCTTTCGGAAATGTATTTTATCATATTTTTGTAGTCCCTCTTTTTTATTAATGTCTACTTTAAGGGGTGCATTTCACAAAATAGTTTCTTTTTGTTTATCTAAAATAATTTTAAAATATCATTAAACGTTATATAAATCATTAAAGCAAGTAATAAGATAAAACCAATAGTATGTATTTTATTTTCTGTTTCTGGTTTTATAGGACTACCTTTTATTTTTTCAATGATTAAGAATAAAATTCTACCACCATCAAATGCAGGTAATGGAATCAAATTAATAAATCCAACATTAATACTTAATAAGGCAATTAAATATAAAATATTTTGAAATCCACTCTTTGCTTGTGTACCAACAATATTATAAATACCAACAGGTCCAGATAATTGTTTCACAGAAATACCTCCTGTAAATAAACCTTTTAAAGTAATTACCATTTGTCTAAATAAAGCACCTGTTTTGGTACAAGCATATTTTACTGATGGAATAAATCCTTTTTCTACTTTCCCTTGCGAAACAATTCCTACACGATAAATGGTACTTCCATCTACTTCTTCTTTAATTGGAGTAACATCAATATCTAACTCTCTTTTATTTCTTTTAACTGTGAAAGTAATTGGTTTACTTTTATCTTCTACTTGTAAGTAAATAGATACATCATCACTTGTTTTTACTTTATGACCATTAATTTTAGAAATATAATCTCCTACTTGTAAGCCAGCTTGTTCGGCAGGATTACCACTAACTAGTTCTGAAATAACTGGTTTTGAAGATACAGCTCCCCAACCAAAAGCAATTACTAATAAAAGTAGAAATGCTAAAATAAAGTTGTTTCCTGCTCCAAAGAACATAACTAAAAATCTTTGCCAAACTGGTTTAGACTGAAGTCTACGATCTTTGGGAATCTTTTTATCATCATCACTATCTAAATCTTCACCTGCTAAAGAACAGAAACCACCAATAGGAATTGCACGAATAGAATATTCAGTTTCTCCTTTTTTACTCTTAAAATGAAATAATTTAGGTCCCATCCCAATTGCAAACTCATAAACATAAATACCAAACATTTTAGCAAATATAAAATGTCCAAATTCATGTACTAAAACAATTACTCCTAATATAATAATAAAATAAATTAAATTAAGCATATTTTTCTCTTTTCCTCCTATAAAATAGATATGAATAAAATAGATGTAATAATCACAAAAATTAAACTATCAAATAAATCTAATATACCACCATGGCCTGGTACTAAATTAGAAAAATCTTTTTGATGATAATAACGCTTAATTTGTGAGAAAATTAAATCACCAATTTGCCCCATAATGGATAAAGTAATCGTAATAATTAAAATTTGAGTAAAAGGAATTTGATTACTAACAACTGTTAAGTAGTATACCATTCCTATAAAAGTTCCCATAATTGTTCCACCTATAAAACCTTCTACTGTTTTGTTAGGAGAAATTTCTTTAGCTAACTTTTTTCGTCCAATTAATTTACCAGTTACAAAAGCAAAAATATCAGTAAAACAAGCTATCAATAAAAAGTAAATAAAATAAGTAATGGAATAATTACGGATTAAAATCATCAAATTAAAAGAAAAACCGATAAATAAAACACTACCTAATAAGTAAAGAGCATCTTGTAAGTTATATTTATCATTATCTCCTATTAATACAAGTGGTACCATAAAGGCAAATAACATAAATGTTAAAATACGATAATCCAACACAATCATTAATTCTTTACTTTGGTAATTATTTAAAATTAAAAATCCAACAGCTAAATAAGCAAGCACCTCTAGTAATAAGGATAGTTTTCTATCTTTTAATTTTAAATCAAATAATTCTTTAAAAGCAATTAGTCCTACTAATAGTACCAATCCTGCATAGAACACATCACCTTTCATGATAAAAGGAATAAAAATTAGTAATAATAGTATAGAACTAAGTACCCTATTTTTCATAATACACCTCCTATAATCCTATCTATTAGTATTATAATACAGTTTTCATATAAATAAAAGAAAAAAAATTGGGCAAACTAAGAACGGTGATACTATGTACTATTATATAAATTACTTCTTCTTATTCTCTATCATTGGACACTTCATAGAAACAGTTTTCATTAAAAATTTTAATAGTGGTATTCTCTATGGATGGTGGACACCTGTATATGGTTTTGGAGTGATACTGATTTTACTAATAGGAAAGCTAATAGATAAAATTCCATTAAGGCACAAGAAAATTTATAAAATTTTTATTACTTATATAGTATCTATGGTGGTTTTAAGCCTTATTGAATTGATGGGTGGCTATTTGATTAAATCTTGTTTGCATAAAGAAATATGGAATTATGAAAGTCACAGATTTCATATAGGTCATTATATTTCTTTAGAAATGGCTAATGTTTGGGGAATTGCTAGTATTACTGTTTTATATTTATTAAAGCCATTTTTTGATAAAATTGTAGTAAAAATACCAAAATGGTTAACAAATATCTTAATATTTTTAATAATAATAGACACTATCTTTACATTTTTAAATTAAAAGAATCAATAATGACTAAAAACTATCAATATTGATTCTTACTTTTTTATTATCTTTAATATAACTACTTGCTTGTACTAAAGTTCTAATAGCATTGGCTAATTTTCCACCTTTTCCGATTACTCTTCCCATATCACTTTCATCTACTAATACTTGAATAAGAATAGTATTTTCTTCATCAGTTTCAAATTCTTTTACCGAAACATTTTCTTTATTTTCAGCAAGTGACTTTACTAAAAATTCAGTTAATTCTACTAAACTCATAATTATTTACCTTGTTTTTCTTCAGCAAATTTCTTCATGATACCAGCTTTTGATAATAAATTCTTAACTGTATCAGAAGGTTGAGCTCCAGTTCTTAACCATTTTAAAGCTACTTCTTCGTTAATTTTTGTTTCATCTGCAATTGGATTATAAGTTCCAACTAATTCTAGATATTCTCCATCTCTTTTTTGCCTAGAGTCACTAGCAACAATACGGTAACTAGGTCTTTTCTTAGCACCCATTCTTGTAAGTCTTAATTTAACTGCCATAATATCCCTCCATTTCTAAAACTATATTCATTATAACGAATATTTTAGATGCTGTCAACCTTTTTTTGTTAACAGTGCTAGAAAGAAATTATATTTTAGTTTTTATCTTTCAATTTTTGTATTGTTTCTATATCTAAGTCTGTTACACGTGAAATAACAGAAATATCAATACTTTCTTTTAGCATATTTTTAGCAATTTCTTCTCTACTCTTTGCTTCTCCCTCTTGCCTTCCTAAATCTTTTAAAGCAAGTTCTTTATCATAGGATTCTCCAAAATTAATATCTGTAATTACTTTCTCTGATTCATTCAAATA
>UQOS01000047.1 GCA_900542735.1 uncultured Mycoplasmatota bacterium | reverse complement strand
GCTACCTCTTGATTTGAAAAATTAAAGGTTTTTCTTTAATCTTTTTGATGTGGACTTAGTTTTATTAAGTCCTTTTTATATTCAATACCAATCTGAACGCACTTTTCTTATATATAAAAAATACTATCTATCTAATAATAGATTATTTATTTAGAGTCACTGTTCTTTCTTTTACTTCAAAAATTTTCACATTCTTAACCTTTATCTATAATGTCTTGAATTTCTCTTAATGATTTATTTATGCATTTCCTATTAATACCTATAAAAGGAACATTTATATTATTTTCAGATAATTTTTTATAAAGTTTTTCCATGAATAATCCTTTTCTTTTTTCCATTCCTTTGTTTGTATAAATATAATTAATACAACAAGACGGAGAATGTTCAATTCCCAATACTGCAATTACTTCATATTTGGATTCTATAATTCTTTGAATACTGTTAAAAGTTTGAAGAGCTAAATCTTCACATAATTTATTAAATTCTTTGGTATCATACTTCGTTATTCCTTTTGGCAATCTAATAAGTCCTTCTTGTGACATACTTTCAGCACAAGGCATTTGAATAATATTAATATCATTTTCTATTAATAATCTCATTATAGGCTTTATGGTAGCCTTATGTTCATATTTTACAATACCTTGGGCTTGATAGGCTTGAGCCATTAAACAAAAAGGAACAAATATAAACTTTTTACTTCTATTATCTTCCATTATATAAATCTTTCTCCTAAAGCAGTATTCTTTTGTTTTTGTATCATTTCATCTACTATTTTCTCATATAATTCTTTATATATTTTTTGACAAGTTTTTAATGATATTTGATCCACGTTATTAGAACTTAAGGGTATTCCTATCAAGCATTGTGATTCATTCACTTTTGGTACAAATCCTCTTATAATAAATTCATTTTTTTCTTCAAAATCATTTATTAAATCTTTTAATGGTAATAGTAACTCAATACTGTATTTTTTAAATAATTTTTTAAATAAATTTAGCATTTCATCTTGTTCTATAGCGAACAATTGACTATTTCTTGCTCCATCTGCAACATATTTTATATTATTTTGTATACATATTATAATTGCTGCAACATACATGGATAATCTACATGATAAACAGTTTAATTCAGATATTGTTATATTACCATATTTTTTATTAATCTCTTCTAAATACATATTATAAGTCTTTATTATAAAATTTCTAAAAAAACAACTTATAT
Source organism: uncultured Mycoplasmatota bacterium (assembly GCA_900542735.1). Lineage (GTDB taxonomy): Bacteria > Bacillota_I > Bacilli_A > RF39 > UBA660 > Alloscybalousia. The sequence goes on along the minus strand of UQOS01000047.1, from coordinate 5,382 downwards.
TTTTAGTCCCAATATACGATACTTTTTCACTACCATATTTCTTTAATAATCTTTTATAACCAATTTTAACATTATTGATACCAATGGTCTGTCCATTATCAAAATGTACTAAGATAACTTTATATCCTTGCTCAATTAAATAAATTGTACTTAAAAATGAATCTTTTCCTCCTGAAAATAAAACTAAGCATTCCTTCATATCTAATTCTCCTAACGATTTTTTATTTTCTATATATATTGTATCATGTTTTACATATTTTAAATATTATTATCAATCTATAAAACTATTTTTCACATAAAAAAGATAGATTTCTCTACCTTTTACCTACTACCAAATCTATTAAATGGATAAATAATGAAAGTGGCGTGTCCTAATATTTCATTTTTAGGAATAGTACCTAAAATTCTACTATCTACAGAATCTGTTCTATTATCACCAAGTACATAATATTCACCATCTGGTATTTTAATTTCTTCAAAATCATAAGTAATTTCATTACTATGGTTATCACTAACTTCTTTTCCATTAATGTATAGTTTATTATTTTTATAAGATATTGTCTCTCCTGATAGACCAATTACTCTTTTAATGATTTTAGTTTTTCCAGTTTGAATTACGACAATATCAAATCGTTTAATGCCACCTAGTTTCATACCAATTTTATCTAAAATCATAACATCACCATTGTGTAAGGTATTCATCATACTAGGTCCATTCACAACAACAGGCGTAAAGATAAAAGTTCTAATAATAATAACCACAATAATAATGATAATATATGGAAGTAATTCTTTTAATAATTTTAATAATTGATTCATAATAACCCCTTTTCTATTACATAAAGAAAAAATAAGGCATCACCTTATTTATCTCTTCTTTCTTTAATTTTGTAACCACCAACTAATCCTTTTAAGAAAGTTAATTTAGCTCTTCTAACTTTACCTTTCTTAACAACAGTAATTCCAGCGATTTTTGGTGAATGAAGTGGGAAAGTTCTTTCTACTCCAATTCCTGAAGACATTTTTCTAACTGTAAATGTTTCAGAAACACCTCCACTTTTACGAGAAACTACGATTCCTTCAAATGCTTGGATTCTTTCTTTGTTACCTTCGATGATTTTTACATCAACTCTAACAGTATCTCCAACACGAAATTCAGGCACATTAGGATTAAGTTGTTTTGCAGTAATTTTATCAATTACATTTGCCATACGATATCTCTCCTCTCTGTTTTACCAGTAATCATATTCCATTAGTAACAGCGGATTACCAACGAGTTAAATTATAGCATAAGTATAATGAATATGCAAATACTTTTAAAAAATATCTTTACTATTTCAGATACAATTCTTTATTTTAAATCTTTCTGTTTTTGTTTCATGTTAGGATTCTGTTTTTTATCAGCTATTCCCTGATAGTATTTTAATACATCTTTATAGGTTTCTGTTGTATAAATTTTAAAACCATTTGTATAACCATTTTTAGCTATACCTGGAGCATAATACTCTGTAAATGGAATACTATTTTCAAGGTAATTAAAAGTTTCTTCTTTAAAATCAAATGAATATTTACCTCTTTTTCTAGGATTATCATAATCAGCAAACAAAATTTTAGAATAATCACTATCTCTAGTAATCATAAACCTACATGAGACATAAGTATCATGTCTAGGACTAGATATTAATCTATCTAAATTTCCATATCGTGTTATCTCACTCTCTAAGAGTTTAAATTCTTCTTCACTTAGATTACACACTGAAAAAGGAATATTAGCTTCCATACATGACTGAATACTAGAATATAAATCCATAGGTAATATATTATGCCTAACAGGCATACGACATAACATTTTTCTACATAATACTTCTGTTTTATAACCACTTACACTATAATTTATGATAATTACTTTATCCATATTTCCCCCTGAACCCAAAATTATCTACTCCTACCTATCTCATTTTCATTTTGATAATTTTCTTGATAATTCTGTTCTAAATAATAAAGTCTTAATTTTAATTCTTGTTCTAAAATATCTAATTTTTTATTCATTAAATCTGCTTCTTCTTTTTCTAGGTGTTTACGATATTTATTAATTAGTTCCATTCTTAATTTACTAACTTCATTTAATCCTTCTTGGTAAGCAGTACCTGTATCATCATCACTTTCAAAGATAATATTTAGAAGGGTTAATAGTTTACGAAACTTTAAATCAAATTTCTTTTTAGCTACTTTTTCTGCTAGAGATGGATTAATAATAACTACTTTATTGACATTAATAGCATCTTCTATCTTCATGCCTTTTTTAGGAGTTAAGTCATAGCCTTCCATTTTATCATATTCAAAATATGTAATTGCTTTATCATTTTTATTTTTCACAATATAATACTTTTTATCTAGCATAGTAACACCTACTTTTCTAATAAATCTGGCCTACGATCTTTAGTTCTATTATAACGCGAATTGCGACGAAAATCATCAATTTTTTTATGATCCCCTGATATTAATACATCTGGTACTTTCATACCCCTAAAATCATAAGGTTTAGTATAGGTTTCATAATCTAATAGAGAATCATTAAAACTATCTACTAAATGACTATTCTTATCAATAACGCCATCTACAAGACGAATAACAGAATCACTTACTACCATAGCTGGTATTTCTCCTCCTGTTAATACATAATCACCAATTGAGATTTCCATATCTACAATATTTCTAATTCTTTCATCAAACCCCTCATAATGACCGCATAACAAAATCAAATGTTTTTCTTGTGCTAGGTCATAAGCTATTTTTTGTTTATACAAAGTACCATCAGGAGTTAGCATAATTACCTTACTATTTTCTTTCTTAATACTTTCAATACAGTCATATATTGGTTGACACATTAAAACCATACCTGAGCCACCACCATAAGGAGTATCATCTACTTTTTGATGAGGATCTTTTGAATATTTTCTAAAATCAATAATATTTATTTCTACCAAGTCTTTTTCAATTGCTCTTTTGATAATAGATTCCGTCTTAAAAGTTTGAAACATTTCTGGAAATAGTGTTAAAATATCGATTCTCATTCAAACATCCCCTTAATTGGTGTTACTACTATTTTTTTATTCTTAATATCAACATTAGAAATAAATTCTTTTTGATAAGGAATATATACATCTTTATTATCTACATGGATAGTCATTACTTTATTATTACCAGAATCGTAAATATCTTTTACTTCACCTACTAATTTACCGTCTACATAAACATTTAATCCTATCATATCAGATTCTAAGTATTCATCATCTTTTAATTTTAAATCTTCTTTTTTAATATATACATATAACCCTTTGTACTTTAATACTTCATTAATATCGTTATAGCCTTCCATCGTAATCATTTCAAAATTTTTATGATGTCTATAACTTTTAATAATTTCTTTTTCTTTTTTTCTACCAATATAAATAGGCATACCAACTACAAAAACACTATCTTTTTTTTCAAAATCAGATAAAATCCTAATTTCTCCCTTGATACCATGAGTATTTACTATTTTTCCAATATAGATATATTCTTCCACTTATTAGTCCCTCCTTGATAGTTCATATAATAAAATACTAGCTGCAATTGCGACATTTAGGCTTTCTACTTCATGATTTAATTCAATATAAATAAATTTATCACACATATCTAAAATATCAGAATCTACTCCTCTACCCTCATTTCCCATAATAAGAGCATACTTTTCTTTATCACGCTTTTTTAGAGTTCTAATGTCTGTTCCATATTCTACTTTTGTGCCATAAACCGGAATTTCTTCTTCTTTTAAATTAGGAATCAATTCTTTTAAGTCTCTATTTACAATATTCATATGAAAACCAATTCCTTGTGTAGAACGAATTACTTTTTCATTGTATAAATCGACACAACCGTTTCCAAGCACTACCGTATCAACACCAAATGCTTTACTACTACGAATAATAGTACCTAAATTACCAGGATCTTGTACTCTATCTAATAATAGTAACTTATTTCCTAATTCACTTTTTTCTTCTTTCTTTTTACAAACACCAATGATATGGGTAGGAGTTTCTAAAGAAGATAGTTTATTTAATATTTCTTTACTTACATAAGTAATAGGTACATCTAAAATAGTTACTTCATCTTGTTCAATTAAAATTTCTTCTAGTAAATTACTACGATATGCTTCTACTACCAAATGTTCTCCTTCTACTAAAAATTCATTATAAAAATCACGATATTTTTTCTCTTTTAACTTTAAATATTTTTTAATTTTTTCATTATCACAACTAGTAATTAACATATTTTTCTCCTTTAATAATTCTTCATAATACGACGCACTTCTCTATAATTTGGGTAGTTTGCTTCTACTACTTTCCAAAAACGACTAGAATGATTCATTTCTATAAAATGAGATAATTCATGAACGATAACATAATCTAAGCAAAATGGTTCTTTTTTTATTAATTCTAAGTTAAGTGTTACTCTCTTTAATTTAGAGTTACATACACCCCAACGAGAAGTCATTTTGCGAATGGTTAAAGATGGATAAGGTATTTTTCTATCAAAGTTATGATACCAATAATCTAGTCTTTCTTTAAAAAGAAGACTTGCTTCTTTTTTTAACCATTTTTCACTATCAAAATCAGCTGGTACAAATATTTTATTTTCTCCAATAATTGGTTTATCAGTATTCGTTTTCACAAAATCATATTTTTTACCAAGATAGTAAAAATCTTTTTTTAAATCTTGTTTATATGCCTGTTTTTCATACATTTTAATAATAGAAGGCATATTTTCATCAATAATTTCTTTTATTTTTCTTTCATTCATGAAAGATGAAGTAGTTACATATAGGTTTAAATCTTCTTTAATTCGTAAATAAGTATTTTTATTTCCTCTTTTTTTTAAAATGATTACTTCTACTTTTTGATTATTTATATTGATATTCATTAAAATCACCACGTTAATCTTTTACTATTTTATCATAGTAAGATTAAAATTACTATATTTTAGTATAAAACTGTTTATTTTTACCACACTATAATTGAGGAGGAGAATAATTATGAATTTAGATATTAGAAGTCATATTATTAATAATTTTAAGGGTGATGATACAAGCGTATTAAAAGACGCAATTGAAGAAAGTATCAAAAACAATGATGAAATTACTTTACCAGGTATGGGAGTATTTTTTGAACTTGTTTGGCAAAAATCTGATGAAGATATGAAAAATAAAATTCTTAATATTCTAGAAAGTTGTGTAAAGTGAGCTTAAGTAAGCTCTTTTTTATACATAAGGAAAGTGCGTTCAGATTGGTATTGAATATAAAAAGGACTTAATAAAATTAAGTTCACATCAAAAAGATTAAA
>UQOS01000046.1 GCA_900542735.1 uncultured Mycoplasmatota bacterium | reverse complement strand
GATTTAAATAATCAAGAAACGTTCAGAAGTTTTATGACTTATGAAGAAGATCAAAGATTAATCCAGAATACTGAGAAAAAGATGGCTTATGAAGATGGAATTTCTAAAGGAATTTCTCAGGGAGTTGAACAAAGAAATGTAGAAATAGCTAAAAATATGTTAAAAGAAAAGCTAGATATTGCGACAATTTCTCGTATGACTGGACTTGATACTACTACTTTAGAAAAATTATCAAAAGAAATTTAAATGTGATTACTATTTTCTGTTAAAGAAACTAATTTTAGAAATTTGTTTCTTTTTCAGTTTTATAAATCATTTGTAAGGAGGGAAGAAAATGGTTGCCAAAGTATTAGTAGAACTATCGAATAAAAATATTGATAAGACATTTGATTATATTGTACCAGACTTATTTTCTTCCAAGGTTAAAGTGGGTGTTCGTGTAACAGTACCATTTGCTCATCAAATCTTAGAAGGATTTGTATTAGAAATTCGTGATGATAGTAGTTTTTCAGATTTAAAAGAAATTATAGATGTAGTAGATACCGATATTATTTTAAATTCAGAATTATTAGAATTAGGAAAATATATTGCTAGTATCACACTATCTACTTTAATATCTAGTTATCAAGTAATGTTACCTAAGGCTTTAAAAGCAAAAAACGGTGTAACAGTTTCTAAAAAGATGAATGCCTATTTAGTATTAAATAATAGTGATATAGAAGTTACGAATCCTAAGCAAAAAGAAATTATTGACCTTATTCAAAAAAAAGGTAAAGTTTTAAAAAAAGAAGCAAGTTTAATTTCTACTAGTAGCGTAAAAACTTTATTAAAAAATAATATTTTAAAAGAAATTCAAGAAGAAGTATATCGTATGAATCATGAAGATACTGTTACTAAGAAATATCCACTTACGCCATTACAGCAAGAAGCAGTTTCAAAAGTTTTAGATAAAAAAAATACAGATACAGTCTTTTTAATTCATGGTGTTACTGGTAGTGGAAAAACAGAAGTCTATATGGAAATTATAGAAAAACTGTTATTAGAAGAAAAAGAAAGTATTGTGTTAGTACCAGAAATTTCTTTAACCGAACAAATTGTTTCTAGATTTCAAAAAAGATTTTCTAATAATATAGCGATTTTACATAGTAGACTTAGTGATGGTGAAAAGTATGATGAATGGAGAAGAATTGCTAGAGGAGAAGTAAAAATCGTAATTGGTGCTAGAAGTGCGATATTTGCTCCTCTTAAAAATATAGGTGTAATTATCATTGATGAAGAACATACAGATAGTTATAAACAAGATAGTTGTAATCCTAAATACCATGCTTTAGATATTGCTAAATGGAGAAGTAATTACCACAAATGTCCTGTTGTACTTGGTAGTGCTACTCCTACACTTGAAACATATGCAAGAGCTAAGAAAAATGTATATGAGTTAATTGAGTTAAAAGAAAGAGTTAACCATAAAAAGATGCCCGATATTCAAATTGTTGATATGAATCAAGAAGTTAAGAAAAATAGAAGTAATTTTTCTAGTATTTTAATTCAAAATATGAACGAAGTCTTTGAAAGAGGGGAACAAGTTATCTTACTTCTTAATAGGAGAGGGTATTCTTCTTTTGTTTCTTGTAAAAATTGTGGGTATACAGAAAAGTGTCCTAACTGTGATATTACCTTAACTTATCATAAAAGTAGTAATACTTTAAGATGCCATTATTGTGGTTATGGTACGAATTTGAAAAAAGTTTGTCCTGAGTGTGGAGAAGAAGCAATTACGGCACTTGGCATTGGAACGGAAAAAATAGAGGAACAGTTATTAGAACTATTTCCTAATAAAAAAGTAATTAGAATGGATTTTGATACTACTAGTAAGAAAGGTAGTCATGAAAAAATCATTAAAAGTTTTGCTGATGGTGAGTATGATATTTTATTAGGAACACAGATGGTAGCAAAAGGCTTGGATTTTCCAAATGTAACTTTGGTAGGTGTGATTAATGCCGATACTAGTTTAAATATTCCAGATTTTAGAAGTAGTGAAGTAACCTTTCAATTACTATGTCAAGTAGCTGGAAGAAGTGGTCGTGGTGAAAAAGAAGGAAAAGTTATCATTCAAACCTTTAATCCAGATCATTACGCTATTCGTTATGCTAAAAATCATGATTATATAGGCTTCTTTACACAAGAAATGTCTATTAGACGTAAACTAGGGTATCCACCTTACTATTATTTGACAGTTCTTAGAATTATGAGTAAATCTTATGATGATGCCAAAGAAGTAAGTGGAAAAGTAGCAGCCTATCTAGAAAAAAATCTACCTAATACTATTCTATTAGGACCTAGTATTGCTAGTGTATTCCGTATTAATAATATTTATCGTTTTCAAATTGTTTTAAAATATAAAAAAGAAGATAATTTATATACTACTTTAAATCAGTTAATTGAACATTATAAAATCAATTCTAAAATAAAAATAGATATTGATTTTAATCCAATTCATATTTAGAGTAATATAAGGAAAAATTGCCATACTAGTAATGGTGATTTTTTTTATGATAAATTCTTATAAAATTCAAACTCAAAATGACGAAGAAATACTAATTTTGTATTTAGATTATTCTACTGAATTTGGAATAGATTTAAAAAATTTTCATATTCATGATAATATGAAAAAAATAATTAAAAACTTTATTACTAAGAATCACATTAAATTTAATGGTGAAAAAGTATTCTTATCTGTAGGTGGTATTTTATTAGCAGTTATGTTATTAACAGAAAATACTAGTACCTATGATGAAGCTAAACTTACTTATGTAAATCATCATATTATACCAAACTTAGAAATTAGTACTTTAGTAGATAATACTAGAAATAGTTTAGAAATAAAAGAGCCTACTTCTGTAGATGAAAGTAGTAATCAGGAAAATGCTACTACTAGTAATGAAATGAATTCTATAAAAGTAGATTCTAAAAAACAAGAAACTAATTCTAATAATAAAATAGAGGAAAAAGAAACAAATGTTTCTGAACCAAAGCCATCTTCTAAAGAGGAGTCCATATCTAAACAAGAAGATACTTCTTCTAAACAAGTAACGATATATCGTAGTAATGGTAATGTAGTAAGTATGGATTTAGAAGAATATTTAATCGGTGTAGTAGGAGCAGAAATGCCAGCATCTTTTCAAATGGAAGCCTTAAAAGCTCAAGCAGTAGTTGCTCGTACTTATGCTCTTAAGTTATTAGCATCAGGAAAAAAATTAACAGATACAGTATCTACTCAAGTTTATAAAGATAATAATGAATTAAAAAAACTATGGGGTAATTCATATTCTACATATTATCAGAAAATAAAAGAAGCAGTTATTTCTACCAAAGATGTTTCAGTATACTATCAAGGTAATTATATTAATGCACTATACCATTCTACTAGTAATGGTAAAACAGAAGATGCTAGTATGGTATGGGGTAATAGTGTTCCTTATTTAAAAAGTGTTGATAGTAAGTGGGATATTCAAGCATCTTCTTATTTAAGAGAAATTAAAAAAGATTTTACGAATGTATTAAATTTATTAGGTATTTCTAATGATACCAATATTCAATTTGAAATTATAAGTCGTGATGAAAGTGGCAGAGTAGAAAAAATAAAAGTAGGAGATAAAATATTTGATGGGGTTACTTTTAGAAATTTATTAAAACTTCGTTCTACTGATTTTTCTATTATGGTTATTAATAATCAAGTTAGTATTACGACAAAAGGTTATGGACATGGAGTAGGACTTAGTCAATATGGCGCTAATGGTATGGCACAAGAAGGGTATACTTATAAAGAAATTTTAAAACATTATTATACAGGAGTAGAAGTTTACTAAAATTAATTATTCTATAGTTTAAAAAAGAATATAAATTTTTTCATTCTTTTGATATAATAAAAGTGTTTTAAGATGGGAAGATGTATATGAAAAAGAAACTTATCATAATTGGTAGCGTTTTATTATTTTTAATATTAGTAGTATTTTTCTGTTATCAGAATGATAATATTCGTTTTAAAATATCGTATGGATATATTAACTATATTGAATATAATAATGGAAAAAAAATAAAAGTAGATATTCCTTTTGATAATAAGATTCATTATTTAAATGAAAAAGAGGTAATAGAGTTTCTAACAAGTAGTACAGGCCTTATTTATTTTGGTTATAATACTTGTCCTTGGTGTCGTAATAGTGTTCCTATTTTAATAGAAGCAGCAAAAGAAAATAACTTAAATACCATTTATTATGCTGATGTACATAAATTAAACATTAAGTCTATTAGGAAAGAACTATATGGAAAACTAGATTCTTATTTAGAAGAAAATGATGAAGGAAATAAAGTATTAGGAGTACCTCATATTTTTAGTATAAAAAATGGTAAGATATTAGGTAATCATGTAGGGACTGTTGATAGTTATCATAATCCTTATCAAAAGATGACAGAAGAAGAAAAAGAAGAACTTCTTACTATATATAAAGATTTAATAATGGAGATGAATAAAGATGAGTAAATTAAAAATATTATTTATGGGTACACCAGACTTTAGTGTAAATGTATTAAAGGGGCTTATTGAAAATTATGATGTGATAGGGGTAGTAACACAGCCTGATAAAGAAGTAGGAAGAAAACATGAAATTAAGTTTTCTCCTGTCAAAGAAGTAGCACTTGCTAATGATATTCGTGTTTTTCAACCTATTAAAATAAAAGAAGATTATCAAGAATTATTAAAGTTACCAGTTGATATGATAGTAACTTGTGCTTATGGACAAATGATACCAAAAGCACTTCTTGATTTTCCAAAGTGTGGTTGCATTAATGTTCATGCTTCCTTACTTCCAAAACTAAGAGGTGGTGCTCCTATTCATAAAGCTATTATCAATAATTATGCTAGAACAGGAGTAACAATTATGTATATGGTGGAAAAAATGGATGCTGGAGATATTATTTCTCAGATTGATACTCCAATTTTACCTAGTGATAATGTGGGAACACTTCATGATAGACTAAGTGAAATGGGTACTAAGTTATTATTAGATACCATTCCTAATATCGTTAGTGGTAATATTAATCCAGTGAAACAGAATGAAGAAGAAGTAACTTATGCTTATAATATTTCTAGAGAAGAAGAAAAAATAGATTTTAGTAAGAGTACAATCGATATTTTTAATCAAATTAGAGGTCTTAATCCATGGCCTGGTGCTTATACTACTTTAGATGGCGTGATTGTGAAAATTTATAATGCTAGAATAAGTGATAGTTTTTTCACAACAAGAAAAGATGGAGAAATTGGTAAGGTTTATTCTGATGGTATTGGTGTTAGTACACATGATGGAGAAATTATTATTACAGAATTACAGTTTGCTGGTAAAAGAAAGATGAGTGTAAAAGAATATTTTAATGGTGTAGATAAAGAATCTTTAATTGGTAAGGTGTTTGAGTAATGAAAAAAGAAGAAGTAAAGGAAATTCTAAAAAAGTGTTTTGGTAAAGAAAAAGATGATAGATATCATGCAATAGCTATGTTAGCTATTTATGGTATTTTTATTCTTATTCTAGTTTTAGTAATTAGATTAGGTGGAAGTAATTCTTCTAATATGGTAAGTAATCCTACTACTAGTCCAACTACAACGCCAACTGCTTCTGGTACTACATCTCCTACTAATAATGATACTATTTCAAGTAGCACATCAAATGGTAACAATGATATTAATTATAGTTATTCTTATACAATTACTTATAATGGAGTAAGTGAAGTATATTTAGGAAAAAAGATTGATGATAAAGAAAAGTTTACTTTAGTAAAAGATGGCACTACTACGAATTATGCCATTTTAGATGATAATTATTTAATTTTAGAAAATGATATTTATCATATTACGGAAAGCCCTAGTAGATTATTTAAATATTGTGATGCTGAAAAAATTTTAACTTTGATAGAAAATGAAATACCAACTGAAAATAATGGTGTTACTAAATATTCAGTTAGTAGTCATAACATTGCATCTAGTTTTCATGAGAGTTTAAGTATTGATAGTGAAAAAACAAATGCAATTCAATTAGTAGTTTCTAATGATACTTTAAAGAGTATTGATTTAGATCTTAGTAATTATTTATCTTCTTTAGAAGGAGTTAGTATTACTTTAACGATTCATATGGAATTTGCTGATATTGGTACTACTAGTGATTTTGATATTAAAGTATCTTAAAAAGCAAAGAATTTCTAGGTTCTTTGCTTTTCTGTATATGGTTTTTTAATATTAGATCTACCAATTAAGTAGTCTACTGTTGTTTCATAATAATCAGCTAATAAATTTAGTTTATCGATAGGAATTAACCTAATTCCAAGTTCATATTTAGAATACTGTTGTTGAGTGGTATGCAAGATGTCTGCCACTTCTTTTTGTGTCAAGTCATAATCTTCTCTTAAATCTTTTAATCTACTTATATTCATAATATCACCCAGCTATATTTTTTCATATAATCATTTTGAAATATTGACACTACATCTTATCGAGTGTAAAATGTAATTAGAATAGAACAAAGTTAACCATGTGTATATTAAAAATACATTTCATGATTAAAAATTAACATTTGGGGAAAACTAAGGTAGTATGGAGGGTTTTCATTATGAAGAAAAATAGTAAAAAGAAACAGGTATTATTAACATTAGTAGCTATTATTAGTTTAATAGTAATAACAGTAGGAGTAACTTATGCATTCTTTAATTATGCAAAAGAGGGAACAACAGATAATACGATACAAACAGGAACAATAACTTTCTTGTATACTGAAGTAAGTGGAGTAGGAAAAGGTAT
>UQOS01000045.1 GCA_900542735.1 uncultured Mycoplasmatota bacterium | reverse complement strand
TGTATTTAAGTTTTAGTTTACTTAATCATTATATCATAAAAGGACACCTTTAAAGATGTCCTTTAAGGAGCAAATCTTCTATGGAAAATTTGCAAACTAAAACTTATATAAGTATATCATTTTTATAAATAACATTCTATTAAACTTTTAAAAAGTTTAATCAAAATCTAAATATGAATTATAAAATATCTTAACTGGAAATTATACCTGTAGATATTTTATAAGAGCATAAAGAGAAACTGCAATCAAAATCTTTGATAGACTAGGCAAAGCCTAGTGTTTCCATGATATCAAAACCTTTTCCAAATCTCCCATATCACGACATATTAACGCCATATAAGCGCCATATAAACTCCCATACCACGACATTATTTTTTTATCAATAATCTTGTTTCTTTTCTTCAAGTTTCTTTATTTTTTATAAAAAAAATGGAGCTAATGCTCCATAAAATAATCCCCCTAAAATATAAAAAGTATTTTTAATCTCAATTTGTAAACATAATTCTAATGTTAATTTGATAATTTTTAAAATTAGATATAATCCTAGAAACTACTCTTAAAGGTGTAAAATCCTCATTCTTTGGATACTACCCTAATAAAAAAAACAATATAATAATATATAATATTGTACTATATATTATTATATTATTTTTTATGAATTTTAAATAAAACCTAGTTTTTTATTTATTTTTATTGAAAGTAAATAAAAATAAATAAATCTCTTTAATAGTTATTTCATTGCTAAATCTAAAACTCTCTTTATAAATTCTTCTTCAGTAATTTTACCTAAATACTTTAATCTTATTAATTCCTTTTCTTCATCATTACACTTCATACCCTCATGGATCATATTACCTGAAGCAGCTTTAAAATCTTTTTCAAATGACTCATTATTCCTATTCACATTCTCACCCTTTAAATTACTTTTAGGGCATATGCCCTAATTAATTACAGATAATTATTTAAATAATCCATCAAACTTTTATTAACTATATCACTTATACTACATTTATCTCTCACAGCTCTTTCTTTTATTAAATTATATATATCTTCATTAATTCTTAATGACGTTACTTTAGTTTTTTCTGTATTAATTGAAATACTTGTAATACTACTTGTAGTATTCGGAATTAACCGTAATAAATTATCAATATTTTCTACCAGCAATCTTAACTTTTCTATATCAATATTAGCTTCTATTTTGCTTATATCAGCTTTCATACTATATATGTTATTATGGGGCATATGCCCTAATTTATTTTCTTCATATCTAGTAGTACTTCTTGTAGTATCTACATTTAGTACGAATTTATTCCCAACTCTTTTGTACCCTGCCTTATTTAATTTTTTTCTTATTGTGCTTTCATTTTTACCTAAACCTTTAGCAAATTTAGTTAAATTACTACCATTTGCTAATTCAGAATTAACATATTCTAATAGATCTTGTACCTCCATCTTACCCCCCATTTGTAATACTACAATAATACAACTTTCTATACACTATTATTTTCTTCACTATATATTTATTCTCCTTTAAAGAAATAAAAAAAAGGGCATATGCCCTAAAATATTATCTAACCATCTTTAATTTAACTATTACTACTCAATCCATTCTTTAATCATTTCTAATAATATTTTATCTATATCCAATCCAGTTTCATCTACCTTCTTAATAAAATCATTATAAACATCATTAGGAATTCTAAAATTTATTGTTTTTGTTGAAGATCTTCTTCTGTATAAAAAGACTTATATATACTAGGATAACCTAATACAAGTTCCTTACACTCACTCCAAGTCCTAACTATTTTATTTTTAACACCTTTACCTTCTTTAATAGCATAATACTTTTGTTTTTTATTTTTACTAATAATCTTATCTCCCCATCGCTCACAAATTATTTTTTTTAATTTATGCTTTACTTTTAAGTTAACATCATTTATGGCTAAGGTGAGTTAGGAAACGGCTCGCTCCCCCCCTTGCAACTAATATGATATAAAATACTAATTGCAAAGGGGATAAGCAAGCATGATATTATGGCTTGGAGCCATTGAGGTATCCGTGTCGCATTTATCCCGTGGCTTCCAACCACTATGTAAATCAATCTCGTTTAGGTCTGGTATTATCGAGCATACTACCATGTAACTTTCTACACACCCCTAGGAGCTAATGCAAACTCCACCAGGACAGGCACTCCACTACTAAAAACTAACTTTAATAGTTTGTCTAAAAATAGCACCTCCCCATCTAACGGCGCTATCCTCGGTGGTGAGCCGAGTAGTTTTTTATAGTGTTATTCCTTAACCACTTACCATACAGGATTTTTCAGTATTTAATTTTTAAACAACAAAAAAAGCCTAGTGCTTAAACACTAGACTGTTAAAAACTTATTTATATATAAACATCTAAAATTTACTATTGCATTTTTTTTAAATACTTATTATAATAACCATATCAAAAATGATATGAATAAAGTTCACTAACGGCTTATCTTGTGTTCCTAGCACATCATAAGTTTGGCTTATACATCAGTTTCCTAGGCTGATATATAAGAGTTGTGGGCTTTTTTTATTTATTTTTATGAATTAATTTTATATAACAAATAAAAATATGTAAAGTGTTTTTTGTAATTTTATATCAAAAATTTATAAAAAATAATTTTTTTCATATCTGTATCAATAAAATTCTATTCAGTTATATAAATTATTTAGTTTACTTTTGCCTCCACATAAGAATTTTCTTTAAGCTCAAGTTTAAAATTTTCAAAAGACCCTTCTTCTTCTCTTTCAATTATTTCTCCACTTACCATGTCTACTGTTAAATCTCCACCTATTATAAAGTCAAGTTTATTTGAATTTATATCCAACAAATAATATATTATTTTATCTGCTTGTTCTAAATAGTTTTTCATTCCTTGTACACAAGCATTTTTAGTATTATAACCTTTTTTAAAATAGTTCTCATACATATTTTTAAAGTTCTTATATTGCTTCTCAATAAATTTCTGATTTCCTACTTCAATTAATTCTTGAAGTGTTATATTATCAAATTTTTGAAGATAATTACTTACAACACTTTTCTTCATATGCAGCTCCATCACTCGATAACTTTCTAGTATTCCATATTTTGCAACAGTGTACTCATTAATCCTTGAATGAAATTTTGATATTAATTCTTTATCATTTGTTGAATATAAGGCTCCAACTGTTTTAAAATTCATATCTTTTGCGAATTTTTGTCTCATCAATTCTATGTCTATTCTTTCATTCTTCTTAGCAAAGTCTTTTATCGTTTTTGTTTTAATCCAATCCACTACTATATCATCTTTAACCTCTAAAGGCTTGTATCTAACAACACTCATGTTATTCTCTTGAATAACTAATCCTAACTTTACTGCACTTGAAATAACCCTATCAAATGCCTTACTTGTATTATTATTAATCTTTGTCATAGCAAAATTAAATATAATTCTTTCAACCCCTAATTGATTACAGAAATTATACGGTTGATTTACTGCAATATATGTATTATATCTATTTCTTATTCCAATTTCACACATCATATTATGTTTACTTGTTGTTATACAGAAATCATCTACATTTTCATCTTTAAATATTCCTCGTTGTTCTGCTAATTTAAAACAGAAGTATATAAAAGAATTAACCAAATTATCTTTAAATATTCCATCGTAATTATTTCTAGATCCTTCTGATCTTCCTCGACTCTCTGATACTAAAACATCTAATTTATTATCTGTAATTTCTTTTTTAGATATTATTGTATATATAACTGCTTTACCTCTCTTACTTTCTTCAATATTGAATAACTCATTAAATGTACCCATTTGTTTATTCCTAGAGTTGCTACCACTCTTATATTCTTTAATTTTGCATATCATACATATATCCTTATATGTATATCCATCTCCAATTTTAAACTTGTTCATGTTACTGATTATTGCATGAGCATTGGCATTTGTCTTTGTACTCATTAGTACCTCCTATTATAGTTTATTTGATTATTAGTAAAAACCCCATTTCAGAAATGCTATTATATTTATTATTTAATTATTTATATATACTTTTTGAAATGGGGTTATAAATTTTAAATTCACAATAAGCCAGTTTTTGTTTTACTTTTTGCTGGCAGTAGTGCAGATTTATGAGTGCCTTGTGCCGAATAAATCAAACGGTTCAGTACAAAAAGTAAAAACAACCGAAGGGCGTTAGTAATAATTTAAATTTTATTTAGATATATTCTTCTTTTTGATGACCATCTTTTTCAATTTAGCTTCACTCTGTTTCACTAAATTAAAAAACCTCTTGCCAAAAAGAAGCAAAAAGCAAGTTATATTATTTTTTAGGTAAATGTATAAATTTTACAAAACATCTCTAAAGCCTTATTTTCTGGGAAAGTTTATTGTATACTGCTATTTCTAAAATAAAAATTATAGTATTCTACTTTATATCCTTGTATACCTTTCTACAAGCCACTTCAAGAAGATTTAATTATCTATGAGGCATTTCAGTTGTAATACCTCTAGTAGTACCATACTCTATTAATCAAATCTTTTAAAATCAATATTTTATAGTATTAATAATTATTTTATAAAATTAAATCTCATGAATCATTAATAGTTCTTATGATGTCGTATTTGATGTCGCATTTTTTTATTAAATGCAGAATTTTTTATTGGGATTAAGTTTTCTGCGAATTTCATATCTAAGTAAAATATACCCCCCTATCATATTTTAGTTCTAAGATTGAAACTTTAGTTTGATTTAGTTCTAAAACTTTAGTTTTTTTTAGTTCTAAATTTGGTACTAATTATATAAAGATTTAGAACCATTTTTTTATCACTACAAATTCACAGAAAACGCATGGTTGTGCCGTTTGTTGGTATCTTTAAGGTTCAAAAAATTAAGATGAGAGTGTACATTTTCATCTTAATTTTAATTTGGTACTAAAACTAAAATTGGTTCTAAAAATGGTACTAAAACTAAAAATGGTTCTAAAAATGGTACTAAAACTAAAAATGGTTCTAAAAATGGTACTAAAACTAAAAATGGTTCTAAAAATGGTACTAAAACTAAAAATGGGTCTAAAAACTTTCTTGGATCTAAAAAACTTAGTGATTGATATTGTAAGCAGGATAGGTAATAAAATATCCTCACTATCATTTTTTAAATATTTATATACCCCCCTCTTCAAAATTAATTAATCACTTCTATTTCTACAAAATTTTAAATTAAAGTTTTTTTACAACTTAGTATTTATACTTTTGTGTAATTCTAAAATTTTAAAATTCAACACAACTTAAAATATTTAGATTTATTTCGTTAAATGAAAATTTAGCGAAATAATTCATGCTATGTCGAAGTTGATTTCATTATGATATTTTTTTAAAAATTATGATAATTGATGTTAACGAACGCTACAAGCTAGTCATATCAACACTTTTCAACTTTTCTCAAAATTTTACATACATAGTCGTCCTAAAACCTTATTTTTTTCTCATTTTTGATTTACAATATTTGTATAACAAGTAGTTTTAATAACTACATATAGTGTTATGTATTAACATCTATAAACACGAATTATTTTTATTAATTTAACATTATCATTCGCATTCAATTCTTAGTCGGAAAGCTGGTCGGGAGAATATCGCTTTTACTGTGCTTATCTTCATTTTTTACACCTTTTCACTAATTTTCTAAATCTCGACTAAACACCAATTTTCTCGACTTTTATTAATGTTTAGAGCTAGTCGGAAGAGGTGGTCGGGTCGGGAGAATTAAAAGTGTAATTTTTGTGTTTATCATATTATTACTCCACATCAACAACATTGCTTATTTTGATTGTAGGTATACTGTGTTTAACCGTATCTCAACAAATATTACATTCCACATCAACACACATTACATTCCATCATATCACTATATTCCATTATCATTATCCACCTCATTTATATTGTCCATCACATTAATTCAACATTATATTCCATTATCCATCACATTCTATTTGCATATAGCTTTAAAACTCTCTACAAGCCAATTTAATACGTTTTACAACTTAACTAACAAATATACTACAAACTATCTTAAATAGTCTTATATAGCATTCTGATAGCTTGTGCTGATTCTAATGTGTGTTAAAGCTATAATTTTTAATACCCAATATAAAATAAAACAAGAGTAGTATTATAACTACTCCTATTATTAATTATCTTTTATACTACTCTTTGCTATATTTATTTACAAAATACCACTTCTCTTTTTAATATGTATAATTGTTATTGTTAATTAACTTTTTCAGCTTCTCCCCATTCTTTCCCTTCCTTTGGTAAAACATAAAATCTTTCAAAGAATGTTTTTAATGTATTATCCCCCTTTACAGTTAAAGAATATATTTTCTCTTTTTTCACGAAATTCCCTCCGTTCATTCATATATGAATATGTTTTTATTATATAAATAAATGATTTTTAATTCATTTATTTATAATCATTTTTATTTTACAAATTTCCCTTTCAATAATCTAACTTAAATCAAGTTCACATATATATGAACTTATAGGTATGTGTATATATTTATTTGTCCTGGATCATACTATTTTTTTATATTATAAAATTAAATCAAAAAAAGAGATACTTTTCAGTATCCCTATGTTTCTATTTTACTGCTTTTAATTTTGCGATATCTTTATAATTATTAGCCGTAACTAATTCAACAGTAGATAGATCTTCTCTTATTCCATCAATTTTATTTAATATTTCATTTCTAAACTCTACTAAATCAGCCGTTTGCTCTGTTATTCCATCTAGCTTTTTATTAATTTCATTCAGTTCCTTTTTTATTGGGTTTAATTTTTCATCTAGCTTATTATCTAACTTTTCATCAAGCATTTGGCTTAATGCTTCTAATAATTCCTTATCCATCTTCAACACTCCTTTAATAATTATAATTAATTATATCATATTACGTTCTTTTTTATATTCTGCTATATCTAATTCCATATTGTGTATATCTATTGCAATTATAGTATTTAGAATTAAACATATAAATGCAAATACATTAACAACTCTGCTTTCGTTAAAGAATATAAGAAATGTTACATGTGGCAAAGATACTAAGCAATGTATCTTTCCAATTAGTAATAGAAACTTAATTATCTTTATATTTTTGTCGTTTGTCTTTAATTTATTTTTTATGTTAGATTTATTTATCTTTTTAAATATTCTCATATTTAACTGAAACTCCTATTTACTATATCACCTAATTTTTTACTAACATTAAGATCAACACTACTTTTATACTTTATATATTATAATTATTCAATCCATTCTTTAATCATTTCTAATAATATTTTATCTTTATCTAATCCAGTTTCATCTACCTTCTTAATAAACTCATTATAAATCTCATTAGGAACTCTAAAACTTATTGCTTTTGTTGAAGATCTTCTTTTCTTACTAGACTGTATATTAATTTTTACTTTGTCTTGAATTACTGGTATATCTTTATCTTTAATACCATTTAAATATTTTCTAGCTTCTTCTTCTGTACTAAAAGACTTATATATACTAGGATAACCTAATACAAGTTCTTTGCACTCTGTCCATGTTCTAACTATCTTATTTTTAACACCTTTACCTTCTTTAATAGCATAATACTTTTGTTTTTTCTTTTTACTCATATTCTTATAACCCCCATCGCTCGCACTAAATTTTCATATTTCTTAGTTGACTTTTAAGTCAACATCAATTATGGTTTGGTGAATTAGGAAACGGCTCGCTCCCCCCCTTGCAATTAATATAACATAAAAATACTAATTGCAAAGGGGATAAGCAAGCATGATATTATGGCTTGGAGCCATTGAGGTATCCGTGTCGCATTTAT
>UQOS01000044.1 GCA_900542735.1 uncultured Mycoplasmatota bacterium | reverse complement strand
TCAAAGAAAAAAAGTTTATTAAAAAATTTTTTTTATGATATAATAAAATACAGATTTATTGGTCGCTACTCCCGAATGGCGAGTTATAAAAAGGGAATTGGTACTACTCAAAACCAATTAAAACATGAGTGTAGCAACCGAGCAACTGCTACTGAAAAGATATAGGCTTAGGCTATGATTATCGTAAAGCTCGGGTGATTAATTATATAGAAGCTTAGGTGTACTTTTGCACTTTGGCAAATTGAACACAATAATTATACTGAATAGGTTAATTCGCAGTTAACCTATTCTTTTTTTATTGACAAAAAAAGAATATTTACTATATTAGATATATAGCAAATATAACGAGGTGTAAATATGAGTGATATTCAGTTAATTAGAGAAAATGAAAGATTAAAAATATATATAGAAAATTATAAAAATCAATTAAAAGATTTAGATGAAGAACATAAAAATGAGATTCAAAAATTAAAAAATGAATATACAAAACAGATAAAAGAGTTTGAAGATAAAATTAAGGATTTAGAGAGTAAGATAGACTTACAAAGTAAGAAAAGACAAATTACTGATGAACAAGTTCAGCAGATAAAAGACCTAAGAGCTAAGGGGTTGAGTTATAGAGAAATTCAAAATCAAACTGGCTGGAGTAGTGTAACTATAAATAGAGCATTGAATGGAATTTATGATTAATGTTAATTGGTAATAATACAATAAAACAGAGAGGGGTATTATATGAAAAATAAAGAGTTTAAATTAATTAAAGATGGTTATATATTTGAGTTTAACTATAATTTTGGTCATATTAATGTCGATAATGAATTAACTGGTGAATGTGAAGATTGTATTGAGGTTGGAATGGGAATTATATTTCCAGACCAACAAAGCTTTGAATCAAAATGTAATGAATGGTTAAGAAAAAGACGATAGAGCATTAGGGTTATATTTTGGGGAGAATGATATTGTTGAAATCAAGGTGGAGATTTTAAAAATTTTAGTGGCTGCAAAAATGGATGGAGGGACCCTTTAGGGAGTAGATCCATTTTTGCTGACTAAGAAAAATTTTAAAATACTACCTTGATGAAATGAAAAAATTAACGCTTGGAACTCAAAAGGGCATTGCCCCTTTTCGGCTTAGTGCCGAGCGAATTAATATGGGCGAAGCCCATTAGGACGAAGTCCTAAAACCTCGTAGAGCGAATGAACTTTACAACGTAAAGTATAATGAGCTACTATACTTTACTTATAATACTTCGTATTTTTCAGAAGTTTTTTAGTAAAGTATGAGAGGAGATAAGGATATGAGTTATTTTGCCTGTCATGTAGAAAAGTTTAAGAGTAATGATGTTAGAGGACTTCAAATACATAATCAAAGGGAAAGCTCTAATTCAAAAAATAACGATATAGACCCATATAGAACAATTCTTAATTATGACTTACATAACAAGGATAAGATTAACTATAATCAGAGGGTTAAAGAAATTATAGCCGAAGGCTATAAGGGAGCTAAAGCAATAAGAAAAGATGCAACTGTAATGACTAGCACTATAGTAACATCAGATAAAGGGTTCTTTGATAAATTGTCATTGGATGAACAGAAGAAGTTTTTTGAAGAAACTTATAAATTTTTGAAAGAGTGTTATGGGGAAAAGAATATAGTATCAGCAGTAGTACATATGGACGAAAAGACACCACATATGCACCTTATAGCAGTACCACTTACTGATGATGGAAAGCTATCAGCTAAGACTATCATAGATAGAAAGTTTTTAAGGAATATACAAAAAGCAATACCAGAGCTATTGCAAAGCAAAGGTTTTGATATAGAAAGAGGTGTTGAGGGTTCAGCCAAAGGACATACGGATACTGATGAATATAAAAGAGAGCAATTCAAGAAGTTGAAATCTGAAAATCAAGAGTTAAAAAGACAAAATATAGAATTAAGAAAAGGCTATCCAAATGATACATTGAGGAATTGGGAGATTAATAATAAATTAAAACGGGAAAATAAAGAGCTTAAAGCAGATAAAGAAACGCTTCTAATTCAAAAAAAGGCTATGGCTGAATTCATAAATGAAAAAGGATTAGGTAAAGAGGCAGAACTTGTTGTAAGAGCAAAAATTTATGAAAAGACTAATACTCAAAAGTCACCTCAATTAAAACCGAGAGAGTTGGAAATATAAGATTTAAAATAGATTATACTAGATATAAAGCAATATCTTTTTCTGAAATAAAAAAGGTGCAAAATTTTAAGACCTATATGGGGGATCTTACACCGTAGGTTTTTTGTTGGGTTATTTAGGGAGTATGTTCCTAGATTTTATGGTATACTTTTATTAGTTTTTACAAAGGAGGTGATTATTATAGGACAAGCAGTACAGTACATAGAGCGCTATACTAAATCGGAAATTCTAGAGTGCTCAGAGTTTTTGAAATATATTTATTTTAATAATGATGAATGCTTTATTAGAGCTTTAAGCAAAGTACAGGGTAAAAGTCTAGTTTATCCGATAAACTCATTAAAGGAGCCGATGAATTTAAGGCAAATATTAAATTCATTGGGAAAAGAAGATGTATATTTAAGCTTAAATCCTTTTAGAAGTATGGAAAGAGCTACTAGGGATAATTTATTCTGTATTAATGCAATAGCTATTGATGTTGACTATAAAAGGATTCCTGAACTTAAGAGATTAGAGCCATATCAAGTGATAAATTTACTGGAATTGGACTTTTTTGATAGTAAGATACCAACCCCTAACTTTATAGAATACGGTAATCAAATAAGACTTATATATACAGTTGAAACTTGTTATATACCTAAGTTTAGAGATAATGTGGTGATATTAGCAAGAAGAATTTCAGAGGTATTCTCACAAGAATTAAAAGAGTATGGGGCAGAAATGCAAAATTTAGAAACTTACTTTAGGGTTCCAGGTAGCATAAATAGTAAAAATGGAGCAGAGATTAAAGTGATTGCATATGATGAAGCTGTAAGGTATACATTGAGAGAGATACAAGAACTATGGCTTGATGAATTACCTAAATGGCATAAGAAGCGTAAAGGGCGTGTAAAAGCTTCTAAAAGGGTCGTGAAGCTACATAATGTATATTCTTTAAACTGTAATAGGTTAATTGATTTTGAACTAATACAGAGCTATTTAAACAGTATTGGAGCAACTGATCTTAGGGCAAGGTTATGCTTTTTATATAGAAATTATATTTTAATAAAAATTAAATATCAAAATGGAGAGCTTACCGCAACAGATTACGAATTAGCAAGGGAAGAAATGTTAAAATTCAATAGAAAGTTTAATGAACCACTAAGAGAACATATTATAGAGAGTGCTACAAGGTGCGTAAATCATAGGCAATATCTTTATAAGAATGAAACTCTAGTAGATTTTCTAGAGCTTGATTATGAACTTTGTGAGAGCTTAGGGCTACAGAGTATATATAAAGCTAAAACAAAAGAGCAAAGAAATAGCGATTATTACAAAAAGAAGTTAAAATTAGATGGAAAATTAAGTGAAAAAGAAAAGATATCGCAAAGAAGAGAAAAAATAAAAGACCTTTTGGCAGAAGGTCTTAAACAGAAAGATATATATTTACAACTTAATATATCTAAACGTACTTGTATAAGCGATATAAAATACTTAAAAGAGCAGGGATTAATATAATCCTTGTTCTTTTTGTCATTATAGATTAGATTTTAAATTAAATCAATAATATTGTCAACAAGGTATAAAATTCAATGAGAAGTTAAAAATGTTTAAATTTTTTTAGTAAGTTTATAAATTGATATTAAAAACTCTTTTATAATTGGTATAGTTACATTTTTCAAAGTTTATTTTTGAGATAATAGATCTATAGGTAAGGAGTGAGTTAAGATAGAAACTATAATTTATCATATAAATTACACAATAGTTAAATACCCAAACATAATAGTAGGAAAAAATACTAAAGATTTTGACCATGGATTTTATTGTACTAGAGTAAAGCAACAAGCTGAAAAATTGGCAAATAAGTATAAAACACCAGTTATAAATTCATATGAATTAGCTGATATTTCAGATTTGAAAGTTAAGATTTTTAAGGAATATAACGAGGAATGGCTTGACTTTATTGTTCATTGTAGGAATGGTGGGGAACATGATTATGATGTTGTTGAGGGCTTTATGTGTGATGATACAATATTGGATAATTTAGAAGAGTATATAAGTGGATATATAGATAAATCAACGTTTCTAGATATGATGAAGTTTAATTGGAACAATAATCAGATAAGTTTTCATACGGTTAAGGCATTGAAAAGAATAAAATTTATTAGTTCAGAAAAAATAGAAAAGTAAATATTAGTTTAGGTGCTATGTCTTTACCTTTTTATAATTTTTTAAAATATGATATAATAAAATTAAATTTTTGGTCGCTAACCCGATAGCGAGGTACAAATGGGTACTGCTCCTACTCAATGGCAGTTAAAAAAAGAGTGTAGCAACCGAGCAACTGCTACTGAAAAGACATATGCCGAGGCCACGATTGTCGTAAAGCTCGGGTGATTAATTTTATAGAAGCTTAGGTGTACTTTGACACTTTAGCAAATAGAACAAAATAAATAAAAGGGGATAGGTTAAGTGTTAATTTAAAATGTACCCTATAGAGTAGACACGATAAAAAAAAGTCTACCCTATAGGGTTTTTCTATTTATAATAGAGTTATAAGATTAGGAGTGAGTACAAATGAGTAAGAAGTTATTTTCAAGTAAAGATATAGAAATACTATCTAAAAATAAATATGTTAAAAAGGTTAGTGAAAAAGGAATTACATATACTGATGAATTTAAAAGATTATTTATTGCCGAGAATGAAAAAGGTAAATTTCCAAGAGATATATTTGAAGAATGTGGTTTTGATATTGATATAATTGGTTTAAAAAGAATTCAATCATCAGGTAGTAGATGGCGCTCCGCATTTCGAAGAAATGGTGTTGAACAATTACAAGATACTAGAAAATTTAATACTGGAAGACCTACTGAAAAAGATTTATCACTAGAGGAAAAGTATGAGAAGCTACAAGCAAAACTAAAGCTTTTACAAGCGGAGAATGAACTTTTAAAAAAGCTAGAAATGCTAGAAAGGGGGATGAAGTAATAGTATCTGCAAGTGAAAAGTTTAAAATTATAAAACTAATAATTAATAAATATAAATTGAAAAATATGATTAGTTATCTTTGTAATATTTCAGGAGTTTCACGTTCGGGATATTATAGATATTTTTCAAGTGCTACTATAGAAAAACGTAAATCTAATGAAATTAAAGATTTAGAAAGTAAAGAAAACATTTTAAAAGCATATAATTTTAAAAATCGTAAAAAAGGTGCTAAACAAATTAAAATGACACTTAAGAATAACTTTAATATTAATTATAATTTAAAGCGTATAAGAAGAATAATGAAAAAATATAATATAGTTTGCCCTCATAGAAAAGCTAATCCTTATAGAAGAATGATGAAAGCTACAAAAGAACACACAGTCTTACCTAATTTGTTAAATAGAAAATTTAAGCAAGAATCTCCCGGCAAAGTATTGCTAACGGATATATCTTATCTATTTTTCAAACATGGACAGAAGGCTTATTTGTCGACCATTTTAGACGCATCTACTAATGAAATTTTAGCTTATAATATTTCAAAAAGTCTTAAAATTGATATAGTAACTGATACAATTGATAAATTAATTAAAAATAATAGTAGTCTTCTTAGAAATGACTCATTTATACATTCAGATCAAGGAGCTCATTATACAAGTCCGATATTTCAAAAGAAAGTTAAAACTTATAATTTAGGCCAATCTATGTCTAGGCGTGGTAACTGTTGGGATAACGCCCCGCAGGAATCTTTCTTTGGACATTTAAAAGATGAAACCTCTATTAAAGAATGTGAAACGTTTGAGGAATTAGTTAAAGAAATAACTGAATATATAGATTATTATAATAATTTTAGAGGTCAATGGAATTTAAAAAAGATGACTCCTGTTCAATACAGAAATCATCTCTTAAATTAGTCTACTCTTTTTTAAACTGTCCTTGACAAAGGGTATAGTTTAATTAACCCATCCCTTTTTATTTATTAAAAAAATACATTTAGCAAAAAGGGAGTAGTTAATATTTTTTTCTTTAACTTATTAGAGGATAAATAAAGTTAGGAATAGAATATAATATTACTGTAATATTATAGTAATATTACAGTAATATTATAGTGATGGTTTAAGGAGAATATTATGGAGTGGAAGAAAGAGAATATAGTTGAGATTGTAGAGTTTATAAATAATAAGCTTAAGTTAGGTAACCCCATGGTTAAAATAGAGAATGAATATTTCGGCGAAAATGCAAGAGTAATTCACAAGAGACTTATAAGATTAGGATATAAGAAGATAAATAATCAATACCTATTAAAAGAGAATATTACAAGTAATATTACAAATGATAAGGAGATTAAAAAAAAGGGTAAGATTACTTGTAATAATGAGGTTGTCCGAAAAGAAGATAATACTGTAGGCGAAAATGATAATGTTGAAGTGTTTAAGAATATTAATGTAAATCCTACTTATAATGATGTGGATATTGATAAGTTAAATTTATTATTATCTAATTTGGACAAAATATTAAAGTTAATACCGACTGATATTACAAGTAATATTACAGAATTGAGAAGTGGAATAAATAATGTTTGTAGCTTTAGGATTGATACTGGATTATATAAAGCTGTAAAGGAAAGAGCTTCGAGAGATAATATAAATATAGCAGATATAATTAATAAGGCATTAGAAGATTATTTAAATAATTATTTATAATTAGGGCATGTGCCCTAAATATTATTATTAAAAAAGAGGATTTATATATTCAATTTATAAGACGATATAAAAGCAGCACTATTTTTAGTATTAAAAATTAATTGCTATGAAATATAGCAAGGCTTAAAATTATAAAATAAATTGGGGCATATGCCCTATTTTGGGGTTTTAAATATACAAAATATGAAGTAAAACTGGAGATGAACAACTTTTTAAGGAAAGAGTTATTTATCTTAAATAGCTTTTTTTATAAAAAGTTTAATAGAGCTAAACCAAAGTAGATTTTTTATCTCTTACAAATGGCTTAAAACCGTAAAATTTAGAATAGAAAAATGAAAAAACTGCGTAGAATATTATTTCTACGCAGTTTTTATTATTATGAGAAAAATAAAGAAATTAATAGATTTACATAGTATAGGTTACAAAAGTAGTAAAAAAAGGAGAAAAGAGAAAATGTAAAAAGTAGGGGAAAAATATATAATTAATTATCAAAATTATTAATTTAGGAGGGAATAAATGATAACTATTTATATAGATGATTCTGGGACAAGTAATTTAAATGAGCCATCACAACCAATAACATTATTTTCAGCGGTATGTGTAAATAATAAAAGTTTGCATAGTATTGAGAAAAGTATACGAGGGTTATTAAGCTCTATGGAGTCGGATTTTAATAGTATTTTATCTGATATGATAGCTGAAAAAAAATATGAGGCTAGTAAAAAAGAAAAGATAAAAAAAATGATACTATCTAAAATTATGGGAGAAAAATTTGAGTTTCATTGTGCAGAGTTATATAGAGGCGATGATGCATATATGTTGCTTGATAAGACAAAAAGAGAAGAATATATTGAAACTATGCTAAAAAATGTTGCTTCAGATGATATTTCAGTTATAACAGTTTATATTGATAAAGCTGAATATAAGGATAAGTATAAAGATGTACAAGATATACAAAAAAAATCAGAAATAGATATTGTAAATAGGTTGATTGATGAAATAAATAAGTATTTATCAGAAAAAAAAGAACAGGGATTTATAATTATTGATCAAGGAAATAAATTAGTAAGAAAACTATTGCTTCCTAAAATGAAAAAGGAAACATATGATAATTTAAGTTCAGAAATATTAGAAAAAGATAGCAATGAAAGTCTAATAATTCAACTTGCGGATACATGTGCATATACAAACAATATGAAATTAACAAGTGATTATAAAAGCAAACAGGGCATAAGAGATAAAAAGAAAGCTGCAAGTGAAAAGTTTAGTAGTATAACTAAAGAAAATACTATTTTAGTGAATGTGGTTAATAATGAAAAGGATAATGAAATTGCAAGTTAAATTTAAAAAAGTAGAACCCGTCACCTCGTGTTCTACTTTTATTTAACAAATTTATGATATAATTAAAGCAAAACCCGTCACCTCGTGATTTGCTTTGTTTATATATTATATATATATTATTGCATATTTTAAAAAATGCTAATCAACCGCAATATACTTCGTATAGATAGAATGAAAAAAATTGCGTTGTTAGATAATATTAATATATAATCTATATATATTAATATATATAGATTATATATTAATATTATCTATAGTTAGTATGCAAAAAAAAGGAGGAAAAAATGAGATTTAATCAGTTAACAAATAGTGCTAAAGCTAAATATTATATAAAAAATTATTCAACTTGGCGACAATACAATAAAGAAAAAAATAAAGGTTTTTTTATTATATATAATGACTTTTATGAAAAAGGTATGTTGAGAAAAATTAGTGGTAATGCATTAAAATTATATATTTTTTTAGGATTAAACTCTAAAAATGAGACAGGAGAATCATGGTATACAATAGAAAGTATGGCTAAATATTTTGGAAAAAGTCCAAGAAGTATAAGCTATTGGTTAAGTGAATTAGAAAGATATGATTTAATAAAAAGAATGCAATTAGATTTAAACAAAGAATCTCATACATATCTTCAACCATATTAAAATAATGGATTAAATTATCTGTAAGATTAATAATAAATATTTCAGTATACAATAGGTTTATTTATTGTGGTGAATGGATCTTTAGCAGATATAAAACCTCGTAGAGCGAATGGCACTTTACGGAGTAAAGTATAATGAGCTATACTTTACTTATAATACTTCGTATTTTCCAGAAGTTTTTTAAGTAAAGTATGAGAGGAGATAGGGATATGAGTTATTTTGCCTGTCATGTAGAAAAATTT
>UQOS01000043.1 GCA_900542735.1 uncultured Mycoplasmatota bacterium | reverse complement strand
ATAGCGTAAGATGTACTAAAACAAACAACTGCTAGCACGATTAATCCAAAAATAATAAAATAACTCTTTTTTATATTCTTCATATTATCACCAAGCTTCCTATCATTACTACAAGTTTATCAAATTTCTAGTAAAAAGTCATTAAAATTTATAAAAGAAGACAAAAAGAAAAAGTAGAAAACTCTACTTTTATCAAAACTACATATATTTTTCCATAGATTTCATCATTTGATTTACTTGCTTTTGACTAGGCTTTCTACCCATTTGTGTCATTAATGCTTTGATCATTTCTTCGTTAATTGGTGGATTTTTCTTTAAATATTTCATCATATATTTACGAGCTATAAAAAATCCAATTACAGCACCAACAAGTAAAAGTCCTACTACCTTTAATATATCTAAAAACATCTCCATAATATCATCTCCTTGAAGCTATTTTACTAAAAGTTTATGATTTAGACAAGCATTTTAATATCATTTATCCAAAAATAATCTTGACTTACAAAATCACATACAAAGTATTCGTCCCCTAAACTTTCTAAAATAGTGAAAAAGGAACTATAATTTCTATTAGCATTAATTAAAATATAAGTGCTTTTAATGATTAAAATACTAATTTCATCTTTGTATAAATTATTGATAATATGTTCATCATGATTTTTTGAATAAACCATTTCATCATGATACTTAATATAAATTTCTCTATCTAGTTTATTTTTATCAATTTTTTCTGTCAACTGTTGAAACAAATTAAATCCATAACTCATCTCATGTCTTTTCATATAATATAAATGCTTTAAAACATTATATAAACTACCAGGACTATTTTGATATAAACTTACAAATTCTTTTTTCATTTTGAAAATATAAAACGTTCTCATTCTATCACCAATTCTATGGTAATAAAACAAGAACATTTTTTCTGTCGAATTATGAAACTATTTTAATAAATTTTGAATACGAGAAGAAATTTTATCACTAGTAAATCCATACTCTTTCATAAGATCTTCTTTCGTACCACTTTTACCATATTCATCTACTGTAAATAAATAATCTTTACTATTTACAAGAAAATACCAAGAATAAGAAGATGATGCTTCTATAACGAACACTTTAGTATTAGTAGGAATAATTTCTTCTTGATAAGAAGATTTTTGTTTTTGGAATAAAGAAATAGATGGCATACTAACAACACGAATACCATAACCCTTTTCTGAAAGTTCTTTGCTAACATCTAAAGCTAAATCCAGTTCTTCCCCACTAGATACAATAATAGCATCTAACTCTTTTTCTTCTTTAGAAACGATATAAGCACCTTTCTTTACTTCATTAATGCTTGTGTTTTCTTTTGTTTTCGTACTATTTCTACTTAAAATAATGGCACTTGGTCCCTCTTTTTTAGAAAATACATATTTATAAATACCTATCATTTCATTCACATCAGCTGGTCTTAAAACTTCTAAATTAGGCATACTTCTAAGAGATACTAACTGTTCTACTGGTTGATGACTTGGGCCATCTTGTCCAACGGTAATAGAATCATGTGAGAAAAGATAAACGTTAGCTAAATTCATTTGACAAGCTAGACGAATAGCTGGCTTACAATAATCAGAAAAAGCTAAGAAAGTAGAAGAAAAATTACGAATACCTGTTAAAGAAAGTCCATTCATAATAGATGCCATTGCATGTTCTCTAACTCCGTAACAAATATTTCTACCTAAATAATTATCTTTACTAAAAATAGAACCATTATCTATCTTAGTTTGAATAGTGGTACTTAAATCAGCACTTCCTCCTAATAACATAGGATTACTATCTGCAAGTAAATTTAAGATTTTAGAAGAAATACTTCTAAGACTTTCACTTTCTTCTTCGGAATAAATATAGTCAAAATTAATGTTATCTAATGATAGATCATGATTTTTTATTTTTTCTAATGCATTTTTAATAGAAATATCTAATAGTTCATAATCTTTCTGCCATTTATCATATATTTCCTTATTACGAGATAAAATCATATTTTCCATTTCTTCTTTACTATCATTACTAACAGTAAAAGGAATATCTCTTAGACCTAATTCATTTTTTATTTCCGTAATATCTTCTTTTGATAATTTAGCTCCATGAATATAATTAGTTCCTTCGTATTTAGAATGTTTGCCGATTGTGGTATTTACAATAATAATGGTAGGAAGTAACCCTTGTTTTGCCCGAGTAATTGCATTATCTATTGAATTAATATCTTCTCCATCAGCCATTAATACATTCCAATTTAAACTAGAAAAATATTTAGGCATATCAACACTATTTACATCTTCAACTTTACCATCTAAGCAAATTTTATTAGAATCATATAAAACAATTAATTTGTTTAACTTTAAGGTACCAGCTAAAGCCATTGCTTCATAACTTACGCCTTCTAATAAATCACCATCACTGCATAAAACATAAGTATAATAATCAAAAATATTTAAATTCTGTTTTCTATAATATTCTCTTAAAAAACATTCCCCCATAGCCATTCCTACTGCACTACTAATTCCCTCTCCTAAAGGACCGGTAGACATATCAACACCTGGTGTTACCATATATTCAGGATGTCCTGGTGTCTTAGAATGAAGTGTACGAAATTTCTTTAAATCATCTAATGAAAGATCAAATCCTGACATATATAAAGTAGCATAAAGTAAGCTAGAAGCATGCCCAGCTGATAAAATAAAACGATCTCGATTAATCCAATTAGGATCACTAGGATTTATTTTTAAATGTTTTGCATATAAAGTATAAAGAATTGGGGCGCTATCTAAACTAATACCTGGGTGTCCACTTCCTGCTTCATGAATCATATCTATACTAAGTCCACGTAAATTATCAACAATTTTCATTTCATTATTCGTATCATTTTCCTTTGGTTTTAAAAACATAATTATTCCTCCTACCAATAAAGATAAGAAAAGATGTAATTATACATCTTCCTCATCAAATAAATTTTCAGTTTCTTCTTTATCTATCAATTCTTCTTTTGAAAATTCTTTTGTTTTCATTAAATCTTCATTCATAACTTCTTTAAGTGCTTCTTGTTTTTCATTTCCTACTTCTAAAATAGGAGATTCCTGTTGTTTCTTCTCATTATTTAAATTTTTTAATTCATTTTTAATTTTCTTAGGCGAAGTTTTCATATAAAAGTAAATACCAATACCACCTATTAAAAATAAAATAAAACAAGCTATACTAACAATTAAATATTTTAGAAAACTATCATCACTTTTATGATTAGAATTAGAATTTATAATACTAGAAGTTTGATTACTACTAGTTGAAGTAATAATAGAGGTTGGATTTTCTGAAACAGATTTTTCACTTTCTCTTGTTACAACAATGGTATATTTCTTACTATTTCCTGCTTTATCAGATACTGTAATAGTTACTGTATTTTCTCCTACTTTTAAATTAGTTAATCCAGTAATATCAACATTAGCAGCATTATCAATAGGAGTAGCAGCTACAGTGATTGTATCTACTTCATAAGGAATACTAGCAGTATAATGTAAAGTATTATAATCAAACACTTCATTTAACGCATAGCCATTAATTTTAAGTGATTTTAGATTTAGATTACTAGCATCTTTTACAATAGTTAAAGTATAAGTATGATTTGTAGTTCCATCTTCTGCAACTACTTTTAATTCTAATTTATCACCATTTTTTAAGTTTTTATTAACATTAGAAGAAGGGCCAAAATAACTAGCATTACTATCTGATAATTCATATGTAAATTCTAACTTATTAACACTTGTATCTAGTGTAACAGAATAATTATAAACATCAGATTTAAATTCTTTATCTAATGTACCATTAGAAATTACTAATTTTTTTAAAGTAGCATCACTTCCCACTGCTTTTGTTACTTTAATAGTACAGCTAGCTTTTATAGTAGTACCTTTAATGGTAGCAGTAATAGTAGTAGTTCCTGCTTTTGATAAAGTGGTAACTTTTCCATTTTCTGAAACTTTAGCTACCTCTTCATCACTACTAGACCACTCTATCTCACTACCACTAGGTGTTACAGTAGCTACTAATGTAATAGACTTATTAGTACCTAATTCTAATGAAGTCTTATCTAAAGATATAGTTTTGGTAACTGGGCTTTCACTTGGACTAGGGCTTGGTGTAGGTTCTTCACTAGGTGATGGTGATGGTGTAGGACTAGGAGTTGTCTCCCCTGTCTCTTGATTAGTTTCAGGATCAAGTGCATAAATAGAAGTTGGTATTATAACAGTAAACACCATACTTAACATTGCCATTAATAATAAGACTTTTCTATTTTTCATATTTTTTAACTTCCTTTTCATTCTATTATAGATTTATTATACTATAAAATTATAGTTTTACAACAATATTTTTTAAAAGAAAAAACACATCTAATATAGATGTGTGATAATCAAGTGGTGCGGGTAACAGGAGTTGAACCTGCAAGCCTCTCGGCGCCAGATTCTAAGTCTGGTGCGTCTGCCAATTCCGCCATACCCGCATAATATAAGTGGTGGACCCTGATGGACTCGAACCATCGACCGCCCGGTTATGAGCCGGATGCTCTAACCAACTGAGCTAAGGGTCCATCTCATGACTTTTTCATCATATCATAGATTCTAAAACAGTGCAATAATAATTTCAAAAAAAATTTATTTTTGTAACATATTTAATAAATTTACCTTAAACATATCTTTTTTTGGATTGCTTTTAGAAATCATAACACCCTTATAAGTTTCTAATTCACTTCTATGTCCTTCATCTAGTATTTCTTCAGGAGTAATATTAGTTAATAAAACTATATTCTTTTCTAAATAAACAGTATAATGTAAACGAATTTCACCATGAACTTTTTCAAACATTTCATCAGTTGAAACTTTTAATTCATAACTAATGGTATGCTCCTTTTGGTTTTCTTCTACCACTTTTCCTAAAAAAATACCACTTTTTAATTTTAAATAATAATCAAAAACTAATTTCTTATAAGCAAGCATATTATATTTACGAATAGTTCTTTCTTTGATTTTAAAATCATTTTCATTTAAATATTCAAATACATAATTATCTTTCATAGGTGATACTCCTTTCTACTAAAGATATAAACAATTCTACCTTACCCTCACAGTGTATGCATTATTTTACTATAAAAATGACAGAAAGTCAAATAAAATAAGGCTTTTTTCGTAAAAGCGGCGTAAAAAATCGAGAAAATTTTCTATTTCTCGATTTTTAATGCTAATTCTTTTAATTGACTATCATCAACTACATTAGGACATTCACTCATTAAGCAAGATGCACTTGCTGTCTTAGGAAATGCTATTACATCACGAATATTTTCGGTATTAGTAAGTAGCATAGTAAGTCTATCAAGTCCTAAAGCAAGTCCTCCATGTGGTGGAGTACCATAATCAAATGCTTCTAAGAAGAAGCCGAATTTTTCTTTTGCTTGTTCAGGAGTAAATCCTAAAGCCTCAAACATTTTAGATTGAACTTCATGTTTATGAATACGAATGCTTCCGCCGCCTGCTTCATAACCATTGATAACAATATCATAAGCCTTAGAATAACAGTGACCTGGATCCGTAATTAATTTATCTATATCACTATCTTTTGGTGCCGTAAATGGATGATGACAAGCAACATATCTTTTTTCTTCTTCACTATATTCAAATGATGGGAAATCAACTACCCATAGTAATTTATAATCATTTTCATGAATTAGATTTAAATCACGACCAAGTTTGCATCTTAAAGCACCAAGTGCTGTTTTAGTAACACTATAAGAATCAGCTACCATTAAAATTAAATCGTTTTCTTCTATATTTAGTTTTTCCTTTAAACTAGCTAGTTCGCTATCACTAACCACTTTACGAATACTTCCACTAAACTCATTTTCCTGATATTTAAGCCAAGCTAAGCCACTTACTTTATAAGTTTTTACATATTCAGTTAGTTTATCAATTTCTTTACGAGAATATTTATCTGCTTCATTTTTAACTACTAAACAGTTAATAACGCCATTACTTGCTAAAACATTCTTAAAAACAGTAAACTCTGTATCTTTGAAAACTTCACTAATATCTTCTATTTTCATATCAAATCTTAAATCAGGTTTATCTGATCCATAATAGCATATTGCATCATCATATTTCATTTTCATAAGAGGAAGTTTAATATCAATCCCCTTTACTTCTTTAAAGATACGACTAACAAGTTCTTCTGTAATACTCATAACATCTTCTTCTTCTACGAAACTCATTTCCATATCTATTTGTGTAAATTCAGGTTGGCGATCAGCTCTTAAATCTTCATCTCTAAAACATTTCGCAATTTGAAAATATCTTTCCATACCACCAATCATTAATAACTGTTTAAAAAGTTGAGGTGACTGAGGAAGTGCATAAAACTTACCCTTATTTACACGAGATGGTACTAAATAGTCTCTAGCACCTTCTGGTGTTGACTTACATAAAACTGGAGTTTCTACTTCAATAAAGCCATGACTTGCTAAAAAGTTTCTAACTGTTAGCATAATCTTACTACGAGTAATTAATTTATCTTTTAATTCGTCACGTCTTAAATCAAGATAACGGTATTTTAATCTAGTATCTTCTAAAGCTGTTGTAGTATCTGTAATTTCAAATGGCAAGTCATTTGCCATATTAATAAGTTCCAAGTTAGATACAATTACTTCTATCTCACCAGTTGGAATTTTCATATTTTTACTTTCTCTTTCAACAATAGTACCTAAAGCATGAATAACAGATTCACTCTTTAGACTACTAGCTAAATCATAATCTTTATTATCAGGTCTTACTACAAGTTGAATAATACCACTTCTATCTCTTAAATCTATAAATATTAAGCCACCTAAATTTCTTTTTTTAGCTACCCAACCATATAATTCTACTTCTTCGCCAATGTTTTTAATATTAAAATCTGTATTATTATTCTTTTTCATATATTCAACTTCTTTCTAAATTATGGTAATTTCTTTTTTAATACTCTATCAGAGCGCTTCTTAAAATTCTATATCATCATGACAGTGACATTCATCATCACATTCACATTCTTCATCATGAGAACATTCATGATGACCACAACCACAACCACAATCGTCACTTTCTTCTTCTAAAGTAAGTAACTCTTCATCTAAAAAGTACATTAAGTAGTCAAGTTCCACAGTAGTTTCCTTTTTTGTTTTATTATTTTTAATCTTAATTTCATTATTTTTTAAATCCTCATCATTTAAGATAATTAAGAATTTACTATTTAATCTATCTGCTTGTTTGAATTGTGCCTTTAATCCCCTACCAGTATATTCTGTATCTACCTTATAACCATTCATACGAAGTTCTTGTACTAAAGTAGTAGCATAATCTTTTTCAGTATCAGATACATACATAACGAAACAATCAATAGAATCATCAATTGGTAGTTCTATCTTTTCTTTTTCAATTGCTAACATAAGTCTACCAAGTCCCATTGCAAATCCCATACCAGGCACACTAGGTCCATCTAATTCTTCCACTAAACCATTATATCTTCCACCAGCTCCAAGTACATTTTGACTACCAAATCCTTCTACCATAGCTTCTACTTCAAATACAGTATGGTCATAATAATCAAGTCCACGCACAATACTAGGATTTACTACATAATCAATATCTAATAAATCTAAATACTTTTTAACACGCTCAAATCTTTCACGACTAGCATCATTTAAGTAATCTGTAATTTTAGGAGCTTTTTTCATAATATCAGAATCCCCATCTACCTTACAGTCTAAAATACGAAGTGGATTCTTTTCTAAACGATTCTTACAGTCATCACACATTTCATTAATATATGGAGTAAAGTATTCAATCAATACCTTACGATAATTATCACGAGATTCTTTATCACCAAGTGAATTAATATTTACTTTGATTCCTTTTAAACCAACCATTTTATAAATATTAACGGCTATAGAAATAACTTCAGCATCAATCATAGGATCGTCGCTACCTAATACTTCAACACCAAATTGAGTAAGCTCTCTATCTCTTCCAGATTGTGGTCTTTCATAACGATACATAGTACCATTATAGTAAAGTTTGATAGGTTGTTTAGCATCTCCATACATCTTATTTTCAATATAGCTTCTAACAACGCCTGCTGTTCCTTCGGGACGAAGTGTCATTTTGCGTTCTCCCCTATCAGTAAAGTCATAAGTTTCCTTAGTAACGATATCACTAGTTTCTCCTACTCCTCTATGATATAATTCACTAGCTTCAAAAATAGGAGTACGAATAAATTCATAATTATATCTTTCACAGACAGCATCAATTAAATTACTAATATACTTCCATTTTTTAGCTTCCATTCCATATATATCATGGCATCCTTTTGGTTTTGTTATCATAAATCCTCCTTACAATATAAAAAGGTAGCCCATCTAAGGACGAGTTTCCCCGTGGTGCCACCTTTATTTTTTCTTAAATCTGATAACGCAAGTTATGCGACTTCTAACCATAAAAAGTGTCTTCACTAGCATCTTAGTAAGTATTTTCATCAACCATACTCTTTCTAAAACTAATATCTAATTACTCCTCTTTTCTAGAAGATAGTTATATCTTACTACAAATAATGGTATTTTTCAATAATGAACTGAATTTTTTTAAATTCGCAACAATTAAAGTAAAGATTCTATTTCTTCTTTTGATAGTCCAGTTATCTTAGAAATAATAGCAGTATCTAAATTTTCTTTTAACATATTTTTAGCTATTTCTATTTTTCCTTTATAAATTCCAATAGCTTCTCCTTCATGCATACCAGTTAAACGCATATCTTCTAATAACCATTCGGTTTTTGCTCCTTTATCATATGCACCAGCAAAATCAGGATCCATTACTAATTCTTCTAATTTTCCTACTGCTTCCATATATTCTTCATCTTACTCAAATTCTTCTACTAGTTTATTAAAAAAATTAGCTATTTAATGATTTTAGAAATCTACACTTTATTTCTTACGACCATATACATTTTTCTTTTCTACTAAACTTTCTATTTCTTCTATAGATAAACCAGTTACATTAGAAATAAGATTTACATTCATATTTTGGTTAAGCATATTTTTAGCTATTTCTAATTTTTCTTCATGCATACCAGTTAATCGCATATCTTCTAATAACCATTCAGTTTTTGCTCCTTTATCATATGCTCCAGCAAAATCAGGATCCATTACTAATTCTTCTAATTTTCCTACTGCTTCCAT
>UQOS01000042.1 GCA_900542735.1 uncultured Mycoplasmatota bacterium | reverse complement strand
AAGAAACATTAAAGAAACAAAAATTAGAAATTTTTTATTATCTAAACTATACTTTTTTACCATTTTGCTTCCTCCTATTTTACTAACATTAGTATAGCATTTTTTACAAACAAAAAGAAGAAAAATTTTCTCCTTTTAGTTAACAACCAACCCAAGCGCCTAATATAATAGCAAGTAGAATGTATAAAACGATAATGATTACAAAACCTGTTCCAGATGATTGAGGGCAAGTTGTTGTTTGTTCATGATTACAAGACATCTTAGAAACCTCCTTTTAAATTAGATCCATGCACCAAGAATAATTACTAATAAAATAAATAATACTAATACGATAGCGGAACTTGATACGTAATTACCCATAATTAAATTCCTCCTTTTTTTGATTACTCACTGTATAATATGGATTTTCTCTAAAAAGGTTCAAGACATTTATGAAATTTTTATAAATTATTGTCTTTTAATAGAAATTTTGCTATGATAATACATGTACTAGGAGGAAAACAAAATGAAAAAGAATACAATAAAAGTAGTTGGAACAATGGCAGCAATATTATTATTTGCAACAGGTTGTGGAAAAGTTCCAAAATTAGAGAATGGTCAAGATGCTGTAGTAACAATTGGCGATAACAAAATTTCTGTAGATACTCTATATAGTGAAATGAAAGATAAATATGCATTAAGTGTATTACTTGATTTAATGGATACTGAAATTTTAAATAAAAAGTATAAAGATACAGATGAAATTAAAAAAGATGTAGAAAATCAAATTGAAACCATGGTAAAACAATATGGTAAGGGTAGTGAAGCTACTCTATTACAACAAACTTATAGTGCTTGGGGCATTGATACTATGGATAAATTAAGAGATTACTTAAAATTACAGTACAAAAGAAATTTAGCTGTTGAAGATTATGCCAAATCTATCGTAACTGACGAAGAAATCCAGAAATTCTATGATGAAACTATCTTTGGTGATATTTCAGCAAGACATATTCTAATTGCTCCAGATGTTAAAAGTGATGCAACAGATGCTGAAAAAACAGCTGCTAATGAAGAAGCTTTAAAGAAAGCAAATGAAGTAATTAGTAAACTTAAAAATGGTGAGGATTTTAGTAAACTTGCAAAAGAATATTCAACTGATGAATCTACAAAAGATAACGGTGGAAAACTTGCTGATTTCGCACATGGTGACATGGTAGAAGAATTTGAAAAAGCTGCTAAAGAACTTGAAGTTGGTAAATACACAACTACACCAGTAAAAACAACTTATGGATATCACATTATTTATAAAGATGGTCAAAAAGATAAACCCGAATTAAAAACAGTAAAAGATGACATCATTGAAGAAATTGCAAAAGATAAATTAAATGATGATTCTACTCTTCAAATTACAGGATTAGAAGAATTAAGAAAAGACTATAAAGTAAGTATTGAAGATACTACATTAAAAGACCAATATGAAACTTATTTAAAAAATGCTAAAAAACAAGCTAGTTCAAATACTAATAAATAGTTAAAGACTTCAAAATGAAGTCTTTTTTTATTCATCATAATAAAAATTAGTAAATCCTTTTTGATACATTTTCTGCTTTATTTTATATTCTAATTCACGACCAGAATATTTTTTACTTAGTTTATTATATAGCTTTTGATATTCTTGTTTAGAAATATCTTCATCTACTAATTTTTTTCCATTTAATGCTTGATTAATATAAGTATTAGAATAACCTAAATTTAATAAATAAGCTTGAATTTTTCTCTTTAATAACATAGAACCTTTATTATGATTTTGTTTAATTTGTTTATCGATAATCTTTTGAATACGATTTTTTTCAAGTTCTTCTGTGTAATCATTTAAAGCTAAAAGAATAGTCTCATTATCAATACCATTTTTTTCTAATTCAGAACGAATTTTATTAGGTCCATAACTACTCATCAATATCTTGTCATGGACAAACGAAGTAGCATAAACTTTATCATTTAGATAACCCTGAATTTCTAATTTTTGAATAGCATTCAAAGTTATTTCTTCACTATAACCCTTTTTTATTAAATAAGCATATAATTCATTTTTACTTCTAAGTCTAACATTTAAATATTTAAGGGCAACTTCATAAACTTCATAGACTTTATTTTCTTCTAAAATTTTTTCAACTAAATCATCATCTAGTTTCTTATGTAAAAGTAACCCATACTTTAATATTAAATCTTCATGCACTTTATACTCATTACCATCTTCAATTTTTAATAAATACATTCCGTTTTTTTTCTTGACAAATTTAATAATTTTCATACAAAAACACCCTCTAAAATTATTATACAGAAAAAAAAGACTAAAAACTTAATCTTTTTTCACAATTATTAAATTATTTTCAATTTCTTCAAGTGCTCTACCAAGATTTTTCTTAGATACATATTTATATTCTGGCATTTGATAGTATCCTGTAGCAGCCATTTGTTTACTTCTTTTACTAATAATATGAACAAGTTCATACTTAGAATCAATGATGTTTAAAATTTTATCAATTGATGGATAAATCACAGTATCACCTTCCCTATTTTTATAATAAACCGTATTTACAAAGACTACAAGTAATTTACATAAATTAGACAAAACTTTACATCATTTTATATTGTATGATCAAAAAACAAATATATACTATCAAAAGAAAAAAAGTCTTGCGACTTTTTATCTGAAATTACAACAAGAACCACATTGAACTTCGCTGCATACATTTTCTTCACAACATGAATAAGATGGTTGATAAGTATGTTTGAATACATGATGATTAACTATTTTTGTTCTCATTGGACAAACGTGTGGAACTTCATGCACAATAGTACGATTAATTACTCTTTCTTGCATTGGTTCAATAATTGGTGCTTGCATACCACCAGCCATTGGTGCTTGCATACCTCCCATTTGATTAGCATTCATTTCAATATTCATATCAACGTCCATGTTTTCTGCATTAAAAGTGTTGTTAACATCATTTTGTCTATCATAGCAACAATTTCTAAACATAGTTTTTTCCTCCTATCTATCTTATAGTATGAAAGAAAAAAATAGTGTTATAATTGCTTAGCCCAAAATAAAAGAAATTAACTAATTATTATTTAATTTCTTTTGAATTGGAGTATTATCGCCAAAAACTTGATTATATTTTTTTTCTAAATCATTAACGATTTCTATATCATTTTCTATTTGCTTCTTTTTCCATTTTATGAAAGCACTAGAAAAAAAGCCATTATTAACATTATCCCATAAAACCTCAGAAGACTTTGTATCAAGTATAGCTAGAACACAACTAACAAAGTAATTAATATTATTAATATTTGTTGGAATAATATAATGATTTTGTGTTTCATAATAATAATTACTATCTAGTTCATAAGAATCATTAAAAAAAATAGGCTGAATTTCTTGATTTTCTAAGTGTTTTGCAAATTCATCTGCAACAAATCGAATTTCTTCTCTAGTTGTAGCAATAGATAATAAATCTAAGCATTTGACTTTAGCATACATATAAGTAGCTAAAATTTGATTAATATTAAAATTAAAAGTTTGTTTCATAAAATATTCGCATCCTAAAATGGCATTTTAAAATTACCATTAGACATTTGTTTCATCATTTTTTTCATTTGTTCAAACTGCATTAAAAGTTTATTAACTTCTTGTACTGAAAGTCCACACCCCTTAGCAATTCTAGTTTTACGACTTGCTTTAATAATATCAGGATTTTTTCTTTCTTTTGGAGTCATAGATAAGATAATGGCTTCAACATGAGCTAATTGTTTAGGATCAATATTCACATTCGTAAGTCCCATTTTCTTAGCACCAGGTAATAACTTAATTAAGTTTTCAAGAGGTCCTAATTTTTTTATCTGTTTCATCTGTTTTAAAAAGTCATCTAAATCAAATTTTCCTGACTGCATCTTTTTAGCAGTATCCATAGCTTCTTCTTCCGTAATTGCTTCGGTTGCTTTTTCAACAAGAGAAACAATATCACCCATACCTAAAATTCTACCAGCCATTCTCTCAGGGTCAAATCCTTCAAGTCCATCTAACTTTTCACTAACACCAATAAACTTAATAGGTACATTCGTTAAATGTCTAACAGATAAAGCAACACCACCTCTAGTATCACCATCTAATTTTGTTAAGATAACACCAGTAAGTTTTAAATTATCATTAAATCCTTGAATTACATTAATAGCATCTTGTCCCATCATAGAATCAATTACTAATAAAACTTCTTGTGGTTTGATTTCTTCATTGATATTTTTTAATTCTAACATTAACTCATCATCAATATGAAGTCTACCAGCTGTATCAATTAATACATAATCATAATTATTTTCTTTCGCATAGATAATTGCATTTTTACTAATTTCAACAGGATCTTTTTTTCCTTCTTCATATACTTCAATACCAAGTTGTTTTCCAAGTTGCTTTAACTGGTCAATAGCAGCAGGACGATAAACATCACAAGCAACTAGTAATGGCTTTTTACTGTGTTTCTTTCTTAAAAAATTAGCAAGTTTTCCAATCGTAGTTGTTTTACCTGAACCTTGTAAACCAACTAACATTAATATTGCAGGATTTCCACTCATATTAAGAGGAGCACTCTCTCCACCTAACAACTCTGTTAATTCATCTTTTACTATTTTAACAAATAAATCTCCCGGCTTAATACTCTTTTGTACTTCTTCACCAAGTGCTTTTTCCTTTACTGTATTTGTAAACTCTTTCACAACTTGATAGTTAACATCTGCCTCTAACAAAGCAAGACGAATTTCTCTCATCATATCAGAAATATTATCTTCTGTAATTTTTCCATAG
This sequence comes from uncultured Mycoplasmatota bacterium, assembly GCA_900542735.1. Lineage (GTDB taxonomy): Bacteria > Bacillota_I > Bacilli_A > RF39 > UBA660 > Alloscybalousia. The sequence continues at coordinate 4,705 of UQOS01000042.1, read as the reverse complement.
CCTTTAATTTTATGAAGAGCATTTTGAAGTCTATCTCCAAGTGATTCAAACATAGTATCCCTCCTTATAAACTATTACCATTATACTAAACATTGAAAGAAAAAACTAGCACTTGCTAGCTTTTTTTAGTTGTTACTCCATTTACTAACAACATCACAACTACTACTTTGAGGAGCAGGGTTAGGAAATTCCAGTTTAGCAATTAATGGTATCTTAAAACCTGTACCAAACACAAGACAATTACCTACCTGTAAAGACTTCTGTTTTTCAATAGTATCTTCTGTGATATTTGGTATCATTTTCGTAATATATTCTATATCTCTAGGGTGACTCATCTTAAATATAATAAAATTAGAGCACTGAGAAATAACTGTTTCTGATAAATCTACTGGTCTTTGACTAATCAAAGACATAATAACACCATATTTTCTACCCTCTTTAGCTACTCTATCAAAAATGTTATAACCAAATAAAAATTCATCTTGATCTCTTTGTACATAACGGTGAGCTTCTTCTAATAAAATATTAAACGGAATACTACCTCTTTCAATTTTTTTAGATAAATCAAATAGTAATCTTGTAATAATCTTAACAACACTCTTAGCAAAAGAATCATCAACATCTTCCAAATTAATATTTACAATTTGATACTTTTTGCCATCTTTAATAATTAAATTACTAATAAATTGATCAAGTCTAACAAACTCTTTACAATCAAAGAATTTTCGATTAGGACCTATTACTAATTCATGTAGCTTTACCTTTAAAGTAATAGCATCAGCATATACATTTTCATTTCTTAACCAACCTTCACTAATTAAAGCAAAGTTTAATGATTTTTCCAAATCATCTAATGTAAAATAATGTACTTTTTCAGGTTCATATTGACTTAATTCTGGTTTAATAAATTTATTTACATATTCAGTAAGTAAAACTCTTTCTGAGAAATTATCAGAGTTATCAATTAAGAAACACTCCTGTAATCTTCTTGTATAACCAATTCCTTGAACAGTAGCATTTAAGTTGAAAGCTTCTGTTGAACAAGTATTTAAAATAGAGAAGATTTCATCTCTTTTACTAGCAGCACTTTGATTAGAATAAAGTATCGTCATAATAGCATTAGCAATTAAATAATTTTGATAATCAACAACAGTTGCATCTGACTGGGAAAAAATTCTAACTAACTTTAATGTTTTTTCTATAATAGATAATTGGGTATGAGTAGTCGCAGATAATAATAAAGCAATATCTTCAACACTTAATAACCATATAGGAATACGAAGTAATTCACCATCATAAGGACTATTACTGTTAGTAGTAATAAAACGATAATTATAATTAGGATTAATACTATTAATCTTAGAAAAAGCAGAATAATATTCACCTGATGAATCAAATATAAAGAAATTAGAACGATATGGAATAAAATTTGGATTATTAAAAATATTTTGAATAATTCTAGCTATTCCACAACTCTTACCACTACCAGTATTTCCAATAATACCAATGTGTTTACTAAATAATTCATTCATATCAACATAAATCTGTTTAGAGTTATAAAAAGGACTAATACCAAGTAATAAATTACCCTTTTTTTCTTCTCCTAAAATATAAGTAAGTTCTGATTCTGTTAAAGAACGAATACTAGCATCAATACTAGGTTTTCTTAAAATTCCTCCAATAAACTTACCATTTACTAATTCACCTAACATTTTAGCTTTTACATAATCAGAATGTAAATCTTTAATCTCTGCTAAAATAGATTTTGTATCATCTTGTAACACAATAGGCATATTCATAATATCACTATGAAAATTCGTACTATCATTTAATTTAATATCAACATCAGTATCACCTATATAAATAATTTTATCAAACATAAATACCCCTCCAACTAAATTAATTCTTCTATCTTTTTCCTCAAATCAGGATCAATATTTTGAATCAACTCTTGTATCTTTTTACTCTTCTTATATAATTCTAAAGTTTCTTCATAAAACTCTAACTTTTCTACTACATTTTTAATCTGCCCATGAACAGCATTTCTACTTACCTGATTATTAGTAGCTATTTCAGATAACGATAAATCCTTAAAATAATAATCTTCATAATAAGCTCTTTGGTTATCTGTTAAAAGTAAATAGTAATAATCATATAAATTATTAAGATATATTTTTTTATCCATAATTCACCTACATCATATCTTTAAAAAGACCATAAATATAATTTTCAATATCAAATACTTGTAAATCTTCTTTGGCTTCACCAAGTCCTATATATTTAACTGGAATGTTTACTTCTTCTTTAATTGCTAAAACGATACCACCTTTAGCAGTTCCATCTAATTTCGTTAAAACAATACCCGTAATATTCGTAATTTCTTTAAAGCTTTTTGCTTGACTAATACCATTTTGTCCTGTTGTTGCATCAATTACTAACAATGTTTCATGAGGAGCACCTGGTATTTGAGTATCAATCACACGATTTACTTTTTCAAGTTCCTTCATTAAATTAACTTTATTTTGAAGTCTTCCAGCTGTATCAATAAAAACAACATCATAATTTTCATTTTTCGCAATTTCTAAGCCATCATAGACAACACTAGCAGGATCACTACCTTCTTCTTTTCCATAGAAACCAGCTCCAATTTTATTTGCCCATTCTTCTAATTGTTTAGTTGCTCCTGCTCTAAAAGTATCTCCAGCAACCAATAATACTTTCTTGCCTTCTTGTATCATCTTCCATGCAAGTTTTCCTATCGTAGTTGTCTTTCCTACACCATTTACTCCTACAAAAAGTAAAACAGTTGGACCACTCTCACTATAATGAATTTTACTTTCTAAAATATCATCATTAACATAAATAATAAATAATTCATCAACAATTACCTCTTTTAATAAATTAGGATCATCTATTTTTTCACGCCTTACACGTTCACGTAAACGATCCATAAATTCCATAACCGTATTGACACCAATATCAGCCATAATTAATATCTCTTCTAATTCATCAAAATATTCTTCATTTACTTTATTGTAACGAGATGTAAGACTAATCAAATTAGAAACAAAACCCTTACGACTTTTTGATAAACCTTTTTCGTAAACTTTTACTTTCTCATTATTTACTTTTTCTACTTCACTATTATCTACTAAAATATTATCAGCTATATTTTTTTCTATATTACTCTGATTACTAGAAACCTCTTTCGTTTCTTCCTTTGTAAACATATTTTTAATTCTATCAAATAATCCCATTCTTTAACCCTCCAGTATAAAAAATTATATCAAAAAAAAAGACTAATTCCTAGTCTTTATCTTGATTTTATTGCTTCTTCTATATCAGGTAAAATAACTTTTCTAGTATCATGATGTAAACTAAATCCCTTCATTAAGTTATTTCTAACAAAATGATCATTATATTCAGAAGATACTAAATAAGCTTTTTCAAATGCCTCTAAATCAACAAATGTTAAATGAAACAAATTATCTGTAGTATTCTCCTTTACATTTCCATTATCTGGAACACAAAAATCCAAAAGTATCACCACCAAATATATTTTATATTTAAAGTATACTATCTCACAAATAAAAAATCAAACACCTCAAGAAAAAGATTACTAAATTTGACAGTTTAATACTAAAATTTGTCAAAAGATAGACAAACTCCTAAAAAAATAGTATAATTTATAGCAGTTAGTTCGTTTTACTTGAACTTAAGAAAGGAGAAAATTAAAAATGAAACCTAACACTGAAACAAAAATTATTGTTTTAGGTGGATTAGGAGAAGTCGGAAAAAACATGTATTGTTTAATGCATGAAGATGAAATTGTTATTATTGATGCGGGAATTCGTTTTCCAGAGGGAGAACTTTTTGGAATAGACTATGTCTTACCAGATTATACATTTTTAAAACAAAATGAAGATAAAATTAAATGCTTAATTATTACTCATGGTCACGAGGATCATATAGGAGCTATACCTTTTATTCTACAAACTGTAAATATACCAGCTATTTATGCTCCTAAACAAGCAAAGGAATTAATTGCGATTAAACTACAGGATCGCAATATTCGTTATGATAATCTTTATGCTTATACAGATAAAGATATTTTAAAATTTAAGCATTTTGAAATTGAATTTTTTAGAACAACGCATTCAATACCCGATTCTCATGGAATCTATCTAAAAACACCAAATGGTAGTGTCGTTACAACTGGTGACTTTAAATTTGATCTAACGCCAATTGGACCAATGGCTGATTTACATAAAATGGCTGAACTTGGTAAAAGAGGAGTAGATTTATTAATTAGTGATTCTACCAATGCTTTAAATGAAGGTATGTCAATAAGTGAATCAAAAGTAGATAGTGCTTTAACTGATATTTTTGATACTTATACTTCTAATCGTATTATTATTGCTACTTTTGCTTCTAATATTTATAGATTAAAACATATTGTAGAAACTTGCTTTAAACATAATCGTAAGATTTGTGTTTTTGGTAGAAGCATGGACAATAATATTAAAATATCAATTGAAGGTGGTTATATTGACCACAAAGAAATTATTATCACACCAGAAGAAGCTAAAAACTTAAAACCTAGTGAAGTATGCTTCTTATGTACTGGAAGTCAAGGAGAACCTTTAGCTGCTTTATCTAGAATGGCTGATGGAACTTTTAGACAAATATCACTTAGACCAGATGA
>UQOS01000041.1 GCA_900542735.1 uncultured Mycoplasmatota bacterium | reverse complement strand
AAGTAAATAGTGTGGATACTAGTAAAATCATAATAAAACCAAATGTTTATAGTTGGAGAAGTATTACAGTAGGAAATATGTTTAAAAATAGTTATGACTACAAACGTGATTTAGATAGTCATATGATGAAGAATACTGAATGGGGTTCAGTAGCATACTTACAACATTCAAAATATGGTTCAAAAACAAGTGTAAGAATTAATAATAATAGTGCATATATAACCGGTTATGCTGGAACAGAAGAACCTATTTTAAGTTGTAATGGTGGGCCAAGTATAGAAGGAAATAGAAATGAGTCTACAAGTTTAGGAAGAGATGGAACATATACAATTAATTATTTAAATCCAAATTCAACAGTAGCATCTACAACTAGTAATTATAGTGGAATTTATGATATGAGTGGTGGCTCATTTGAATATGTAATGGGATATACAACAGGAGCAACAACTGTAGGAGGATCAAGTGATATAACTAGTTTATATTCTAATTTCTTTAGTGATAGTGCTTATTCAAAATATTGGGATAAGTACACATCAACAGTAAATACGAATTATAATAATCGAATTTTAGGAGATGCAACGGGAGAGATGGGACCATTTGGAAATGAAAAAGATTCAAACAATAATACTAGAAGTAAATCTAGTTGGTCCAAAGATTATGCTTACTTTGCTAATTTTTCTAATCCATGGTTTGGACATGGCGGTGATTGGAACCTCGGTTCTGCTGCTGGCGTCTTTGCATTCAACGACTATGTTGGTGGTGTGAATGCAAACATTTCATATCGTATTGTTTTAGCACCAACTAAATAAGACATTACACCATAATTATTACTAATTTTAAATTTGTATTGCTTTTTGAATTTTATAGATAGTATAATAAATTAAAGGAGAGAGAGATATGAAAGTATTATCTGTAAATGCTGGTAGTTCTACTTTAAAATTTCGTTTATATGAAATGCCAGAAGAGAAAGTCTTAATGAAAGGAACTATGGATAGAATTGGTCTTGATGGTTCTAATTTAAGTATTCGTATAGGAGAAGAAAAAATTCAAAAAGATATTATTTTGAATGACCATGAAGATGCTGTTAATGCTTTATTAAAAGAATTATTAGAGCAAGGTGTTATTAATTCACTTGATGAAATTAAAACAGTTGGTCATCGTATTGTTCATGGTGGTAACTTATATTCTAGTAGTGTAATTATGAATGATAGGGTAATTCATGAAATTGAAAATATTTCTGATTTGGCTCCTCTACATAATCCTGCTAATTTAATTGGTGTTAGAGCATTTCAAAAGGCTATTCCAACAAGTATTCAAGTAGGTTGTTTTGATACAGCTTTTCATCAAACATTAAAAGAAGAAGATTATTTATACCCTGTTCCTTATGAATGGTATATTAAGTACCATATTCGTAAATATGGATTCCATGGTTTAAGTCATAAGTTTATTACTGAAAAAATGACTGATATTTTAGGTAAAATTCCTAATCTAATTATATGTCATATTGGTAATGGAGCTAGTATATCTGCTGTAAAGCAAGGAAAATGTATTGATACTTCTATGGGATTTACTCCTAATGCTGGTATTATGATGGGTACTCGTAGTGGTGATATTGATTATACGTTAATTTCCTATGCTATGAAGAAGACAGGTTACAATCTAGAAAAGATAGATAGTATGTTAAATCGTGAAAGTGGACTTGAAGGTGTTGCTGGTATGAGCGATTTAAGAGATTTGGACCGTGCTTTCGAAGCTGGAGAAGAAAAAGTAAAACTTGCTTTTGATATGTATACTAATAAAATAGTTGATTATATCGCTAAATACTATGTAAAATTAAATGGCCAAGTTGATGCAATTTGCTTTACTGCTGGTGGTGGAGAAAACGATAGTATTATTCGTGGAGAGACTTTAAAGAAATTAACTTCTCTTGGTATTATTCTTGATAGTGAAAAAAATGATAGGATGATTGTTAGAAAGGGAAATGAGGGAATTATTACTACTGATAATTCATCTATTCCAGTCTATGTTGTTGCTACTGATGAAGAGTTAATGATTGCAAGAGATGCTTATTCTTTTGTTGATAGTACAGAGGAATAGTTTATAAAATATATTGTTAATTTTTAAGGCGGTTTTATGATTATTGCGACAAATAATAAAGGAAAGTTAGAAGAAATTAAAAAAATATTAAAGGAATATCCACTATATTCATTAAAAGAGAAAAATATTCAGATAGATGTTGAAGAAGATCAAGATACTTTTTTGGGAAATGCTAAGAAAAAAGCTTTTGAGATATATAATCTTACTAAAGAAGCAACAATAGCTGATGATTCTGGATTATGTATTAAAACTTTAGATGGTTTTCCTGGAGTTATGACTCATCGCTTTTTAGGAAATGAGGCAACAGATGAAGAACGTAATGAATATTTAATAAATGAAGTAAATAAATGTAATTCAAGAGAAGCTCAAGTAGTATGTGAGTTAGTATATTATGATGGTAGTGAATATATCGTTGGAGAAGGTATTCTAGATGGCTTTATTTCTACTACTAGAAGAGGAAATAATGGCTTTGGTTTTGATGAAATATTTGAACTACCTAATGGACTTACTTTAGCTGAGGTTACTCCTTTAGAAAAAAATCAAGTTAGTGCTAGAGCGTTAGCAGCTAAAGATTTACAGAAAAAACTTGGTGCTAGATTTGGTACTAGATAGAGTTTTACTGTTTTCATTCTTGTTTTTACTTATAATTTAGAAGCATTAGCTTCTTTTTTCTTTTAAACTTTCTACTTCTATAGTATAATAATAGTGTTAGAAAGAAGGAAAGATATGAAAATAATGTCTATTAATGCTGGAAGCAGTTCTTTAAAGTTTAGTTTATTCGAAATGAATACAAAAGAATGTATTGCTTCTGGTTATTTTGAAAGAGTTGGCTTGGATGGAAGCTTTTACACTATTAAATATAATGGAGAAAAGATTCGTGAAGAAGTATCTATGCCTAATCATACGGTTGCGGTAGAAGTTTTATTAGAACGTTTGATTTCTATTGGTATTATCTCTAGTTTAGATGAAATTGATGGTATTGGTCATCGTTTAGTACATGGTGGAGATAAATATAAAACTAGTGTTATGATTACTGATGAAGTAGTAGAAGATTTAAGAAAATATTCTGATTTAGCACCTTTACATAACCCTGCTAATATTTTAGGAATAGAAGCTGTTAGAAAAGCACTTCCTAATGTTCCTATGGTTGGAGTATTTGATACTGCTTTCCATCAAACTATGGAAAAGAAAGAATATATTTATCCAGTTCCTTATGAATGGTATACTAATTATGGTGTTCGTAAATATGGTTTCCATGGAACTAGTCACTGTTATATTAGTAAACAAATTCCTAGAATTTTAGGTCGTGATACTTATAAAGCTATCATTTGTCACTTAGGAAGTGGTGGAAGCATTTCAGCAGTAAAGGATGGAAAATGTGTTGATACTACTATGGGATTTACACCTCTTGCTGGTATTATGATGGGTACTCGTAGTGGTGATATTGATTCATCTATTATTCCTTATATTATGAATAAATGTGATATGACAGTAGATGAAGTGATGAATGATTTAAATAAAAAATCAGGTTTCTTAGGTATCAGTGGTGTAGGTAGTGATTTTAGAGATATCTATGCTGGAGTAGTAGCTGGAAATGAAAGATGCAAATTAGCATTTGATAAATACGTTAAAACAGTCGTAAATTATATTGCCCAATACTATGTTGAACTTGGTGGCTGTGATATTTTATGCTTTACTGCTGGACTTGGCGAAAATGCTAGTGAAGCAAGACTTGCCATTATGGAAAAACTTGCTTGTTTAGGAGTAAAAGTGGATTTAGAAAAGAATCAAATTCGTGGGGAAGAAGTTAAACTTACTACTGATGATTCTAGTATTATCTGTTATAGTATTCCAACAAATGAAGAATTAATGATAGCTCTTGATACATTATCTCTAATTGGAGAATAGAATAGGAAAAAAATTATGTTTCGAAAAATTTATAAAGCTATAAAAAAGTATGATAATATCGTAATTGCTAGACATATTGGAGTAGATCCCGATGCTATGGCTAGTCAAATTGGCTTAAGAGATGCCATTTTAGAGACTTTTCCAAAAAAGAATGTTTATGCTGTTGGTAGTGGTGGTGGAAAATTTTCTTATTTAGGAAAGTTAGACCATTATGAAGGTGATTTTAAAAATACACTTTTAATTATTGTAGATACTCCTGATAAAAAAAGAGTAGATTGTAGTAATATAGATGATTTTTCTTATAAAATAAAAATAGACCATCACCCTTATGTAGAAGAATTTTGTGATTTGGAGTATATTGATGATAAAAGTTCTTCTGCTTGCCAAATTATCATGGAAATGATTTATAAAACGAAGTTAAAAGCAAATAAAGAAATTATGCAAAAATTATATCAGGGATTAGTATCTGATACCAATCGTTTTATGTTTAATAATACTACTGCGAATACATTTTCTATTGTTAGTAGAGTAGTAAAAGATTATGATTTAAGTGTTTTTGAATTACATTCTGATTTATATATGCGTCCTTTAAATGAAGTAAGACTTCAAGGGTATATGGCACAGAATATGAAAGTTACTGAACATGGCGTTGGTTATATTAAAATTACAGAAGATGTTTTAGATACTTTTCATGCTGATGTTGCTAGTGGTGGTAATATGATTAATAACTTTAATTATATTGAAGAAGTTTTAGTTTGGTTAGCAATTACAGAAGATGTTAAAAATGATATTATTAAAATTAATATTCGTAGTCGTGGCCCTATCATTAATACGATTGCTGAAAGATATAATGGTGGTGGACATAAGATGGCAAGTGGTGCTAAGGTTAGTACGATGGATGAAGCTGAGTGCTTGATTCAAGATTTGGATTATGCTTGTCAGGAATATTTAAAGTCTTTAGATTAGAGGTGAAAAAATGAAAATTACAGATGTTAGTTTAACGGTACAAGCTGTAAGGCGTAGTCAATATCCAGAAACTGATCTTCCAGAATTTATGTTAGTAGGAAGAAGTAATGTTGGTAAAAGTAGTTTTATTAATACCCTAGTTGGTAGAAAAAATATTGCTTATACTTCAGGAAAACCTGGGAAAACACAAACTTTAAACTTTTATCTTGCGAATAATAGCTTTTATTTAGTTGATGTGCCTGGTTATGGTTATGCTGCTGTTAATAAAAAAATCCAAGAAAAGTTTGGAAAAATGATAGAAGAATACTTAGAGAAGCGAGATGAATTAATTCGTGTATTTATGCTAGTTGATTTTCGTCATAAACCTACTGAAGATGATAAGCTTATGTATAATTTTTTAAAGTATTATAATATTCCTGTTACGATCGTAGCTACTAAAGTTGATAAAGTTGGTTCTAGTAAATTAGAAAAAAATAAAAAATTAATTTTAGATACTTTGGATTTAGTAGTAGGAGATGATTTGATTTTATTTTCTAGTATTACGAAATTAGGAAAAGAAGAAGTATTAAAGAAAATAGAAAACTTAGTTGTTGAAACTATATAAAATTTTTAGATTTAGATATTGATTTTATTATCGGTATCTTTTTTTATTCTTAGTTTATTATCAAAATATCATTTTCCAATTCTTGTCGATTTTTGATAGTTTTGGAAATTTTTTTCCAAAACTTGACTTTTTTGATAAATTCATATATATTTATTTCAGAGGTGATATTGTGATACAAAGACCTGAATATCTTGAAGAATTAAAAAAATGGAAAGATAAAGATTTAATTAAAGTAGTAACTGGTATTAGAAGATGTGGAAAATCTACTTTATTTGAGTTGTTTATTGCATATTTAAAGGAAATCGGAGTAAATGATGATCAAATAATACATATTAATTTAGAAGATGCTGACTATGATTTTCAAGATTATAAACAATTATATAAATATATAAATAACAGAATTACTTTAAAACAGAAGTATTATGTATTTTTAGATGAAGTTCAAAATGTTTCAGAATTTCAGAAGGCTGTAGATAGTTTATATATTAAAAAAAATGTTGATGTATATGTAACTGGTTCAAATGCTTATCTTTTATCTGGTGAATTAGCAACATTGTTGTCTGGTAGATATATAGAAATAAAAATGCTACCACTATCTTTTAAAGAATATGTAATGGCATTTGATAATCATGATTATCAACAGTTATTTTTACAGTATATGAAAAATGGTGGAATGCCTGGAAATATTGAAATATTAAAAGATAATCCAAATTGTGTTGATACATATTTAGATGGTATATTTTCTACTATAGTATACAAAGATATTATGTTCAGAAATAATATAACAGATAAAATGTTGCTTGAAGGTGTTTTAAAATTTATATTTGATAGTATAGGTAACCCTATTTCAACTAAGAAAATAAGCGATACTTTAACTAGTAAGGGTATATCTACTAGTAATCATACAGTAGAAAATTATATAACTTCTTTTTTAGAAAGCTTTTTAATTTATAAGGCTGAAAGATTTGATGTGAAAGGAAAAAATCTTTTAGTTAGAGATTATAAATATTATGTTGTGGATTCTGGATTAAGAAGTTATTTCTTAGGTAAAAAAGCTGATAGTGATATGGGACATATATTAGAAAATATAGTATATCTTGAACTACTTAGAAGAGGCTATAAAGTTTATGTTGGTAAAGTTGATGATTTGGAAATTGATTTTGTTGCTGAAAACAGAGATGGTTTGAAATATTATCAAGTTGCCTTGACTGTAAGAGATGAGAAAGTTTTAGAAAGAGAACTAAAATCCTTACAAAAAACCGGAGACCATTATCCTAAGATATTATTAACTTTAGATATGGATTTAGAAACAGATTATAATGGTATTCAAAAAATGAATGTAGTAGATTGGTTATTAAACGAAAAATAAATTAAATATAAGGAGATACTGAAAAATCAGTATCTCCTTATATTTTATAAATAAAAGATAGTATTGTTTTAATTAGTATAATTTTTTGTTTCTTTCTTTATATTTTTTCATATTTTATTATAGGTGATATTCTTGAAAGTTGATTTTATAGATAACGAGCATTTTACGATTTATTATTTAACTAGCCATAAGTTTCAAACAGAGGTTGAAATGAAAAACTTTTTTAAATTATTAAATCATGAGTTAAAACATCAAATTGATTATGAATTTCATGGCTTTTATAATGTCGATATTTTTTGGCAGAGAGGTTTATATATTTTAGATTTTGAAAATGTTGATGATTATGGAAGTGGTGATTTTAATATTACGATGTTATTAAATTCTACCATATTATATCAGTTTCCAGATTCTGATATGGTAAGTGGTGAAAAAATTTATTATCATGGTAATTTCTATACTGAAATAGAAAATGTAATAGATGATATTCACTTTTTTGAATATGGGAAAGTTATCTTTGGAGAACAAGTTAATGATATTCTAAACCATGGTATTTTAGTAACTATGTAGTATGATGCTTTATGATTTTTCCAGGTATTCCTACTACTGTTACATTATCTGGAATACTTTCTAAAATAACGCTATTAGCTCCTATTTTTACATTGTTACCAATCGTAATATTTCCTAGTATTTTAGCTCCACTCCCAATAAAGACATTATTTCCAATCGTGGGGTGTCTTTTTCCTTTTTCTTTTCCTGTTCCACCTAGAGTAACACCATGGAATAGTGTAACATTATCACCAATTACACAGGTTTCACCTATTACTACACCCATACCATGATCAATAAATAAATTTTTTCCTATGGTAGCACCAGGGTGAATTTCTATTCCTGTTTTTCTTTTTGCTTTTTCGGAGATTATTCTAGCTATTAGGAATCTTTTCCTTTTATATAGAAAATGAGAGATTTTATAATATAGCTTTACTTTAAAACTTGGATATAAAAATACTTCTATTATAGAGTGAATTGAGGGGTCATTTTTTAAAATCGTATTCATCTCTTCTTTGATGAAATTCATACCTATCACCTAGTATAATGTATGAATTTTTTTTTATTGGTTGTGTTCGTTTGACTTATATAGAATCTTTAAAAGTTCGGTAGATTATATTAGGATAACTTGTAACAATTCCTAAATCTTTAAAAATTTCTTTTCGATAGTGAGTAGATTTTTTACCTACATAATGATTGTATACAAATGATAAATAGTAGTCGCTACTAATATATAAATTTATTTCTTTCTTTTCTTTTACTAAGATATCGATAATGGTATCGTTAAAGACATTCATAATTACGATATAATAGTTAACATCAATAAAGTTAAGATCATTATTATTAATGATATAGCCTATTTGATGATTTTTTATTTTCTGTTTCATGATAGTAACTAAACTACGATTAATACTGTGGAGATTTATTTTTAAATTCGGGTATTCATCAATTATTTTCTTTATTTTATCTAGATACAAATTCATTCTTCTAGTAGTTTCTTCTATATTTTCATCTGTTAATGGGCCAGTTTTAAAAGGATTAATGTTTAAGTATATTAGTTTATTATAGTTTTTTTGATTTAAGTTATTTAGAGTATTTTCCAGTAAATCTAATTCAAAGTTATTTAATTCATCATATGTACTATTTTCTATTGTGTTGATACTTGCTTCAATATTAGCTGGTAAATAAGTTAGTATTTTATTATCTTTTGTTAATGCTACATTGATAGTAATACCATAAATGTAATCTTTTGTAGTAGCATTTTTTATAAATTCTTCATTATTTAAAATATCTGTTTTTTGAGCTATAATTCTCATTTTATCACCTATACTAGTTTATGAGTTATAACTTTATTCATGATAAATTAATACTAGCAATATTTTTAAAAGTATGATAAAATAAGCTCAGTTTAAGGGAGTGGTTCGTATGAATTTACCAACTGTTGCTTTAGTAGGAAGACCTAATGTTGGAAAAAGTACCTTATTTAATCGTTTAGTAGGAAGTAAGGTTTCTATTATTGAAGATACACCTGGTGTTACTAGAGATCGTATTTATAGTGAAGTTACTTTTAATAATTATAGATTTGATTTAATTGATACTGGTGGAATCGATGTTAGTCAAGAATTATTTAATGATGAAATTAAGATTCAAGCTGAAATAGCTATAGAAGAAGCAGATGTCGTTATATTTATTGTCGATGGAAAAGAAGGAATTACTGCTAATGATAAAGTTGTTCGTGATATGCTGCGTAAGAGTGGTAAAAGGGTAATTGTTGCTATTAATAAGACAGATAGTAAAGAAAGTAGAGATCATTTATATGACTTTTATGAACTTGGATTTGATGATTATATTTTAATTAGTGCAGAACATAATATTGGAATTTATGAATTATTAAATAGAATTACTAGTGATTTTCATGAATATGACGAAATAGAAGAAGATACTAGATTAAAGTTTTCAGTTATTGGTAGACCTAATGTAGGTAAGAGTAGTTTAATTAATGCACTTCTTAATGAAGAAAGAGTAATTGTTTCTAATAATGCTGGTACAACAAGAGATGCGATAGATACAGTGATGAAATATAATGGCGAAGAATTTTTGCTTATTGATACTGCTGGTATGAGAAAAAAGGGTAAAGTATTTGAAAGTGTTGAAAAATATAGCTTACTTAGAAGTTTAAAAGCAATTGATAGAAGTGATTTATGTTTATTAGTTATTAA
>UQOS01000040.1 GCA_900542735.1 uncultured Mycoplasmatota bacterium | reverse complement strand
AAATGAAATTATGAAAAACACAGTAATTACAGCTAATCCAACACTAACAACATCATCAAACAATACAAGTGATGCAAATGGATTATATAAATCAACTGCTACAAATACAGGAGAAGCAACTTATTACTTTAGAGGAAATGTAGAAAATAATTATGTATCATTTGCTGGCTTCACATGGAGAATAGTAAGAGTAAATGAAGATGGAACGATAAGAATCGTAATGCAAGATGGAATCAATAATAATACTAAATATGCATTTAATTCTAACAATAATAATTATACATATATGTATTATACAAATAGCCAAGCTAAGACTCAACTAGAAAGCTGGTATCAAACAAATATCGGAAGCAAGACTAATTTAGCTAGTAAAGTAGTAAGTGGAGCTTATTATTGTGAACAAGCAAAAGTAAAACAATCTGATAGTTGGACATCAGGAAATGCTACAATGACTACTTATAATAAATATACCCCAGATTTTAAATGTTCAACTGATGGTAATGGAAAAGGTTTAGTTAATACAAGTGTAGGATTACTTACATATGATGAGGTAGTATATGCTGGAGGTTATTATGTTCAAAGTAATAGTAATTATTATTTAAATAATCCAGCTATCTATTGGTGGACGATGAGCCCCGCCGGCTTCTCGAGTCCGTATTCAACTGTTTGGTACGTTTATACGGAGGGTTTCATCAACACCAGCCCTGTCTCTGATACTATCGCCGTCCGTCCAGTTATTATCCTGAATGCTGACACACTGGCAACGGGAAGTGGAACAAGTTCTGACCCATTTGTCATTGAATAATTTAATATAAAACTAATATTTGAACACGATCTTCAAGTATTAGTTTTTTCTTTTCCCATAATTTCCCATTATTATTTAATATTCTTTTCACATTCTTTTACTATACTGAAAACATGAAAGGAAGTGATAGTAAAATTATTAAATAACGAAATAAAAAAAATCAATGAAATTTTATAAATAAAAAACTCCTACTATAAACTTATCAGATTGGAGAGTGAAGAATATAGAAAAGAAAATAAATTAGTGCTATACTAACTATAGGTGGTGTTAGAATGTATCGTGTTTGTTTGGTTGAAGATGAAGTAGACTTATCTAATCTAATTAAAACATATTTAGAAAAAGCTTCCTACGAAGTGGTTACCTTTTATAAAGGTCAAGATGCTTTAAATTATATAGAAAATAACTCTGATACTATTCATCTTTATATCTTAGATATTATGCTAGGTGATGAAATTAGTGGTTATGATATTATCAAAAAAATTAGAGAGAATAATTCTCTAGTACCAGTTATTTTTACCTCTGCTAGAGACCAAGATTTAGATAAAATTATTGGACTTGAATTAGGAAGTGATGATTATATTACCAAGCCTTATTCTCCTAAAGAATTAGTGCTTAGAGTAAACAATATCATAAAAAGAGTTTATAAAGAAAGTGATAATCATATTTTACAGTATTTAGATTATAAAATAGATATTGATAGAAGAATTGTTTCTGAAAATGAAAAAGAAATCAAATTAACAACACTCGAATTTGATTTATTACTCCTACTCATGAATAATAAAAATAAAAGTTTTTCTAGAGATGAAATCCTAAATAGTGTATGGGGTGATGATTACTTTGGAAGTGACCGTGTAGTTGATGATTTAATTAGAAGATTACGTAAAAAAATGAAAAAATTAAATGTAAATACCGTATATGGCTATGGATATCGTTTATCATGAAGTACATTAAAAGTAAATTAAGTCATCAATTATTATCTACTATTATTATTGCTTTTAGTATTATTTTAATATCAGTAGGTATTATTTTACCAAACACAATGCTACCTATCTATGAAAAGAATTTATATAATTATTTAAAACAACCATTAGATTTTTTAGACGAAGATATTATAGATAATTCTATTTCTAGTGAAATTGGTTATATCTATGTTTATAATGATGTTTTATCTTATAGTGATAACTTTAATGAATTAGTTAAAAATGGAAAAGTATCAGATTTTCTTTCCCTTATTAAAGGTACTTATGGTAATTTTTATTACCGTGGTCAAAAATACTATTATTATACTACCATGAATGATTCTATACAAAGAGTGGCATTTACCAATAATTCTTATATTATAAGATGCAAAAAAGATTCATGGTCCCATATTTTTCCAATTATTTTTTTAACTCTTATTATTGTATCTTTTATTCTTATTTCATGGAGTAGTGTTGTTGTTAAGAAAATAGAAAAATTAAAGAATAAAATCGACCATATAGATGATGATACATATAATCATACCATAGAAGATAGTGCAGATGATGAAATTAGGTCTTTGGAACTTGCTATTGAAGATATGAGAATTTCTTTAAAAAATCAGGAAGAATACCGTAATCAAATGTATCAAAACATTTCTCATGACTTTAAGACCCCCCTTACTGTGATTGAGTCTTATGTTGAAGCAGTTGAAGATGGTGTTGAAGATAGTAATAATGCTTTAAAAATTATAAAAGAGCAAACAATAAAACTAGAAAATAAAGTACACTCCTTACTTTACCTAAATAAACTTGATTATTTTAAAGATTTAAAAGCCCTTGAATTAAAGGAAGTTGATATTGAAGAAATTATAAATACTTCAGTAGAAAAATTCAAATACCGAAATACAAATATTAACTTTGTCGTTCAGTTTTCTAACCATACTAAGTTTTTAGGAACAGTAGATTCTTGGGAAACTATTATTGATAACCTATTAAATAATGCTGTTCGTTATGCAGAAAAAGAAATTAAAATTACTGTTAAGAAGAATCAAATTACCGTATATAATGATGGTCCTAATATCGATAATGATTTAATCGAAGGAATATTTGTCCCTTTTAGAAAGGGTGTGAAAGGTGAATTTGGTTTAGGATTATCTATTGTGAAGAAAACTCTTACGATGATGAAATGTGATATTGTGATTAAAAATCATAATAAGAAAGGTGTATCTTTTGTTATCTATAAGAAATAAATTTGAAAAAAGAAAGAAACTACAAACAATCTGGAAAATCTCTAGATTGTTTTTTTCTTAGTTTCATGCTATAATATGCCGATAGAAAAGGGGTTATTATGAAAGTAGTAGAAGAAATATTAAATAAGTATATGTCTTGTATTGAAGAAGAAGCATCAAATTATGCCAGTCAATTTTCTTTTCTAGGAATAGAATTTGACGATTTGTATCAAGAGGGCATGATTGGATTATTAAAGGCTTATCATCATTCAGATAATATTGGTCTTTCTTATTCATATGTTTCTAAATATATTAAATGTGAAATGTTACGCTATATCACAGCTAATAGTTTTGGAGTTAAAACACCAGAATTTCGGGTTTTAGAAATTCATACCGTAATGGAAATAGATTTAAAGTATTACAAAAATCATGGAAAAGAAGCACCTATTTCTTATTTAATAAAGACATTAGAAGAAAAACAGATAATAAAGCATTCTATTACTCCTGAACTTGTTTTGTATTTAAGAAAATTAAACTTTTTATACTTTAAAGCATATATGTTATCTTTATCTAGTATAAGAGAAGATATGCTAGTTACTAACAATATGGAAGAAGAAATTATAGATTCTAGTTTATGTGATAGTATTAAAAGTATGATTTCAAGGCTTGATGATAGAAGCAGAAAGATAGTAGAAATGGCTATCGGATTTTATCAGGGAAAACCTAGTACTTTTCGTGATATAGGTAAAGCAACTGATTTATCTTATCAGGGTGCGTATAAGATATATAAAAAGAGTATAGAAAAAATTCATAATGAAATGAAAAAATAGATAGTAGGGGTTGTTTATATGAATCAAGAAGAATTATTTGATAAAATTAAAGATCTAATTAAAAAAATGGCAACTGATTATTATAAATATACAAAAGAATTAGGTATAGAATTTGATGATTTATACCAAGAGGGGTGTCAAGCTTTCTTAGATAAATATAAAGAATATGATAAGAATCGTGCTTCTTTTACAACTTTTATTTATCCTTATTTAAAGCTTTATATGCTAAGGTACATTAGAAAAAATTCTGTAGTGGTAAAAATATCTGTTGGAAAATATAGTTTTGCTAGAAATTATTCACTAGAAAACAACTTATTTTATTTAAATCATGGTAGAGAAAAGAGTCTAGAAGAAAAATTAGAGTGGATTGATAAAGAAAAAAATAAATATAATTTGTTTGGTAACCACATGAAAATAATGCTAGAACTTGAAAAAATAAATTTATATTGTTTTAAGGATAAAGTATTATCTGTTGAAAAATTAACAGATACTCATTATTTTTTTGAAGAACCATCCGAAAATATAGGACATATTGATTTGGTAGGTGAGTTAATTTCTGATAACAGAAATATAGAAGAAGATATTACTAGCAGTTTCTTTATAAATGATTTTCTATCTTCCCTTACTTATCTTACAGAAAAACAAAAGAATGTAGTAATTGAAATTTTAGGACTTTATGACGATGAACCTAAAACATTTTCCTATTTAGCTAAAATGAGGGGACTATCTTCCCAAGCTATTGAAGCATGTTATAAAAGAACATTAAATAAAATACAGGAAAGAGAAAAAACAAAACTTATGAAAAATATTTAATTTGGTTGTAAATTATATTCTTAATTTGTATAATTAAATTAGGAAGTGATTATATGAAATATTATTGTTTAGGTATTAAAGGTTCTGGTATGGCAACACTTGCTTGTTTACTCCATGATTTAGGAAATAGTGTATCAGGTTACGATGATGTTAAAGAATGGAAATTTACAGAAATTGGATTAGATGATAGAAAAATTCCTATTTATTATGATGGAAATCATGAAATTGATTCTGATACGATTGTTACTTATTCTAAGGCTCTTAGTGAAGATCATAAAGAATTAAAAAGAGTAAAAGAGTTAGGACTTACTGTAAAAGCTTACAATGAAATTATTGGAGAATTAACAGATAAGTTTAAAACTATTTCTATTAGTGGTACTCATGGAAAGACTACAACTTCTTCTTTAATTAGTCATGTTTTAAATTCTATCTATGGTTGTAATTATTTTATTGGTGATGGTAGAGGTCATGCTAATGATACAAATGAATTATTCGTAATAGAATCTGATGAATTTAATCGTCACTTTTTAGCATATCACCCAACCATATCAGTAATTACTAATATTGAGTTAGAGCATACAGAATGCTATCGTGATATTAATGATATCATCCATACCTTTGAACAGTTTTCTCATCAAACAAAAGATATGATTGTTGCATGTGGTGATAATGAAAATATTAGAAAAATTAATTTTGATAAAAAGGTTATTTTTTATGGCTTTGATGATGCTAATGAATATGTAGCTAAAAATATTGCTGTTAATGATATAGGAAGCAGTTTTGATGTATACCATGAAAAAGAATTTTTAGGACAATTTACAATCCCACTATATGGAAATCATATGGTTTTAAATAGTTTAGCTTGTATTATTGTTTGCATCTATTTGGGTGTTAATACTCAAGATATTCAAAGGCTATTCTCCAGTTTTAAAAATGCAGCTAGAAGATTTTCATTAAAAACATTTGGTGATATTGTAACGATTGATGATTATGCTCATCATCCAACAGAAATTAAAGTGACATTAGAAGCGGCTAGAGCAAAGTATCCTGATAAAAAATTAATTGCAGTATTTAAACCTAATACTTATTCTAGAACAGCAGCTTTCACCAAAGAATTTGCAGATAGTTTAAAAATTGCTGATAAAGTATTTATGACAGAAATTGATTGTAACCGTGAAAAACAAGAAGACTATCCAGGTATTACTTCTTCTTTAGTTCTTAAAGATATTCCTGATGGCGAAATCATTGGAGAAGATGATGTTGATAAATTACTAAAATACCAAAATGCCGTTATTTGTTTTATGAGTTGTGCTAGTATTAGTCATATAAAAGATAAATATGAATCTTTGTTAGAAAGTACTAAATAAACAGTACTTTTTTTCATACTTTTTTCATCTATTAAAATAGGTGATACTCTTGAAAAAATATTTGTTTATTCTATTATTGTTTTGTCTTTTTCTTACTTTCATTTATTTTTTGTTTCTAAAAAAAGATATCTATACTTTTCATTCTGTTTCTTTAATAGCGTCTAATCAGTTAGATACTGAAAAAAAGATAGAAGAAATAGCGCCTGATTATACTTATAAAGTAAATATTCATTATCCTTATACTGGCTATTCTATTCTTAATCAGGAAATAGAAAGTTTGATTAAAAAGTATTTAGATGATTTTATTATTGCTTCTAAACCTATTATTGATAATCAAATTTATTCTTTAGATATTACTTATGATACTTATTCTTATCAAGATATCGTTAGTTATGTATTTACCATTTTTGTAAATACTGGTGGAGCTCACCCTAATACTATTATAGATACCATTTCTTATGATAAAAAAGAAAATAAAGTAATCACCATTTCTGAATTAGTAAAAGATAATCCTGATTTATTATCGTTTCTATCTAATAAGAGTAGGGAAGAACTACTTAAAAATAAAGACTTACAAAATCAAAGCATAAAAGAAATGTTATTAGAAGGTACTACTCCTACTAATGATAATTTTAAAAATTTTGCATTTACTCCAAATGGGTTTACTGTTTATTTTAATCGTTATCAAGTAGCTCCTTATAGTTATGGCTCTTTTTATATTATTATTCCTTATTCTGAATTAAATATTAATAGGAGGAGTTAAATGCATTTACCAGATATTCCAGCTAAAGCCTTTTCTTTTAGTGCAGTTGTAGTAGGATATTTATTAATTGATGATTTAACTGCTAATGAACAGAATGCTTTAGGTAACTGGTTAATGTTAACAGCACAAGTATTATGTACAAATGCTTTTTATAAACAAGTACAAGCTGAAAGATATGAAAATACTAGTAATCAATTTTCAAAAGATGATACCATTCATATTATGGAAAAGATGATTTCTGCCATGCAAAAAGAACTCGACAGCCTGCGTCAGTAAAAAAATTGAAAAAGGGTATTGTCAGGAAAATAAATCTTTGATACAATGTATATGTCATGGCGAGGTAGCTCAGCTGGCTAGAGCGTTCGGTTCATACCCGAAAGGTCGAGGGTTCGATCCCCCCTCTCGCTACCATAATGATTTTACCCTTATCTTATAAGGAATATTGCGCACTGAACACTTTTTTAAATGAGTGTTCTTTTATTTTGTTTTTTTAAACTTGATATTGAAATATTCTGTTTATGAATGTTATTGACAACAAAATGGCAATGAATTAAATTCTTATTTTGTTTACTTTATCTACCAATATAAATGTTAATATAGAAAACTATCAGAGTTATATGAATTTTTTTAGACATGGTATAATATAGGCGTTTGAAGGAAAGAGTATGAGTGATTTATTAAAAGTTGGTAGTTTTAATATGAAAGATAATGGTATTAATCGTAATGGTGGTATCCGTGAAGATGGTACTTCTAATGCCAAATATGTAGCTAATATTATCAAAGAAAAAGAGTTTGATTTATTAGGAACTCAAGAATTAACTATCAAATATGTAAATGAACTTGCTTTAGAGTTACATAATTATCAATTTTTAGGTAGTTATCGTTATGGCAATGCTTTAAAGTTTTTACCATATAATGAAAACAATAATATTCTTACAAATCAAAAAGTTTTAGAAACAAATACTATATGGTTACCTTGGATTGCAAATAATTTTCCAGATCTCAAAACATCTATTATGAAAGCATCTATTATGCCTAGAGTAGCTACTATTGTGGTTACTGAAGATAATGAACATAGAAAGATTTGTATGATTAATACACATTTGGATTATCAGGTACCTTCTATTCAAGCTAAGCAATTAGAAAAATTAAAAAGTATTATTTTAAAATATTCTAAAGACTATAAAATTATTTTAACTGGTGATTTCAATATGGAATTAAATGATAATAATTTTAAACAATTTGTAATAGATGTTTCTAGTCAGTTAAAAGTAGTTGATATTGATGGTGCTACTTGGCATGGAAAAAATAACGAAGAAAAGAAAGAAGATTTCATTTTTATACCAAATGATTTTGAAGTAGAAAATGCTGGTAGAATTGATGCTAATGACACATCTGATCATGATATGATATATGCTGATATTAGAAGAAAATAAATTTTATATAAAATAATAAGTTCAAGTGCTTTGCTTGAACTTATTTTAATGTAATATGAAAGCTATACATTATAATAAAATAGAGTTTGGAAAATGAAACAAAGCGTGATATAATTTAAATATATGATAGAGGGAGTAGTTATGAAAAAAGTTTTATTTTGTTTTTTAAGTTTTTTATTGTTTTTGCCAGTTGCATCAGCTAAAGCTAGTATTACTAGTACTTCTATTTCTGAAGTTTCAGAAACAGAAGCAGGCAAATATATTAATGTCTCTTTTGGAGTTAATTTTTCAGGTATTTTAAAAGATACAGAAAATAGTGATGGGATTTATATTGTAGCATTAGAAATTGATTTTGATAATGAAATTCTTAATTATATGGGAGTATCAGCTGATGGTTATGATAGTGAAGTTGTAACAGAAGATGGTAAATATTATGTGTTAAGTACTGTTAGAGTTTATAATAATGCTAATAAATGTATTGATGGATTTTTAGCTTGTACAAATTATTCTGCTACCTTGAAGTTCTATGTGAAAAATAGTGAAAAAGCTAGTACAGATATTAAATTAACAGAGGTTGCTTCCTATGCTTTACCAATTGATACTTCTTTAGAAAGCTATACAGAAGAAAATTTAGAGGAGTTATCTTATACAAAAGAAATTGTGCGTACTATTCCTATTAAACAAGAAAATAAAAAAGTAGAAGATGTTCCAGCTAAAGAAATTCCTACTGAAACAGCAAAGCCTGAAATTGATACTAGTATCATTGAAAAGGCACAACAAGAAATAAAAAATAATAATAGTAATAGTAATAGTAATCAAAATACTACTAATAACACAGAAAATAAAGAAAGTTCTACTTTGCAAGAAACGAAACAAGAAGATACAAAATCTTCAAACTGTTATTTAATGTCTTTAGAAATAGATGATTATCCATTTGATTTTCAAAAAGATAAATTAGAGTATAGTGTTCAAATAGATAATTATAGACAATCATTAGATATTAAAGCAGTTACAGAAGATTTTAGGGCAAAATATAAAATAGAGGGTAATGAAAATTTAAAAGATAAGGTAACAGTTACCGTAACAGCAGAAGATGGTAGTAAAAAGATTTATGTGATTCATATTAAAAAAGTAGAATCTAAATTGGTTAAAAATATTAAGAAGTATAGTATTTATGTGGGTATTGGTATTATTACTATTTTAATATTATGTTTAATTGGATCTAAAATTAGTAACCGTAAACTAAATAAAATGATAAAGAAATGGGAAGATAATTAATCTAATACGGAAGAGGTAGTTATGAAAAAAAAGAATAATAAAAAAATGAATAAAGCTAGTGTATCAATTATAGCGATACTAGCATTATTATTAGGGGTAAATTACCAAGATGTTTATAATTTTGTGAATGATAATATTGTAGCATCTGTTTTTGAAAAGAAAGAAGAAGTTAAATATTCTTATAATATAAATGAAATACCACCATATAGTGGCTCTAGTTATGTAGTAATTAATGATAATATTCCTAATTTTACAGAAAGTGATAAAACTACTAAATCTTTTGAAAGTTATAGTAATTTAGATTCACTTGGTAGATGTGGTGTTGCTTTTAGTAATATTGGTAAAGATTTAATGCCAACAGATGAAAGAGGCTCTATTGGTATGATAAAACCATCTGGTTGGCATACAGTAAAATATGATATTGTAGATGGAAAGTATTTATATAATAGATGTCATTTGATAGGGTATCAATTAACTGGAGAAAACGCTAATGATAAAAATTTAATTACTTGTACGAGATATATGAATACTGTTGGTATGTTGGAATGGGAAAACAAAGTAGCAAGTTATATTAAGGAAACCAATAATCATGTTTTATACCGAGTAACTCCTATTTTTGAAGAAGATAATTTATTAGCAACAGGAGTAGAAATGGAAGCATACTCTGTAGAAGATAATGGTAAAGGTATTATGTTTCATGTATTTGTTTATAATATTCAAGATGGTATTACGATAGATTATAAGACTGGAGAAAGCAAGTTGAGTAAAAAATAGAAATTGTGAAAAATAGAAATTGTATCTTGTTTACAAATGATAATTATTATATAATTGAAATGTAATAAAAAATAGAAAATAGTAAAGACTAAGCAGTAGGAGGTCACTATGAAAAATAAAAAGAAACAGATTATTATTACATTAATAGGAATTATTAGTTTAATAGTAATAACAGTAGGAGTAACTTATGCATTTTTTAA
>UQOS01000039.1 GCA_900542735.1 uncultured Mycoplasmatota bacterium | reverse complement strand
TACTTAGTAACCTATTTTTTATTACATTTCAATTATATAATAGTTATCATTTGTAAACAAGTAGTAATTTTTAAAATTATGATTTTTTTCTTATCTTTTGATATAACCATCTAACTACTAGTACACCTATTAACATTAAAATTGGTACCTTTAATTTAGAAGTATAATGTGAAAGAAGAACCCAGTTATTTCCTAAAGAATACCCAACATATACAAAAGCAAAAGTCCAAGGAATACTACCCAGTGTCGTATAAAGTAAAAACTTCATAAAACTAAGTCTAGTCATACCAATAGGAAGTGAAATAAAAGTTCTAATAATTGGAAAATTTCTTCCAATAAAAGCCGCTAACATTCCATAACGATTAAACCAATCATCTGCTTTTTCTATATCTTCCTTCTTCATAAAAAAGTATTTACCAAACTTTTCTACAAAAGGTCTACCACCAAAATAACCCATAGCATAAATAATAACAGCACAAAAAACGCTGCCCAGTAACCCTATTAAAAAAGCTCCCCAAAAAGAAAATATTTTCTGACTAGCAAGTATTCCCCCTGTTGCTAATATAAGTTCACTGGGAATAATAATGATAACTGCCTCTAATATCATAGAAAAAAACATACCCAAATACCCAAACTGTCCTATCATTTCTAACACAAAACTAGTCATTCTATCACCATTAAATTTTATGAAAAAAAGAAGATATCATGAATCTTCTTCTACTTTTTTGCCACAATTACTACAATACTTACCAATAATTTTCTTACCACAATTAGAACAAAATAATACCTTTTTTCTAATAAAAGGGCCATCTAAACTCTGTAACTTCTTTGTATGATAAATAGAAATAGCATATAAGACAACCACAAAAACTAAATATATCATTAAAAACACAAAGTTTTGAGTGAGTAAGCAAAAATCATAAAATCCATGAAGTATAATAGGTATCAATAAACTATAAAATAAATGCAATTTAAAATGTTCATTCGATTCTACTTTTTCTTTTTTAGCAAGAGATAAATGATAACCACTAATAATACCAAAGAAAGCATGGGCGGGTACTGTTGTAACAGCCCTTACAATACCAGTAGTAATACCCCCACTTATTGTATATAAAATATTTTCAACTGTTGCGAATCCTAAAGCTACAAAAGAAGTATAAACAATTCCATCAAATAAATAATTATAATTCTTATTTTTTCTTAAGAACAAGTAAGCACAAATCCATTTAGAAAATTCTTCGATTAAACTAATTCCTAAAAATGAATATAGTCCTACTTGAAGCAAATTATCAAAATCTTCCAATATATCTGTAACATGAAAAAGATAAGATAAAAATAAAGTCAATCCAACTGCTAAAACACCAAGTAATAATGCTTTTATTAATTCTATTACAGGTTCATGTTCTAATTCATCTGCTCTATATATTAAAATTCCTATTACGATAGCTGGCAAAACTGCAAGCCATATCAAAAACTCCATCTATTATCACCATAACCATGATACCACACTTTAAAAAATTAAAAAAGATTTCTACAAGAGAAACCTAATTTATTATTCTTCGTTTATTTTTTCAATAATATGTTCAATTTTGTTACCATATTCAATAGATTCATCATAAATAAATCTAAGTTCAGGAGTATGTCTAATATCAATTCTTTGACTTAATAATCCTCTAATATATGAACTAGCACTCTTTAAAGCCTTTAAAGTAGTATCTTTTTTGCTATCATCTAACACTGTAAAATACACCTTGCAAAAACTTAAATCATTTGTGATTTCACACCCTGTAATAGTAACAAATTTAATATCTTGATTCTTAACTTCGGTATTTAGTATTATACTAATTTCTTTTTGAAATTGATCATTTAATCTTTCTATCTTAATACTCATAATATTACCTCTTTACTTCCACTAATTCGTAAGATTCAATAATATCTTTTTCTCTAATATCTTGGTAGTTTTCTAAAGTAATACCACAGTCATAGCCTTTTGTTACTTCCTTAACTTGATCTTTTTCTCTTTGAATAGAAGCAATTTTACCTGTATAAACCACAACACCGTCTCGAATAAGTCTAGCATTACTATTTGCTTTCACAACACCATCAGTAACATGACAACCAGCAATATTACCAACTTTAGAAAATTTAAAAATCTGTCTAATCTCAGCTTCTCCATTTACCTTTTCTTCATAAATAGGATCAAGCATACCTTTCATAGCAGCTGTGATATCTTCTACTACTTTATAAATAATATCATATAGACGAATCTCAATACCATTATCTTTTGCTACTTCTACTGTTTTAGCACTTGGTCTTACATTAAATCCAATGATAATAGCATTACTTGCTTTAGCTAGTGTTACATCACTTTCAGTAATAGTACCTACACCACTACGAATTACTTTTACTCTAACATCTTCTACTTCGATTTTTTCAAGTGACTTTTTAACAGCTTCACTACTACCATTGACATCAGCTTTTAAAATAACATTGACATCACGAACACCTTCTTGAATTTTACCAAATAAATCATCAAGAGTCATACCACTGCGATTAGTATCTTGTTCACGACTTCTTAATTTTCTTTCTTCAGCAATACTTCTTGCCTGTTTTTCAGTTTCAAAAGCCATAAACTTATCACCTGCTTGAGGTGGTTCATTTAATCCTGTTATCTCAACTGGAGTAGATGGAAGTGCTTCTATAATATCTTGTCCTTTATCATTTTTTAAAGTACGAATCTTACCAAAACTTGTTCCAACAACGATAGGATCTCCTAAACGTAATGTTCCGTTTTGAATTAATAAAGTAGCAACACTTCCTATTTGTTTATCTAGTCTTGATTCAATTACGGCACCCGTTGCATAACGATGAGGATTTGCTTTTAATTCTGCCATTTCACTTACTAATAAAATATTTTCTAAAAGTTCAGGAATACCATCATGTGTCTTAGCAGAAATTCTAGATACAATAGTATCTCCTCCCCATTCTTCAGGAGTAATACCATATTCTACTAATTCTGTTAATACTCTATCTGGATTAGCATCTGGTTTATCCATTTTATTAATCGCAATAATTATAGGTACATTAGCAGCTTTGGCATGATCAATTGCTTCTTTTGTTTGAGGCATTACACCATCATCTGCTGCCACAATAATAACAACGATATCAGTAACACTAGCTCCTCTTGCTCTCATTTCTGTAAATGCTTCATGTCCTGGAGTATCGATAAAAGTAATCTTTTTACCATTAATTTCTACTTGATATGCACCAATTGCTTGAGTAATACCACCTGCTTCTAAACTTGCAACACTAGAATTACGAATAGCGTCTAAAAGTGAAGTTTTACCATGGTCAACATGGCCCATTATAGTAACAACTGGTGGTCTTTCTTCTAAGTTTTCTTCATCATCAATAATTTCAAAATTTTCAAAATTACTAATATCAGCAGATTCTTCCTTCTTTAAAACTTTATCGTAATCAGATACTAATATTTCAGCTACTTCAAAACTAAGAGAATTATTTAAAGTAGTCATAATACCAAGAAGCATTAATTTTTTAATTAACTCACTTGGTGCAACTCCCATATTATCAGCAAGATCTTTTACGGTCATATTTTCTTTATAGAAAACGACATTATCATCTACTTTTTGTTCATTTGTCATTAACTTTTCGCGATGCTTATAAAGCTCTTTTTTATCTTTTAAAAATGTATTTTGTTCATTATTCTGAGGTTGTTTTTTCTGTTTTATTTTGGTTTTCTGTTTTTCATTTACCATCTTCGTATTTGCAGCAAGACTCTCAACTTTCTCAAAGAATTCATCGTCATCATAGTTATTATCAGTATCGATATCACTATTATCATCTAATGTTTGTAGACTACTATCAAGTTCCGTAATATCATCTTGACTTAATAAATCCTCTTCCCCATTTACTTTAATTTGTAATTTTTCACATAAACTAAGTATTTCTTCAACACTTCTATTTACATCTTGTGCATACTCTAAAACACTCATCATGATATTCACCCTCCTTTTATTTATTATATATCATTTTTTTAACTGGATTTTCTCCTATTTTTCTAGTAGGAATTTTTGCTTCTTCTATTAGCCTGTGACTTACTTTATCTAAGTAGTCACCATCATAAACAATTTCTCTTACTCCTAAATCAATTAACATTCTAGCACATATTGCGCATGGATAAGTAGTGACATAAAGCGTACTATCACTAATAGAAATCCCATTCTTAGCTGCCCTAGTAATAGCTCTTTGTTCTGCATGAATTGCCTTACAGTGTTCTTGCATAGTACCAGATTTTATATGATCATTTTCTCTCATACAGCCATCTAATTCTTGACAAGATTTTATTCCATTAGGTGCTCCATTATAACCAGTTACTAATATTTGATTATCTCTTACAAATACAGCTCCCACATGTCTTCTACAAGTAGAAAACTTACTTTCTTCCTGTGCTTTTTTCATAAAATACTCATCAATTTCTAAATTAGATACCAAGTTAGATTCTTTAGAATCTTCAAAACTTTTAATAATATTTTGCATTTGATAAGATAAATCTTTTACTTCTTTTTTCGTAAAATCATGTTCTAAACTATAAGGACGATAACTAACACCTGCAGCATCAAACATTTTCTTAGTAATTTTAACTAAATCATCTTTACTATACATTCTAAGATAAACTACTTCTTTAATACCTGCTTGAATAATTAACTTTGCACATTCATTACAAGGAAACAAAGTAACATAAATAGTAGCATTCGTTAAATCACCCTTATAATTTAAGATAGCATTTGCTTCTGCATGGGCAACATAAGGATTTTTAGTAGTATAGATATCTCCTATCTTCTCACCCCTACTATCCCAATAGAATTCATCATCATTCATGCCAACAGTAAGACCATTGTAACCAATTGATAACGGTTTATTATCTCTTACGATATAAGCACCAACTTGCGTAGATGGGTCTTTACTTCTAAGAGATGCTAATAAAGCTATTCCCATAGAGTATTCACTCCATGATAAATAATTTTCCCTTTTACCAGGCATCTACTTCACCCCCCTAGTATCATTATTTACTTATAATACTTTCAATTTCATTATAAATATCATCAGTAATTTCTGTTTCTAAGCATCTTGCTAAAGCTTTTGATTTTTTAGCTTTTTCTAATACTTCTAAATCTTTTTTAATATATGCTCCATGACCGTTTAATTTTCCAGTTAAATCCACTTTAACTTCTCCTTCTTTAGTTTTCACAACTCTAAGTAATTCTTGTTTTGGAAATCTTTCACGAGTTACAGAACACATTCTCATAGGAATCTTTTTAACTTTCATAATTATTCTTCCCTAAAGTTAATACCAAGTTCACTAGCTTGGGTACTATTCTTAATATCAATTTTATATTTTGTTAGACGAGATGCTAATCTTGCATTCATTCCCTTTTTACCAATTGCAAGTGAGAAATTATCACCATCAGCAACTACTAATGCTTCTTGTTTTTTAGGATCCATAATTAAAACCTTTAAATCTTTAGCAGGAGCAAGTGCATTTTCAATAAATACTTGTGGGTCTTTATCATATTTTACGATATCTACTTTTTCACCGTGAAGTTCTTCTAAGATATTCGCAATTCTACTACCTTTTTCACCAATACAAGCACCAATTGGATCAATGTTAGCTTTTTCAGAATATACTGCTACTTTACTACGGAATCCTGCTTCTCTTGCTACACTATAAACTAAAACAGAACCATCACTAATTTCAGGAATTTCAAGTTCAAATAATCTTTTCACAAAACCATAATGTGTTCTAGAAAGTAAGATTAATAATCCTTTACTATTAGAATCTACTTTTGTGACATATACTTTAATTTGACTACCCATTTGAATCTTTTCACCAGGTATACATTCTTTTTTAGGTAAAATACCATTACTTCTTCCTAAATTAATATAATAATTATCAGTATCTTCAAGTTCAACAGTACCAATTAACATTTCATCTTGTTTATCACCAAGTTCATTTAAAATGCTATTTCTCTCAGCTTCTCTAATCTTTTGAATTAATACTTGTTTAGCAGTAGAAGTTGCTACTCTACCAAAATCTTTTGGTGTAACTTCTGTATCAATAGTATCTCCAATATTAAGACTCTTATTGATTTTTCTAGCATCTGTTAAACTAATTTCAGTATCTAAATCAATGTCTTCTCTTTCAAAATCGTTAGGATCATCATCTTCTACTACTGTTAAATAAGAATATACTTTGATATCTCCAGTCTTCTTATTAATAACTACTTTAGAATTTTGAATACCTGTATTTCTCTTATAAGCTGCCATTAAAGCATTTTCCATAGCTTCAAATATAATTTCTCTATCAATGCCTTTTTCCTTTTCTACTAAATCAACAGCTTTAATAAATTCTTTACCATTCATTTTTTACATCTCCCTTTTCTTTTGCATACACATCAAGTGTATAACTTTCCTTAATCAAATCTAATTTATCCAAAATAGGATTAATAATTCTAGTTGCCATTACTACCTTGTTTAAAGGAATTATTTCACTGCTATCTAAAATAATCGTTAGAGTATTCTCATTATCAACCTTACCATAAGTAATATCATCAATAAAAAGATTCAAATCATCTAACTTATTTCCAATTTCAGCTATAATTTTTTCTTTCATTTATCAAATTCCTCCTTTTTTCTAAACAAAATCGAGTGGTTTCCCACTCGCTGTAACTAAATTATATCATATTTTTATTATTTTACATAGAAAAATTCATGAATTTATGAAAAAAAGAACAGTTTTTAAGAAACTTATGATAATATTATGATAGAAAGAAGGATTATATGAAATCAGAATTTATAAATATTAAAAAAATACCTAAATTAATTATAATTGTTACTTTATTTTTTCTAGCATCTCTTTTTCAACTAATTCCTATTAGATTATTCCATATAGATATTAGTAATATTACTAACTATCAACAATTATTACTGACTACTTTTTCAGATAGTATCTTACTAATTATCTTAGTATTTATTTACTATAAAGACTTAAAAAAGGATTTTAAAAAGTTAAAAGAAAACTTTAATAGTATTATTGATACTGGAATTAAATATTGGTTTATTGGCCTTATCATTATGGTAATTTCTAATATTTTTATAGGACTATTTATCACAAGTGCAAAAGCTGGTAACGAAGAAGGCGTACAACAGTTAATTCATTCTTCTAGATTTTTGTCTATTATAGCAGTAGGAATTCTTGCTCCTATCATTGAAGAATTAACTTTTAGAAAAGCTTTTCGTGAAGTATTTACGAATAAAACTTTATTTGTGTTAGCATCAGGACTAATATTTGGTGGTTTACATGTTATTTTATCTTTAAATAGTCTATGGGATTTATTCTATATTATTCCATATAGTTCTTTAGGAATTGCTTTTGGTTATATGTATCAAAAAACAGATAATATTTATACTTCTATTATTATGCATATTTTTCATAATACTGCATTAACTACTTTATCTTTAATAGGAGGTGCTATGATTTTATTATGAAAAGAGAAGAAAAAGCGGATAAGTTAGAAAAAGAGTTTTTAAAAGAAGAGAAAAAAGAAAAGAACACAAAGCGTATAAAAACAGTTATCAAAATTATTTTTATACTAATTACTCTTTTCTTATTACTAATTCTATATATGCATTTTATTGGAACTAAAGGATTAATTGTTAGAGAATATAAAGTAGAAAGTAATCAATTACCGGACTCTTTTCATGGTTTTAAAGTTGTACAGTTTTCTGATTTACATTATTTATCTACTATTCATGAAAAAGAATTAAAAAATATCGTAAATAAAATCAACAAACTAAAACCTGATATTGTGGTATTTACTGGTGATTTAATAGAAGAAAGTAAAACAACTACTGAAAATGATTTAAAAGTTTTAACAACTTATTTAAATAAAATAGAAGCTTCAACTGGTTTATATGCAATTAAAGGAAATCATGACTATAGTAATGATAACTTTGAAAAAGTAATGAATCAGACTAATTTTAAAATCTTAGATAACACTTATGAATTAATTTATTATCAAGGAAATATTCCTATTTTATTAACTGGAAATGGTAGTATTATTCATAATGACTGTGATATTGATAAAGCTTTTAGTTACGATAAAATGGACAATTTGTACACGATTTCACTAATTCATGAACCTGATGTTACAGATAATATCAGAGAAAAGTATTCTGTAAATTTAATTCTAGCTGGACACACTCATAATGGTCAAATAAGAGTACCTGGGCTTGGCGCTATTATGAAAGTAGAAGAAGGAAAGATTTATCATAATCAAGAATATACTTTAGGAAACACAAAATTATATGTATCTGGTGGACTTGGCACTAGTATGTATGAATTTAGATTATTTAATCACCCTAGTATTAATTTATATAGACTAACAAAGGAAGCAAAGTAATTACTCTGCTTCCTTTTCATTATAGTTAAAGTTTAAGGGTTTTAACTCTTCTAACACAAACATACCATCTTTTCTAATTAAAACATCATCAAAGTAGATTTCTCCACCACCGTAATCTTTTCTTTGAATTAAAACCATATCCCAGTGAATTCCTGAATCGTTACCATTATAACAGTCTTTATAGGCTTGTCCTGGTGTAAAGTGAATACTTCCTAATATTTTTTCATCATATAAGATATCACCCATTGGGTATAAGATTTCAGGATTAAATCCAAGAGAAAACTCTCCTACATATCTAGCTCCTTCATCAGTATTAAAGATTTCATTTAATTTTTCATTATCATCATCACAAGTAGCATTGATTATCTTTCCATCTTTAAATTCTAAAGATACATGATTATATACTCTTCCTTGGTAAGGACTAGGTGTATTATAAGTAATGGTACCATTTACAGAATTTTTTACTGGCGCACTATATAATTCACCATCTGGTATATTCATTTCTCCTACACAAGGAATACTACCCATTCCTTTAATACTAAAGGTAATATCTGTACCAGGTGATACAATTCTTACTTTATCTGTTTTATCCATTAATTTTTTAAGTGGCTTTATTAATTCACTCATACTTTTATAGTTAACGGTCATAACCTTAAGAGCAAATTCCATAAATTCTGTAGATGTCATTTTAGCTTTATAACTATCAAGTAGAGATGGATAATTTAATAATACCCACTTTCTTTGATTTACTCTTACATCACTAGATGGTAATAATGCTTGACTTAATTTCTTTGACATTTCTCCAGATACATTTTTATTTTCATAATCATTGGTAGCATAACGAATATTGATGAAGGAATCAAATAATTCTACTTCATTTTCTTGAATTTTCTTAAGTAGTTCAATTCTACCTTCATTGTTTTTCTCTGCAAGTCTTGCTCCTAAAATTGGATCATTAATTTTTAAACAAGGTACACCACCATTTTTATAGATTTCTTCAATTAAATAAGAAACAAATTCACGAGTTTCAAGACTCTGTGTCGTAATTAGTACCCTTTCATCTTTTTCTACTCGAATAGAATAGTTAACGATTAAACTAGCTAATTCTTTTAATTTTTCACTCATTTTCACTCTTTCCTTTCTTAAACATAAAATACTTTAGAGGTGATTTTATGTATTCATACAATAATAATATGGCTAGATTTAAACAAAATATGTATCCAACTACTATAAATTATAATGATGAACGCTTTGCTGGAGGATTTGTTGCTCCATTATTATTAGGTGGGGTTGCTGGATACGCAATTGGAAATGCAAATAGACCAAATTACTACTATCCACAACCATACTATTATTATCCATATCTACAGTACCCTACTTATTATAGCAATAATTATTACTATAATCCATATAATTAGAAAAAGACTTTCCAGAAATTGGAAAGTCTTTTTTATTAGTAGGAGTAATTTTATTTATGAAAACTTTTATACAAAGTTTATTGATATATTCTATATATCAGATTGAATTATTTATTATCACTTCTCCTTTCAACACTACCAGTATATAAAAAGATTATGATAAAAATATAAAAGAATTATGGGAAATTATGGTAATTAGGGGGCTAAGACAATTCGATAAGAACAGGCTGTACCTGCCACACCGGTATCGTAACCAAATGCAAAAATACCAGCAAGTGTACCATTATCCCAATGACCACCACGTACACGCCAAGGGTTAGAGGAATAAATAAAGTCAGCAAAGTCTTTGTACCAACTAGATTTATTTCTTGTAGTTCTATCCGGAGCTGTTTCATTTCCAAACGGTCCCATTTCTCCAGTTGCATCTCCTAAGATTCTATTATTATAATTTGTAACGGCAGTTGAAGTGTACTTATCCCAATATTTTAAGTAAGTACTATCACTAAAGAAGTTAGAGTATAAACTAACGATACCACTAGAACCACCTACTGTTGTTGCTCTTGTTGTATATCCCATTACAAATTCCCATGCTCCACCACTCATATCATAGATTCCACTATAATTATTCGTAGTTGATGCTACTAGTGATTTACTATTTAAATAATTTACACTATAAG
>UQOS01000038.1 GCA_900542735.1 uncultured Mycoplasmatota bacterium | reverse complement strand
AATAAAAACACAAATAATAATTTAAGTAGTTTATCTATTAGCGGATATAGTATTTCACCAAGTTTTGCTGCTGGAACAACATCTTATACAGCAACAACCGAAGCAAGTAGTGTAACTGTTAATGCAAAAACTGCAACCAGTTTAGCAACTGTAACAGGAACAGGAAGCAAGACGTTAAGTTGGGGAAGTAATGCATTAAACATAATTGTAACAAGTCAGAGTGGGGCAGTGAAAACTTACAAAATTACAGTTAATAATAAACGGCCAACAGCACCTAGTTTGACAGGTGGAAGTGACAACTGGGTGTCAACTGCGCCTACTATAAAAGTGTCAAGTGCAGGAACAGCAATCAGTGGAGTAAAAGAGTATGAATACTATAAATCAACATCAAGTACGGCACCAACTGACTCAACAACAGCAACAGGAACAACCAGTGGCAATTTAACAATATCAGATGAAGGTACAACCTATATCTGGTACAGAACCGTATCTAATAACGGTTTCAAGAGTGCATGGAGTAGTCAACAGGTAGTTAAGTATACAAAAGAAGCATCTTCAATATATTATGATAATACTAAAACGGGTATTAACTGCGATAATGTTCAATGTGCAATAGATGCACTTGATAAGATATTAAGTAATTAGGTGGTGAAAGAATGAAAAAGTTTGATATAAAAAAAGTAATATTAGCAATCGCAATAGGTTTTCTTTTATCAGGAATAGTAGTAAGTGCAGCAGAAGTACTATATAGTAAAAACTTTACTTATAGTACTTCTAATAGCACTTTAAAATCCACTAATGTTCAAGGAGCGATTGATGAATTAGCTACGAAGAGTAAATCTTATTGCCCATCTAAATATAAATGTTATAAATTAAAATCAACACCAGAAGCAGGAGATTATGTAAAGATGACACCAACTTTGACAAGCTATACTACCGATACTTCAAAAACTGGATATGATAGTACTCAAACTATTAATCCAAGTAAATTAAATTTGTGGCGAGTATTAAAAGTAAATAGTGATGGAACGATAGAAATGATATCAGAATATACTTCCAGTACCTCAGTATATTTTAAAGGAAAAGTAGGATATCAAAACCTAGTAGGATATTTAAATGTATTAGCAAGTAAATATGAAAATAGTAAATATACGAAAGGATCAAGATATGTTGGTTATAATGGTCAAACTGAATATATAACCAACACATCAAAAATAGATAGTACGACAGCACCATGGACCTCATCAACAGGAAGTAGTACAGTAGAAAATCTTGGAGGAGGAGATACTTTATACCAAGATGATTATAATTTAATGCAGACGGTGTTAGGTGCTATAGTAGCTAATAAAGTAGGAACATCAACAAAAACTGCATATTGGCTAGCATCACGTGATTACTATTATAACTCTTCCACTCGCTGGCTCTTTGACGGTCGTTTCATTAACCCTTACGGCATTCTTAACAACGACTACCTGTATTTCTATTACAGTGGCGGTCTCAACACGAGCTCCAGCAACTTCGCTCTTCGCCCAATCGTAATTCTAAAATCAGGAATCACATATACTCCAGTACTCGGAACAAGTGAAGATCCATTTGTATTAAATTAGGAAGGTGAAACAAATGAAAAAAAGTTTTAAGTATATTTTAGTAACCATAATTACCATGATTATATTAACAATAGTTAGTGTATATGCAAGCAGTACTATTAATGGTAGTCAAGTAACTTATGATAATACTAGTAGTAAGCTGTCATCTACTAATGTACAGGGAGCAATAGATGAAATATATGCTAATACCAATAATTGTCCAGATGGGTATTTATGTAAAGAAATTAAATTAACACCAAAAGTAGGTGATTATGTAAAGATGACACCAACTTTGACAAGCTATACTACTGATACTTCAAAGACAGGCTATACTAGTACCCAAACAATTAATCCAAGTGAATTAAATTTATGGCGAGTATTAAAAGTAAATAGTGATGGAACAATAGAAATGATATCAGAATATACTTCCAGTACCTCAGTATATTTTAGAGGAAAAGTAGGATATCAAAATTTAGTAGGCTATTTAAATACATTAGCTAGTAAATATGAAAATAGTAAGTATACAAAAGGTTCAAGATATGTTGGCTATAATGGACAAACAGAGTATATTTCAAGTTCATTAGATTCCATAGTAGATAGTTTGATTGATAGTATTACAGATAATTTAAGTGATACTCTATATGAAAAAGATTGTGAGTTAGTAAAAAGTTCTATAGGAACTCTAGCTACTTTTAAAGCAGGAACAACAGAAAAAAATACATATTGGCTAGCATCACGCTATTACGATTATTACTCTTCCAATAGCTGGGACTTTTACGGTCGTCGTATTGATACGGACGGCAGCCTCAGCTATTTCAACAACCTGTATTACTGTTACAATGGCAAAGTTGTCACGGCATCCAGCAGCCATGCTCTTCGCCCAATCGTAATCTTAAAATCAGGAATCACATATGCTCCTGCCACAGGAACAAGTGAAGATCCATTTGTATTAAATTAGAAGGTTGAGTGATAGTTATCTAGACTGCACTTAGTACAGTCTAGATAAACAAAAAGTAATTTTAGTGTAACAATAATTTATTGGAGAAAAGATGTATGAAAAAAAATATAGAACTAACAATTTTAATTCCTTGTTTGAATGAAGAAATAACTCTGCCAGTATGTATTAAAAAGGCTTTTGATTTTATTAGTAGTAATAAAATTTCTGGTGAAGTATTGGTAGTTGATAATAATTCAATAGATCATTCTAGAAGTATAGCTAAAAAACTTGGAGCAAGAGTAATTATTCAAAAAAACAAGGGTTATGGGTCTGCATTAAGATATGGAATACAAAATGCTTATGGAAAATATATAATTATGGCAGACGCAGATGATAGTTATAATTTTTTAGAAATAGAACCTATTTTACTAGCATTAAAAGATGGGTATGACTTTGTAATTGGAAATCGTTTTCAAGGAATAATAGAAAAAAATGCTATGCCATTCTTACATCGTTATATAGGTACCCCAGTAATTACAACGATTGGTAATATTTTATATAGAACTAAAATTGGTGATTATAATTGTGGATTAAGAGGATTAAATAAGGATAAGTTTCAGAATTTAAAGTTTCAAACAACAGGTATGGAATTTGCAAGTGAAATGATTATAATAGCATCGAAAAATAATTTAACTATTAAAGAAATACCCGTAAATTTATATAAGGATAAAAGAAATAGAAAGCCACATTTGAATACAATAAAAGATGGAATGAGGCATTTAAAGGTTTTATTGAAAGGAATTAGTAGTAATGATTAATAAGTTATTTTTATATCTTAAGAAAAATTATCTTTTTTTATTATGTTGCTTTATTATTCTAATTATTTTAATGATTTTTCAATATACATTAGAAATTAGTAATAAAAACAATATTGTATATGATACTAAACAATCTCATTTGATAAAGAAAAATTTTACCTTTATTCCTTTTCCAAAATTTGTAGACGAGTTAACACAAAAATTTGTTGCCAAAGAAAATAATTTGTCTAAAGTAAATTTGTATGTCAATAGTAGTGATAAAACGATTTCAGCCAATATAATTATTGGAATAATGGATCAAGATGAAAAAGTAATTTGTGAACATAAATATTCCGTCTTACATTTTCAAAACACAAATTATATTAACTTTGAATTTCCTACTATTAAAAATTCTAAGGATAAAGAATATACTATATATATTAAGCACCTAAATGATGAATATTCTGATGTAACATTCATAGAAGATGTTGATTTGTTAATGAACAACAATTCAGAAACTAATGCTAATATATTTATAAATCCAGTTTATAAAAATTCTACTAATAATGGACTAATATTAACTTTTATAATAATTTCTACAGTTTTAGTTTTTTTTGTGATTTTTATTATTCATTATAAAAAATATAAAATAGAAAAAATTTATTTATTTACAATTATTGTATTTTCAATTTTTACTATAATATTAACGCCATTATTTGCTGGTAAAGATGAAGATGGTCATTGGACAAGGGCATTTGAAATAGCCAATGGCCATATGTTATCTGGCATAAAAGACAATTGGCCAACTAGTTCATTTTCTAAAGTAATATTAAATTTAAGTGGTAAAAATTTTAAAGAAAATTGGAATATGATTAATTTAATCTATAATGAAGATGAAATGGAAGACTATGATATGCAATATATGTCGGTTTATTCTCCAATTTCTTATTTACCACAATCATTGGGTATTTTTATTTCCAAAATATTTACTAATCGTCCTGTTATTTGGGCATATAGTGGTAGAATTATGAATGCAGTTTTCTTCATTACTATGTTTTATTTAGCAATAAGAATAATTCCTGTTGGAAAAAAATGTTTATTTTTAATAGGATTATTGCCATCTACCATTAATAGTTTTTCTACATTATCAGCAGATGGATTTTTGCTTGCATCAATTACTTTATTTATCTCATACATTTTATATTTAATTTATAATAGAAAAAAAATATTAAAAAGAGTAGACTATATTATTTTGATGATATTAACTATAATTATTTCTTTATCTAAACTAGTATATCTGCCATTTTTATTCCTATTATTTTTACTTATTAAAAAAGATGATTCAAATAGAAAAAAAATTATGCTAATCGTAATTGCTTTTTTAGGA
Source organism: uncultured Mycoplasmatota bacterium (assembly GCA_900542735.1). Taxonomy (GTDB): domain Bacteria; phylum Bacillota_I; class Bacilli_A; order RF39; family UBA660; genus Alloscybalousia. The sequence continues at coordinate 6,070 of UQOS01000038.1, read as the reverse complement.
TTATTATTAAATTTAATTTGGGGTAAAATTGCTTTTCAATATTTAAAAGTTGGACAAGGACTTAATTCAACATATTACATTATTGAAATTTTAAAGCATCCAGTAAATTTTATTCAAAAATTTCTATATACCTATGCTAATAATACTGGTAAATATATAAATGATGTATTTGGAGGTAATAATAATTGGTATGGAAGTAGTATTAGTGATGCTTCTATAGTACCATTAATAGCTTTTATATTGTATATATTAGCAATTCGTAATAATGAAACATTGGATTTAACAAAATTAGAAAAATGGGTCTTTTTCTTGGTGATTATTGCAACTTTTAGTTTAATATCAGTTAGTTTATATATTTCTTGTACACCAATTGGTTTTTCTTATTTTGCGGGTATACAAGGAAGGTACTTTTTACCAATACTATTACCTATATTTTTGTTTATTAATAGCAATTATAAAAGAAAAAATACTATTAATGAAAAGCTATATTTATCTGGGATTATTTTATTATCTTATTATAGTTTGACTATTTTATTTATTAATTATTTGTAGTGAGGTAATATGAAAAAAGTATTAAATTTAATTCATGAATTAATTCTATCTTTTGTTTTTGCCATAATTACTGTAGTTGGAAATAGCTATAAACAAGGTAATTCTTCAAAATTGATTTTTAGCAATGCAGGAAAAACTTTGATGTTATTAATATTTTATATGATAATTTTTCTAATTTTGATTATTATATTAGAACGAGTAATGGTTTTGTCACAAAAAAATCATTCATCTAGTTTTTTTTATAAAATATTTGATAAACATCCAATGTTATTTTCATTTATAATTATAATGGCTTGTTGGTTGCCATATATAATTATTAAATATCCAGGTACACCAGGATGGGATTTTTATTATTACATAAATAATTATTATCATTTTGATAAAACTTTAACTCAACATTTTCCATTATGTTATGTATTTTTATGTGTTTATTTTATAAAATTTGGATTATTTATTGGAGTACCGAATATTGGATTATTTTTATTAACATTATTTCATACTGTTATGATGTGTATTTCATTTTCTTTAGTTTTTTATTATTTGAAAAAATGGAATGTTAATTATAAACTTCGTTTATTTTTATTAATATTTTATGCTATTATGCCACTATTTCCTAATTATGCTACTACAATTTATCATGATACTGTGTACTCTTCTTTGATACTGATATATGTTTTATTGTTAACCGACTTAGTATTAAATAAAAATTTAAATATAAAAAAATATATTATAATTAGTATCATTTCCTTTTGTTTATGCTTAAGTAGAAAAAATGGTATATATATTGTTCTACCTACAACATTAGTTATATGTTTTAAGTACTTATATAAAAATAAAAAAATATTAAAAATTATAATTTTAGTAATTCCAATAGTTTTGTTTTTTATTAGTGAAGCATTATTTTCTTTGAAATATTATAAAACAAGTTATCTTGAAGCCATGGCAATACCAATACAAAGCATATCTAGATATTCCAAATATTATCATGATGATATAACAGAAGAAGAAAAACAAAAGATAAATGGAGTACTTAATTATGACTTTAGTCAATACATTTATGAACCAAATATTGTAGATAAAAATCGAAATAACTCAGGAAATTATGAAGCAAGCCCCAAACAAATATATGAATTTTTTATAACATGGGGAAAGTTATTCTTTAGACACCCAGTTATTTATATAGAAGCAGTAATAAATACAAATTATCCATTATATTATCCATTTATTAATGCAACTTATACTTTTTTTGAGGTAAAAGAAGATAAAAATTATTCTACTTATGTAAATTTTTCAAAACCTAATTTTTTAGAAGAAAAAAAAGATAAGTTAAAACAATTTAATGATACATTAGAAAAAATTCCATTAATTCAATATATTAATGACCCAGGTATATATTCATGGTTTTTATTTTTTATGATTATGATGTTAATAAAAAATAAAAAGAGGTACTTATTACCACTTTTACCATTAATTGCAACGTTTGTTTGTTGTATTAATGCACCAACTATTTTGTATAATACAAGGTATGTATTTCCGATAATATTTAGTATTTTTCCTTTACTATTATTTTATTTTGCCAAGATTTTTACTAATGATGAAAATGAATGATTATCAAATTGATAATATAATATAATATTTTATTTTAATGTTAGCTATATTGTTACTTAGGTTAATAATAGTTAAATTATGGAATATTAACTTTCTATTATTTAGTTATCTAGAAACCTTTGAAAATCGTAACTTTAGCCTTATTCTATATAGCTAATCTCATTTTCAAAAATATCATTTTTTTAGAAAAAGCATCTAAAAAACACCCCCTAAAAATTGCTATTTTTTCTAAAAATTTTCGACAATATTTCCCATTCTAAAACTTCTACTTATAAATATATTTAAGTAGGAGGTCTTTTTATGTTAAATACAAATGGTCTAAGTAAAGAAGAAGTAATCAAGTCTAGAAAAAAATATGGAACGAATACTCTTACTAGTAAAAAAAAGAAATCCTTTCTGATGCAGTTTGTAGAAACATTGGGAGATCCAATTATTAAGATTTTACTAACTGCACTTATTATCAAAACTATTTTTTTATTTAAAGATTTTGATTGGTTTGAAACATTAGGTATCTTAATAGCTATTTTTTTATCAAGTTTAATTTCTACTATTTCTGAGTATGGTAGTGAGAAAGCTTTTGAACGTTTACAAGAAGAATCTTCTAGAATAAAGTGTAAAGTAAAAAGAGATGGTAAATTAATAGAAACTTCAATTGATGAAATTGTGGTAGGAGATATTGTTAAGTTAGAAACTGGAGATAAAATTCCAGCAGATGGTATTATTATTGATGGTGAACTTAGTGTAGATGAATCTAGTTTAAATGGAGAAACGAAAGAAGCATATAAATATAAAGTAGAAGGATTTCCTACTGAAAAAAATAAAGTATATCGTGGGTGTGTAGTATATTCTAAAATGGCTTTAATGAAAGTAGAAAAAGTAGGAAATGATACCTTTTATGGAAAACTAGCTTTAGAAATTCAAGAGGATAATCCAGATAGTCCACTAAAACTAAGATTAAGAAAACTAGCCCAAATTATTAGTAGAATAGGTTATATAGGAGCATTTTTAGTAGCTATTTCTTATCTTTTTTCTAGTATCGTAATAGAAAATAATTTTGATATTACGAAAATTATAAATACTGTTACAAACTTTCATGTGATAACTAGTCATTTAATTTATGCTTTAACACTAGGTGTTACCATTATCGTAGTAGCAGTACCTGAAGGTCTACCTATGATGATAACATTAGTATTATCATCAAATATGAAAAGAATGCTAAAAAATAATGTTTTAGCTAGAAAATTAATTGGAATAGAAACAGCAGGAAATCTTAATATTTTATTTACAGATAAAACCGGTACTTTAACGAAAGGTAAGTTAGAAGTAATAGGTTTTATTTCAGGTAGTATGAAAAATTATCATAATGAATTAGAAGTATCTCATTATGAAAAATTATATAAATATTTAAAATTATCTCTTACTTATAATAATGAAAGTGTATTATCAGATAATAAAGTAATAGGGGGTAATATTACTGATCAAGCACTTCGTAAATTTATTACGACTCCTATTCCTAATTTAAAAATAATTTCAAAAACGCCATTTAATAGTAAAGAAAAATATTCTTCTACTGTCATAGAACATACTGATGGAATTAAGAAAAAAATAAATTTAATAAAAGGAGCACCAGAAGTATTAATAGATAAATGTAGTACTTATTTAAATGAAAATGGGGAGAAGAAAAGTTTAACGATAGATATTTTAAAAGGAAAATTAAATCAAATTACTTCTAGTGGTACTAGGGTAGTTTTACTAGCAATTAATGATAGTTATGATTATGAAAGATTAGATAAGTTAACTTTAATTGGCCTTATTTTAATTAAAGATGAAGTAAGAAAAGAAGCAATTACTGGAATAGATCTTGTGAAAAAGGCTGGTATTCAAACAGTAATGATTACAGGTGATAATAAAGAAACAGCTATTTCTATTGGAAAAGAAGTAGGGTTAATTACTAGTAAAGATGATATTGTGTTAACAAGTAGTGAGCTTAATAATTTAACAGTAGACGAAATTAAAGAAAAAATACCACGTCTAAAAATTGTAGCTAGGAGTTTGCCACAAGATAAGAGTAGACTAGTTCGTATTTGTCAAGAAATGGGTATGGTTGTAGGTATGACAGGAGATGGCGTAAATGATGCACCAGCTTTAAAAAAAGCAGATGTTGCGTTTGCGATGGGAAGTGGTACAGAAGTAGCTAAAGAAGCAAGTGAAATCGTAATATTAGATGACAACTTTTTATCAATTTCAAAAGCTATTTTATTTGGTAGAACTACCTTTAAAAGTATTCGTAAATTTATTATTTTTCAACTAACTATTAATATGTGTGCCATATCTTTATCTATTATTGGACCATTTATAGGAGTAGAAACACCAGTTACAGTGATTCAAATGTTGTGGATTAATATGATTATGGATACACTAGCTGGAATTGCTTTTAGTTATGAACCACCACTAAAAGAATATATGGAAGAGCCACCTAAAAAGAAACATGAAAATATTTTAAATCGTTATATGTTAGATGAAATTATTTTTACTGGTGCTTATTCTTCTTTACTTTGTATTTTCTTTTTAAAAAGTGATTATATTAGTAGTTTATATAGAAGTAGTCAAACTGGTAATTATTTAATGACTGCCTTTTTTGCTTTATTTATTTTTATGGGTATTTTTAATTGCTTTAATGCTAGAACGAACCGCTTAAATTTATTTGCTAATTTATGGAAAAATAAAATATTTATTATTATTATCATTTTTATTATTGTAGTGCAGATACTTTTAATTTATTATGGTGGTGATTTGTTTCGTACTTATGGATTAACTTTAAAGGAATTGATTACTACTATTTTATTAGGTTTAACTGTAATTCCTATTGATTGGTTAAGAAAACTTTATTTAAGGAAAAAAGGTTTAATTATTGGTGTCTAAATCTAGTAATTTTTCTAAAAATATGGTATAATCTAGCTACTTAGTGAGGTGGTAGTGTGAAAATAAAAAAAGAAAATTTACTTCCTGTTATATTAGTTAGTATATATTGTGTTTTATTAGTAATTGCAGTTATTTTGTTATTAAATCAAAATAGTTTTAAATTAAATAATCATGTTAATAAAAATGAAGAAACTGACAAAAAAGAAACGGAAATAATAGAAGATAAAACAAATGATGATAATTCTTCTAAAGAACAAGAAAGTAGTAATAATAATTCTAATCAAGCACCAGCTAGTAATAATGAGGTAGTAAATAATAGCAGTACTAATAATCAAGAAAGTAGTAATAATACTTTGAATACAAATGTTTCTAATGAAACTATAGAAAATGAAGATAGTTTAGTTGCTTATTTTGAAAGTGAAAGTAATCTAATTACTACTTCTAATCAAGAAGATAGTTCTTTACGCTTAAAAGCTAAAATACTTTTTACTGATATAATTGACTTTATTTTCTATGGAAAGAAAATTAATGGTTATACTTTTAGTGGTCTAACCAATACTGCTAAGTTAAAGATAATTAAATTGGCACTAACTATTGATCATAAAATAGATGAGTATTTTCCAGATTATAAAGAAGTTATTAAAGATAAGTATACAAGTATGAAAGGAAAATTAGCTCTTAAATATTTAGAATTTTCAGCTTCATTATGTAATAGTGTAGGAAGTGATACTTGTAATCAAGCAAAGGAAGATTTTAATACTATGAAGAATAGTTTTGGATTTACTTGGCAATTAGTAAAAGAATTGGCATCTACTGGAAGTAGCAAAGTGAAAGATCTTTATGAAGCTTGGAGAGATTCTGAGTAATTAAAAAGTTGCATTTGAGTGCAACTTTTCATATTAGTGATTTTACTTAGATAATTTTTCTAAAGTATCAGCATCAAGTCCAGTTAATTCAGAAACAGTAGAAATGTCCATCTTTTTTGCTA
>UQOS01000037.1 GCA_900542735.1 uncultured Mycoplasmatota bacterium | reverse complement strand
GTAAACCCTACAGTAACAGCTAGTGTATCTGGAAAAGTGGCAACATTTACATTCAGTGACAATGTAGGAATATCAGGTTACGGAGTAAATCAATCCAATACAGAAGAACCAAGTTATACGGAAACATCTAATACAAGTATTACATGGACAGCAAGTAGTGCAGGTACATATTATGTATGGGTAAAAGATAAAGCAGGAAATAAATCAAATGCAGCATTCTCTATAACACAATCGTCATTTTGTCAAAATTACTATTTAGGAAATCAAGGTTCTATTTCTTTAAATCCAGACGCAGATGAAAATTATGATTATTGGACATATGGTTGGAAAAATGGTTCAAAAATTGTAACAGCACAAGGCCAAACAATAAAAATTAGTTTTTCAATAAGTCGATATAGCACTTGTATTGGTGGATATTTAAATACTTATATCAGAAATGCGTCAACTGGCGTTAGAACTTATATAGGTAGAACTGGAACAACTAGAGGTTGTACTCAGTGGTGGAATAATAACGGAGATGAGGATTTAACAAGTCCAAAAACTTATAAATTACCAAATGATTATAATAATTATTACATTGACTTTTATGGTGCCGGAGTAGGTTATTATATAGGTACACATAATATAACATGGAATATAACGGATGTATCAATAACTTGTTCATAGCGTAATATGAATGAAACTTAGTACTTTATGAAAGTTACTATGATAAAATAAAAGAAGAAGAAGCACTAAGTGAAAGCAATATAACAACAATGGAGACTAATACATGGTATGAAGCAAGTAATATTGATAATATCTTTATGAATTGGAAAATGAACTAAAAAATATAAAATTTTAAGCACAAAAGAATATTGGAATAGAAAATTTAATTAATTTGGTGAATAAAGAAACACTAAAAGAACAATATGTTAAAGCACGTGGACTTGATAAGTCAACTAAAGATGAACATAAAATGAATTTAATACATAGGCAATGACCAACATATTAAGTTAGATTTATGAATGTAAATTTCTAGATTGTTCATTATGGTGAGCAAGAAAAAGAGAAAATGAAATACAAATCAATTACAAAATGAATTAAGGAACAAAAAGCATACAAATTTAAAGAAATAATTGAAATACTAAATAAGAAATTAACTGGGTTATATGCATACTACGGAATAAATGGTATATTACAAGAGTTATATAAAATATACTTTCATACAATATATGCTTTTAGAAGCAGTATATTTAGAAGAAGTCAGAGAGGTTTGAGTGTTAAGATATTCAATAAAACTTTGGAAAGAACTTCGGTATTAAAGCCTAAAATATACAAAAATATTTTTGGCTTTAATATATAAAATTATTTGAGAAACCTATTGCCTTAATAGGACACAATGGGTTCTTCGAGGGGCAACGAGACTAGCCTCTCAATAAGAAGAAGGAGAAGTGAAGGACGAGACTTGTCTACTCGACGTATTATGGAAGAAAAAATAAAAGTAAATGATGAATATTTAGTTACTATTTTAAAACAAGATCATTTTGGTAGAGGAATTGCTAGAATTCATAATATGCTAGTTTTTGTAGAAAATGGTTTACCAAGTGATTTCTGTAAAATAAAAATAACTGCTGTTAAAAAAAAATATGCTGTTAGTAGTATTTCAGAAATGATAACTCCTTCACCATTTAGAAAAAAAACAGAATGTCCTTATTATTCTGTTTGTGGTGGCTGTCATATTATGCATGAAGATTATCAAAATCAATTACAGTTTAAAGAACAGAAGGTTCATGAATTATTAACTAAATTTACTCATCTTGATTCTATTAACTTTTTTCCAATTGTTCATGGTAAACAATTTCATTATCGTAATAAAGTAATCTTTCATGGCTCTAATCATAAACTTGGCTTTTATCAAGAAAAAACTAATCAAGTTGTAGATATTTCAGAATGTCTATTAATAGATAAGGATTTAAATACTATTTATAATGATACCTTAAAGTATATAAATGATTATCCTAGTTCTAATCTTACTAAAGTTTTATTGCGTAAAACTTCATTAGGTGAAAAATTAGTTGATATAGAAGGTATTATAGAAAATAATACAGTTTTACCTTATTTAAAAGATGTAGACACTATTTATATCAATCATATTTTAGTAAAAGGTAAGGCTTTTATAACAGAAAAAATAGATGATATTTATTTTCATATTTTTCCAACCTCCTTTTTTCAAGTTAACTACGATATGATGTTAGCTTTATATAATATTGTTTCTAATTTTTATCAAGATAAACATTATCATAAAGTCTTAGATTTATACTGTGGTACTGGTACAATAGGTATGCTTATTTCTAAATATGTAGATCAGGTGATTGGCGTAGAAGTAGAATCATCTTCTATTGTTTCTGCTAATATCTGTAAAGAGTTAAATCATATTTCTAATATTTCTTTTTTAGAGGGAAAAGTAGAAGATAAAATAGATTCTTTTAAAGAAATAGACTCTATTATTGTAGATCCTCCTAGAAGTGGATTAGACAAATATTCTATTCAAACTATTTTATCTATAAATCCTAAAACTATTATTTATATATCTTGTGATCCGGTAACACTAGCTAGAGATTTAAGTACTTTACTTTCTAATTACAAGATTTTAGAAGTTCATCCAGTTGATATGTTTCCTAATACTTATCATGTAGAAACAGTTTGTATTTTAGAAAGAAATATATAGAAATTTGAATAGTTTATTAAGTAGATAGGCTTAAAATATAAAAATATGGTATGATAGAAAAAATTGTAAGTTAAAAATTTCCTTTTAAGAAAAATAGAAGTGGTGGGGTTTTATTATGAATATATTTTCTGAAATATGTAGTGGAAAGGAATATAAAGATAATTTTTTCTTTCAGGAATGGCATAAAGCGATTATTAGAGATTTTGAAACTTTTAAAACAATATTATCTAGTTATCACGAATCTAGTGCAAAAAAATTATTAGTAGATGTTATCTGTGATATTCAAAAAAATATTATGAATCCTTTTGATATTCAAGATGAAATTATATTAAAAAGTACACCTAATTATTTTTTGTTTTCTTTTTATTATAAGAATGACGAAATTCCAACTCATGTATTATTATCAAAAGATTATAAAAGAATTTTAATGGCATATGAAAAGATGGAATGGTTTGATGTTAATGATGATTATGACTAAGATGAAAGATATGGAATCTATGAATTTAGTATTTTTCAAATGGAAAATAATCAAGTATTTCATAGCATTGAAGATATAGAAGAAGGTACTGATTGGTATTATGATCAGTTTTTGCCTTATGTAGACTTAAATATAAATATAGATATGGTTGAATATGTTGAAATGAAATTTGCTGACTTATTAAAATGTGAAAGTAGTAAAGTAAAACAAATTAAGATGTAGATAGAGGTGAAGTAGTGAATACAGAAGTAAAACAAAATACTTTTAAGCGTAGTGTTTGGAAAAATTTAAAATCTACTTATCATTATGCAAAAAAAGGTAAAAAATACTTATTTTGGTTTTTATTGATTAATCTTCTTTTAACAGTAGTTTCAGTTATTATTCCTGTTATTACTGCTAAAAGAATGATTTTATTAACTAGTGGTTTATTTGAAAAACTACTTGGTATTATCATTATTATTTTCGTGATTGAAATATCTAGAAATATTGTTACTTATTTGTATAATCATGTTTATAATAAGTTCTATTATGATGTTAGAAAAAATTTACAACTTGAACTTACTAGGGAAACCTTAAAAATAACGCAAGAAGAATTAAATCATAATTCTAGTGGTGTTTTTATTGAACGAATTAATAATGATACAGATAGTTTAACAGATATTTTTACAAATTTAATTGATTATTTTATTGGTATTATTGGAAATATTGGTATTTTAATATCTGTTTTCTTTATTAATATTTATTTAGGAATTGCTTATATTTTATTTATTGGTATTATCATTATTTATAATAAATTTACTAGTAATATTAATTATAAGAATCGTAAAGAGTGGAAAAAGAATCGTGAAAAGACAGGTGGTTTTATTTCAGAAATTGTAAGGGGAGCAAAAGATGTTAAAATTTTAAATAGTGAAGAATCTTTCTTAACGAAAGCAAATGAATATATGGAGGAAACTAATAAAGTTTCTTATAAATATCAAAGAACAAGAGCTAAATTTCGTATGTATGGTGGCAATATTAGAGATATTTGCGATTTAGGAATTAGTTTACTTATGTATTTTCTTTTAGTATCTAGTAATTTAACAATAGAAGAAGCAATTATTATTTATAATTATCATCAGAAACTTACTTGGACTGCTGATTGGATAGCTCAGATTTATGAAATATTAAAGCAGTTTAATTTGGCAGCAAATAGAATCTTTGGTATTTTGGAAGAGAAAGAGTTTGAAAAAGAAAAATTTGGTACTAAAAAATTAGATAACTTTACAGGTAATATTGAATTTAAAAATGTATTCTTTTCTTATCAAGATAATGTTCCTATTTTAAAGGGATTAAGTTTAGAAATTAAGGCTAATGAAACAGTTGGCTTTGTAGGAACTAGTGGAGCTGGTAAAACCACAATATTTAATTTAATTAGTGCTTTAAATAGAAAAACATCAGGCGATATTTTATTCGATCATGTATCTATTGATGAGTTAGATAAATCTTCTATTCGTGGTAATTTATCAGTAATTAGTCAAAATGCTTATATTTTTAATATGAGTATTTTAGATAATTTAAAAATAGTTAAAAGTGATGCTACTTTAGATGAAATTAAGGAAGTATGTCATCTTGCTTCTTTAGATAATTTTATTAATTCTTTACCAGATAAATATGATACCATTGTAGGAGAGGGTGGAGTATCTTTATCTGGTGGACAAAAGCAACGATTAGCAATTGCTAGAGCCCTTTTATTAAAAACAGAAATTTTATTATTTGATGAAGCAACTAGTGCACTTGATAATGAAACACAGACAAAAATACAGGAAGCTATTCATAATATAAAAGGAGAGTATACTATCTTAATGATTGCTCATAGACTTTCGACAGTTATTGACTGCGATAAAATTTTCGTAATAGATGATGGTAAAGTAGAAGGAGTAGGAAACCATGAATACTTACTTCAAAATAGTAAGGTTTATCAAAAATTATATAAAAAGGAAACAGAAGAATAATTCATTTATTAACAATAGAAAAATAAAAATAGATTCATCATCTATTTTATCCTATTAATTAATTCATGTGTTATATTAGCAGCAATTCTTGCTGCTTTTTCTTCTTGTTCAACAGCCCCATCTGCAAAATCAGAAATAGATCTAATAATTAGAAAAGGTATATTATTTTTACTGGCAGTATGACTAATACTAGCACTTTCCATATCAACTGCAATACAACCTGTTCTTTCATAGATATCATCTCTCATCGTACTACTTGTTACAAAACAATCTCCACTAGCAATTCCACCTATTTGGTAAGAAATATGATTTTCTTTTAAAATATTTTCTGCTAATTGAAACATTTTTTCATCTACTTTAATTTTACCATTATTGGGAACACAACTTTCCATAATACGAAGTGGTGTAAAGTCATGATAAGTGGCATAACTTACTAAAACAGTATCTAATACCTTTACACTTTCTACTAAACTACCACAACAACCAGAGTTAATAATATAATCTAGTTGATAAGTATCAATTAAATATTGGGTATTAATAGCAGCATTAACTTTACCAATACCAGAAAGTGCTAAAATAATTTTTTTATCTTGATAAGTTCCCTCATAAATAGATAACTTTTCATTTTTTAATTCTAAATCAAATACTTCGTGATATTTTTTTATTTCTTTTTCCATTGCACAAATAATTCCTATTGTCATAAAAACACCTCTTTTTTATTATAGCAGAAATCTTTTTCTGTTGTTGTTTTTTTTCTATAATTCATTTATAATGGTAACAGATTGAGAGGTTATTATGGAAAAGAAAAATGTTATTTTTGTTGTTAGTATTATAGTTATTATTATATTACTTTTAGTAATTAATATCTTAGTAAACAATAAGAAAGAAAAAAATGATATGAAAGATTTATTAACAGGTAAACATTATGTAGAAATGAAAGTAAAAGATTATGGAACAATCGAGTTAGAATTAGATAGTGATGTAGCTCCTATTACCGTTACTAATTTTATCAATTTAGTAAATAGTAAATTCTATGATGGATTAACTTTTCATCGTATTATTGATGGCTTTATGATTCAAGGAGGAGATCCTTTAGGAAATGGTACTGGTGGAAGTAGTAAAACTATTAAAGGTGAATTTAGTGAGAATGGTGTTAAAAATTCAATTTCTCATGTAAGAGGAGTAATTTCTATGGCAAGAAGTAGTGATTATAATTCAGCTTCTAGTCAGTTCTTTATTGTTCAAAAAGATACAACTTCTTTAGATGGACAATATGCTGCTTTTGGTAAAGTAATTAGTGGCATGGATGTTGTTGATAAGATAGCTAAAGTCAAAGTAGAAGATGATAATGGAACTGTTAGTAAAGAAAATCAACCAGTTATTGAAAGTATTCGTGTAACTCAAAAAGATGAAACAAGTAGTAACTCATAGTTTTGATGCTTACTTTAATTCTGATTCTGAAATTTTAATTCTAGGAAGTATGCCATCTGTTAAGTCTAGAGAATTAGGTTTTTATTATATGCATTCTAGAAATCGTTTTTGGACTGTTTTAAGTAAAATATATGAAGAAGAAATACCAGAAAATATTTCTTTAAAAAAAGAATTTTTGAAAAAACATAAAATTGCGTTATGGGATGTACTTCAAAGTTGTGAAATAGAAAATAGTAGTGATAGTAGTATTTCTAATGTTATAACTAATGATATAAAAGGCTTACTAGAAAAAACAAACATTCAAAAAATCTATACAACTGGAAAAAAGGCTTTCTTTTTCTATCAGAAATATATTTATCCTAAGACTATGATAGAAGCAGTTTCATTGCCATCTACTAGTCCAGCCAATGCTTGTCTTTCTACCAAAGACTTAATTTTAAAATACCAAGTAATAAGAGGTGATATCAAAAATGAAAATAATAGTAAAAGAAGAAAAAAATTTAATTGATTATTTAGTATCAAATACAGATTACACTAAAACCAAAATAAAAAGTTTATTAAAATATAAAAATATTACTGTAAATGGAAAAGTACCACTTAGCCATGATTATGTCTTAAAAAAAGGACAAGTAGTAGAAATCTCTAAAGAAAAGAAAGCTTCTAAAATCGGTAGTATTGATATTATTTATGAAGATGATAATTATTTAGTTGTTAATAAACCTAGTGGTATGCTAACAATTTCCACAGAAAAAGAAAAAAATAGAACTTTATATCATATGGTTCGTGAATATATCCATAATAAAAATAAGCATGAAAAAATATTTATTGTTCATAGATTAGATAGAGAAACAAGCGGTTTAGTATTATTCTGTAAAAATGAAGAATTAAGAGATAAAATTCAAGAAAATTGGGAAAATGTAGCAGTTAAAAGAGAATACCATGCAGTAGTTTTAGGACTTATGGAAAAGAAAAAAGATAGATTAGTTTCTTACTTAAAGGAAAATAAAATGAATCTGGTTTATGTTAGTAAAACTAATGATGGAAAAGAAGCTATTACCAACTATGAAGTAGTAAGAGAAAATAAAAATAGTTTATTAAAAATATGGATTGAAACAGGTAGAAAAAATCAAATTCGTGTGCAACTAGCTAATATCAATCACCCTATTTTAGGTGATAAAAAATATGGTAATTTAAAAGGAAAAAGATTGTTACTATGTGCAAATAGATTAGATATTAGAGATCCTAAGAGTAGGAAAGTATTATCTTTTGAAATTAATGTTCCAAGAGAATATATGAGAAATTTATAAACTACTTAACAAAAATATAAAAAAATATTATAATGAAACCATAGGAGGTAGGAAAATGGAAGATATAAAAAAAGGAATGAATAAAATTTTTAATGTGTCAATTGCGACATCTGTTATTATTTTGGTATTAGGAATATTCTTATTTATTCAACCAGATACAATTATTCATATGATATCTATTGTTTTAGGAGGTATTATTTTAGTATCTGGTATTATTGCACTTATTGATTATTTTGGAAGTAAGTATAATCCTAGTTTAATTAGTGGAGTTATTACTTCTATTATTGGACTTATTTTAATTATCAATACTAAATTAGTAGCAAGTATTTTACCATTTGTGTTAGGAATTTATTTTACTATAAATGGAATTAATCGTTTACAATATTCTTTAGAACTTAAAAAAGAAAAGATGAATTATTTATCTAGTTTTATTGTTTCTATTTTAATTATTGTTTGTGGACTTTTATTTATTATTAATCCATTTGGTGGAGCTTTAGTAATTACAAAAGTAATGGGTATTTTTATGATTGTTTATGCACTACTTGATCTTACAAATACTATCATTATTAAAAAAGAAATGCATGATGTAAAGCAAAAAATGAAAGATGCCATTATTGAAGTTGATATCGATGAATAAGATTAATGATGAAAAAATAAAAAGAGTAAAGCAAAGAAAAATTTTAAAGGTATTTATTATTTTCTTTGGTTTAGCTACTCTTGTTTTAGCAATTCATTCTTTAGTTACTGGATTTACTCCGATATTAGCTATTATTTCTTTTTTAATAGAAGCTCTGTTATCGAGGTATCGTAATAAGTTAGATCCTAAATTGGTAACTTCTGATTTGAAAAATCCGGAATAAAGCTTTCACTTGCTGTATTGCCTTCTTGAATGAAGGCTTTTTTGATGCCTAAATCTAGGGCATAGTTAATGACTTCATCATAGTCATCATCTAGAATTTTTTGATTTAATTCTTGATACTTAGTAAAATGTTTTACTGGTGTATATTGGTTCATAATACTAATATAGATATCATCGTGATAATTCTTATATAAATATTCTAATATATTTTTAGTATCTTCTTTTAATCCAGGCATCATTAAATGTCTTACAATAACGCCTTTTTTCATAATACCATTTTCTTGAAAAGTAGGTAATCCAACTTGTTTTACCATTTCTTTAATGGCAGTAGTAGCAATATTAAAATAATTAGGGGCATGAGAATATTTAATTGCATAAGTATCATCATAATATTTTAAATCTGGTAAATAAATATCTACAATACCATCAAGCATTTTAATTGTTTCTACATTTTCATAACTACTAGTATTATAAACAATAGGAAGAGTTAAACCTTTTTCTTTTGCAAGTTTAATTCCTTCTATAATTAGTGGAACAAAGTGGGTAGGGGTTACTAGATTAATGTTATTAGCACCTTGTTTTTGAAGATTTAAACAAATTTTAGCAAATTCTTCAGTGGTTACTTCTTTTCCAATTAGGGTAGTACTAATTTCATGATTTTGACAAAAAATACATTTTAGGTTACAGCCAGTAAAGAAAATAGTGCCACTACCAGTATCACTTGATATACATGGTTCTTCCCACATGTGAAGACTTGCTCTAGCAATTACTAGTTTATCTTTCATACCACAAACACCTGTCGTAAGACTTCTATCTACAAAGCAGTTTCTAGGACATAAATTACAGTTTTTTAAAATATCTTTCATACATATCACAATAGCTATTATAACAGAAATTTTTGATATACCATCATAAAAATAAATTTCTTGCATATTTTATAGTAATATGATACCATTTAGTTGTGGTTATCATATAGCCACTGGACTATTTCTTTCAAATTTTTTCTTTCTTAATTAGAAATATAAAAAATAGAAAAAACAGATCCAAGTTTTTAATTAAGGAGGTAAGAAAAATGACAGAATACAAAGATAAAACAATCAAATGTGTAGATTGTGGAACTGAATTTGTTTTCACTGCTAGAGACCAAGAATTCTATCAAGAAAAAGGTTTTACAAATGAACCAAAAAGATGCAAAGCTTGTCGTGATAAGAGAAAAGCAGAAAAAAATAATTTCAAAAAAGAATCAAATAACTAATTATTGATATAAGTAGAGAGAGGTCTCTACTTTTTAATATAATAGAAAAATTAGTCTATTTAAATTAAAAAAAATGCTAGTGATTTTACTTACCAGCATTTTCATACAACTGTTATTATTGATTGATTCCCTTAGATAATTTTTCTAAAGTATCAGCATCAAGTCCAGTTAATTCAGAAACAGTAGAAATGTCCATCTTTTTTGCTAACATATTTTTAGCTATTTCTACATTTCTTTGCTCAATTCCCTGAGAAATTCCTTCTTCATAAGCCATTGCTTTTTCTGTATTTTGAATAAGTTCTTGGTCTTCTTCATAGCTCATAAAACTTCTAAATGTTTCTTGATTATTTAAGTCTGTAACTTTATCTTCATATGCTTCCACAAAATCATCTCCATTTGATATCTTATCAAGGTCATCTTTCTCTAAATCTAACATAATTAAATGTTTATATTCTTTGACCTTTTCCATATCTAAATTGTACCAATAATCTGTTATTTTGTCCATATTGTATTTGGGTAGTTTCAAAGTTATGAATATACTTTTTTCCATTATTACTCATAACATAATAATGGGTTACATCTTCTATCTTTTTACTTAAGCCATAAGTAAAATCAATATGAATAAATTTGGTTTTAAAATCATACTTTTTACCACGAACCGTTTTTCTAGAATAAATATTCGTAAAATAGATAAAGTTTCTAGTATGTAGATAGTTTTTATAATTACAGTTTAATTCAATGTGTAAATATTCATTATCTACTTTCACAAGTACATCAACTGTTTTAGATCTATCAATAATACTAACTACCGGTAATTCACTTCTTAAAAATTCAATAGATTCTATTTTCTTTTTGAAAATTCTTTCTAATAATTCCTTTAATAAATTAGGATTATCTTCATCACAGAATATCGTTTTAAAAACACGATCAAACTTAGCAGTATAGAATTTATTATCTTCTTCTTTTTCTTTAGTCATTTTTTCACCTCCTCGGCCACATAATAGCAAATAAAAAGTAGCCTGTAAAATGAC
>UQOS01000036.1 GCA_900542735.1 uncultured Mycoplasmatota bacterium | reverse complement strand
AATATGAATGTAAATCTTATTTCTAATGTAACTGGTTTATCTATAGAAGAAATAGAAAGTTTAGTAGAAAAGAAAAAAGTAAAATTCAGAAAATAAAATAAAGTCATAAGTATTTAATTCAAAATACTTATGACTCTTTTCTATACCGAAAATAGTTACATTATCTTAATTTTGTTTTCTTTTCTGTTATTTCATCTAGATAAGCGTAAAAGTCTTTAATGCTATAAAAAGTTTTTATTGGAAAGTAATCTTCGTTTACGTCCATTATATCGATATAAGAATAATGACCATTTTCAAAATCTATTAGTTTTTCTCTTTTTTGATATAAAGAATTAATTTGTTCGTCCGTGATAGTACTAGGAATTGCAGCTACTATTCTTGATTCTCCAACTTTACTAGATTCTTCTTTTGCATTTGCCAGTACCACGATACCACATTTTGCTAGCACATCTAATTGATTTTGAAATTGTTTTGAAGTATCGTATGGGACATTTAATCTTTGAAACCAAGCAGTGGGGTATACGGTTTCCATAAAACTATCGGTGTGCCAGTCTTCTGGATTGTTATCATTTCTTAATTCTCTTATTTTCCACTTTCCAAAACTCATTTCTTCTCCATATTGATTAATAATTATTCCAAGTTCTTCCATTTGTATCACCTCTACTTTATATATATTACTAGAATATCACATTTTTTAAAAAAGATATTAAAATTATGTAAAAATTTATAATATATTTGGTATAATTTAATTGTAGGAGTTGATCATTGTGGATTTATTAGATGAGAGATTAAAAAAATAAATAAGAAGAACAAATTACCTTTAATACTTAGTATTATTTTCTTAGGGCTAACTATTATCTTCTTTGGTTGGGCTTTTTATATTCAGAAAAGTATAAAAGATGATAATATATCATTACATGAAATGATAGCTAGCGGTAGTAATGAAGAAAATAAAATTGTAACTTTAACTGTTACTGAGAAACCATTTGTTTTTGCAGAGTATGATTCTGATAGTAAAAGTGATAAGTATTATTTTTTGATGGATAAAGATTACTTATATGTTGGGTATTTAGATTATGATACTTATTTAAAATTAAATCAAATTGGTACTGGTGATAGTATTACTATAAAAGGTATTACTAAGACAATACCAAGTGATATTGTAGATATTGCGATTGAAGTTTATAACGAAGAACTTGGAAAAGAATTTCTAACAAAAGGAAATTATAAAAATTATATTGGCTCTATTTATATTGATACTGTTAATTCTATATATCAAGATACTATTCAAATTGTTTTAGGTTGTGTTTTTGCTATTTTCTTTGTTGTATACTTTATATCTTATATGATTCATAACCGTAATTTAAATAAATTTAAGAAAGATACAGTGCTATGGGGCAAAATAAAGACAGAATTAGATAGTAGTAATATCATAGAACATTCTAAATTAAGTTTATATTTAGGAAAAAATATGATTATTGATTATTCTAAAAAACTGAATATTTTAAATTATCAAGATATAGCTTGGGTTTATTTACATGAAAATAAATATAATGGTATTACAAATCTTCGTTATTTAATGGTAGTGTTAAAAAATAATAAGAAAATACAAATTGCTTATGTTGGTGGTTTTCATCCTAAATTAAAAGAAGAATATGTAAAAGTTATGGAAGAAATTTATCAACATAATCAAACAATTCTAATAGGTTATACAAAGGAAAATAGAGAACAAATAAAGAAATTGAATAAAAATAAATAAAGGAGGAATCATGGCAAAAAAAGATATTACGAAGCATAAAAAGAATGAAGTTATCTATGATGCTAAAATAGATGGAGAAGATAGTAATACTATTAATTATAAAGTAATACTTATTGCTTTTCTTTTTGCACTTGTTTCATTTATTATGATTTTTCGTTAAAGTCTACCTTGTAGGCTTTTTTTCTTTTGTATTTTTCTTTGCTTTGTCATATAATAGTAATGGTGATGATTGTGTATCAAGATATTTATAGTGAAAAAGAGTTTTATATGATTGCATCTCCTATTTTAAGAAATAGTGAGTTTCAAAGAAGAAGAAAATTTTTACATCATCAAGATTCTGTTTATGAACACTCTTTAAGAGTTGCTTGGGTTTCTTATTGTATGGCTAAAAAAATTCAGAAATATCGTAACATTAATATACAAAATGTAGTAATTAGTGCTTTGTTACACGACTTTTATACAACTCCATGGCGTGAATATAAAACACCCATTTTATGGAAAAAACATGGTTTTGTACATGGAAAAATAGCATCAGAAAATGCTTATCAAATTTTTCCAAATCTTATGAATGAAAAAATTAAAAATTCAATAGAAAGACATATGTTCCCACTTACTATCATTCCTCCTAAATACTTAGAAGGTTGGATTGTTAGTATGGCTGATAAATATGTATCTTTAGAAGTATTTAAAAAACCAAAAGAATTACCAAGATATATTGGAATTAATATTTCTAAAGATTTATTAACATCAAAATTTAGAAAGGCCTACCAGCTAACTGAAAATTTTGTTTCACATATGTATTAAAATAATGAGGTAGTTTATGAAAAGTGACAAACTGTTTAATGCAACAAATTCTTTAATTATTGGAACTAGTTTATTTATGATTGGCATTTTACTAATTGTTGGTCGTGAATGGTTATATATTAATGTCATTAATATTTTTTTAATAGCAATTCTTTTTTTATCACTTAAGAAGTTTTTTAACTATTTTATTGGTAAGAAAAAAGATAAACAAATTAATCTTACTACTAGTGTTTTAAACTTATTATTCTGTTTAATATGTTCTTTATTTAGAAATATTCCTATCTCAATTTTACCAATTATTTTTGGTATTTACTTATTAATAAATGCAATTATTAAATTAATAAATGCTTCTATTCTTTGGAAGAATAAAGCAAATGGTAGATTAGTAGAAACGATAACTTTTCTTATCTATTTTACTGTTTCTATTTCAATTATCTTTGCACCTATTAAAAACTTAAGTATAGTGCTTCTTATTATTGGTATTTATATTTTACTTTTAGGAATTAACTATATTATTGATTTTATTTCTTTTATTATTCCAAGAAAAGTAAAGAAAAAAATAAAAAGAAATATTCGTATTAGTTTACCAGCTATTATTGAAGCTATTATTCCTTTTACAGTGTTAAGTGAAATTAATTATTTATTAGATAAAGAAAATTATGATTCAAATTTTCCTTTTGAAGAAAAAAGTGTAGATGTTTTACCTGATTTAGAAATTTTTGTTCATACATCTAATCGTGGTTTTAATCGAATGGGGCATGTTGATTTATACTATAATGGACAAGTTATTTCTTATGGAAATTATGATGATTCCTCTATGCGTTTTTTTAATATGATAGGGGATGGCGTTTTATTTACAACCGATAAAGACAAATATATTCCTTTTTGTATTGAACATAGTAAAAAGACTTTGTTTGTGTTTGGATTAAAATTAACCGATAGACAAAAGAAAAATGTAGATAAAGCAATTAATAATATTTTTGATAATTCTTATACTTGGGCTTCACCATATGAGGAAGCTAAATTAAAAAATAAAAGAGTAAAAAAAGATGATTATTCTGATTATGCTAGCAGATTATATCAAGTAACCAAAGCTAAATTTTATAAAGTAAAAAGTGGTAAATTTAAGAATTATTTTGTGCTTGGTAGTAACTGTTGTCGCTTAGCAGATAATATTGTTGGTAAAAGTGGAATTGATTTACTTAAAATGAATGGTGTAATCACACCTGGTACTTATTATGAATATCTAAATCGTGAGTTTCAAAAGAAAAATAGTATGGTAATTAGTAGAAAAATATATAATCAAAAGAATGTAGATAAGAAAAAAATTCAAGAAATTTTTAAGGGATTTTCTAAATAAAAACTGTTAATAGTCTTTTAAACCTACTAACAGTTTTATTACTTTTTAAATAGTATATATATATTAAAAAAATCAAGTATTATCAATCTGGTGCCGAATGACATAGTCGAAATGTCCTCTGACCCTTACCAAGGGCCTGTTTTACCGCTAAACTAAATCGGCGATTACTTCTATAGTTTAATATATATTTTTTTAATATGCAATAGTTTTAGCTAAAATTTTAAATCTATGGGGCAAACCGAATAAAAGCCTTTTTTACTTTCTCATATAATACAGTAAAGAAGGTGATCATATATATGTTAAATTGGACTTTACTACAGAACTTATTAATTATTGCTACTGCTTGTAGTAGTATTACTGTTATTTTTATTCAAAAAACTAAAAAATTCTGTAAAAGTAGTTATTGTATTACTACCTATGGATTGTTTGTTAATTTAATACTAGGCTTCTTTTTTTCACAGACATTCAGCGATATTGATTATGTAAAAAGTGTTTGGGTAGGATTATTTAGCTTTTTAGTAGCAGATACCATTTATAAAAATTTAGAGGGTAAAATAGCTTCTTATAAAGAATTAACGATTCATAAAAAGAAGAAAAATGTAATAGAAAAAGAAGTAGAAATTATTTAGAATATCTTTTAGAAACATGATTAAAAATTCTTTCTTTTCCTAAAAATTATGATATAATGTTACTAGAATAGAGGGATTGAAATGAATGAAAATAAAAAATTAACCGTTATGAATTGGCTTTTATCTATTTTAGGTATTATCGTTTTAAGCTTGATTATTATTTTACCACCAGTTTTTCGTAAAATGTTACCAAAACAAGAAGTTGTAGCACCACCTAAAGAAGAAGTTATTATTGGTACTACCATTTGTAGTAATCCTAAAGTAGATAGTACAGAATATACTGATGATGTTATTCTTAATTTTACTTATCAAAATCAAAAACTAGAAAGCTACACTCGTGGTATTAAGCGTACTTATTTAGATCCACTTGTTTATCAAGAAGAAAAAGCTATCTATGGTAAGTATGTTACAGCTTTTAGTATTATTTCAGGGTATGAATATAGTGCTACTCCAGATGATGATAGTGCTTCTGTTCAAATTCAAGAAAAATTTAATCTAAAAATATTTAAACCTACTACTATCACAATACCAAATGATGAAAATCCTACTGCTATTACTACTACATATGAATATCATACTGATATCGAGACTATTAAAAGTAATCTTATGATGGAAGGATATACTTGTGTAGATAATAAGTAATTACTAAAGATATTAGTATCCATAAAAATAAAAGGTTTAAAAATAAGTAAAAAGTAATATTTGTTACTAAAAAGTTTCCTACTAGTAAAAATATAATATCAATAAGAGCTAAAATAATATGCTCTTTTTTCTTTTTATCAATTTGAAATAAAACTTCTTTTAAAAAGTAGGTTCCCATAATCAGAAAGAAGATACTATTTAAAAGATTATTAAAAGCTAAAATTACTTCAATTCTTTCTAATAAATTTAAAAAAGATATTTTTTTGTAGATAATAATATCAGGAAACTTGTAAATATTAGCAAGTTTGATTCCCAAAATAGAAATAATTAAAATTAATGTAATAAAAGTAAATAAAATAGATAATAAAGTAAAAAGATAGGGTAGGTGTTTATTTTTATTTTCCCATTCAACTTGACTAGGAGAAATTCCTAATAGTAAAAATAAAGGAATGATACAAGATAGAAAATAATTACTAGATGTTGTTATATGGCTTTTTATATTTGTTATAAATAGTGGTTTTAAATTTGATAAATCCATATATTTTATTAAGCCAATCGCACTAACTATAAAAATTAGAAAGTAAACATAGAAAAACATTTGACTAGTTTTTCCAATGGTAGCAATTCCTTTGTAAGTAATATAAGTAACTGTTAAGATTAATGTTATCATGATAATAATACTACTTACTTCTTTTAAAATATAGTAATGAATAAAATTAGTAGTATTTGTTAGAGTATAAATAGACGCATAACCAATTATAATAATCAGTAAAACATTTATCATAATCTTAATAAAAAGAGGCATCTTCTTATTTATAATAGTGATAATACTATCTTTTTCTTTTTTTTGAAAGTTAGATACTAAAAAACTAAAAGCTAGAATTAAGATCCCACCTAGTATAATATCTAAAATAGAATCAGTTTTGCTTTTTGAAGTTAAGGTATTAAAGCCAACATTCATTAAAAAAGAATTAACTAGAAAAAAAGTAATAGTAGAGTACTCTAAAGAAGTAATTTTATTTTTTTTCATTTGTATCATTCCTTTCTAAATAGTTTTCCTTTTCTTTTAAATCAAAATCAAAGTAAAATTCTAACTTAAATAGTAAATCTTTTGTATTTTGATAATATTTATAGTTATTTTTGCGTACCTTTTCTGTTAATTTTAAAATATCGTAGTTATCACTTTGAAAGGTTTTTAAAAAAGTTTCTAATTCTTTTCGTGTTTTTTCTTGATAATTAGATTTATTACTAACAGTAGTTAAAAACTTAAAATAAATTTTATTATTTTTAGTACGTATCACAGTTTGATTTTCAATAATATTCGTATCATTTAAGTATGATTTTTGAATTTTATTTTGTAGCATATTTAGTAAAATACTTTCTTCAAGTGTTAATTCTTTGTATACTTGATAATCTCTAATTAAAGTAAATCCTTTTAATGTTAATTCTTTATTTTCTATGGTAATGGTTGGAAGATATGAGTTTTTATCGATTAAAAGTTCCTTTAATAAAGTTTCAAAATCTTTTGTATTTGTAAATCCTGTTTCTTTTTGATTGGTTTTTATAAGATTGTTAATGGTTTCTGCTAAAATATTATCTTCTTTAAAGTCACTTAATGAATAGTTATCCAAATAGGCAACATCAAAATTATTTCGGTATTCATTGTTTTCTAAGAAATTATTTATAATTTCAGGTAGTTTTTGATTAATTGCATTTTTAGTTAGGATTAATAAGTCTAAGTGAGATAAATATAATTTTTTATCACTTTTTAAATAGATTTCTTGAAATGCTTCTTCTAGATTACTTTTTTTACTTTCATAAGTAATAATTTTCTTTTCTATAGAATTATCCTGTTTTTTACCATCAATAGTACTAATCATTAATAGGTATTTATTATCTTGATAATCAATTCCAATGGTACTTACAATACTTAAATCGTTTAATTCAGTATAAGAGTTGCAACCTGTAAAACAGAAAATAGCTAGTATTAATATTAAAATTTTTTTCATATCATCGACCTCTAATCTTATTTTTAGTAGTTAAAAGGGGATTTCTTTTTTTTAGTTTATTTCCATTATTTATTTTTAAGATAGCGTCTTTTTGTTCTTCTTTGATGAGTGGAGCAAAAGGAGCAAGATATGGTATATCAAAACTAGTAATACTAGCAAGTTTTGCAATTAGTAAAATAAAGCCTAAAAAGATACCATAAAAACCTAAACTAGCAGCTAAAATCATAAATAATATACGATAAAAACGAATAGCAGATGTTAATTCAATAGAAGTAAAAGCAAGACCAGATATTGCGCTTATTGCTACTACAATAATCATAATAGGAGAAATAATACCTGCAGTAACTGCTGCATCTCCTAATACTAATCCACCTAATATAGAAACAGCTGTACCCATAGTAGATGCCATGCGCATATCACTTTCTCTTAAAATTTCAAACGATATAGTCATAATTAATCCTTCAACTAGTGCAGGAAAGGGAACTGTTCTTCGCTGGGCTAAGAAATTTAATAATAAGTCAGTCGTTACAGAGTCATGATTATGAGTAGTAATCGCTATATAATAAGCAGGAATAAAAATAGCAATTAGAAATGCTAATATTCTAATAATACGAATAAAAGTAGTATTTACTGTTTTTTGGTAGTAATCATCTGGTGTATGGAATAAATCAATAAAAAAACATGGCGTGATTAAAACATAAGGACTATTGTCTACAATAATTATACATTTTCCTTCTAGTAGGGCCATAGCTACTAAGTCTGGTCTTTCTGTTGTTTGAATAGTAGGAAAAAGACTATTTTTTTCTACTAAGTATTTTTTTAAATAACCACTATCTAAGATGCCATCAATATTTATTTTTTTTAGTTTTTCAATGACATTTTCTAATAATTTCTGATTGATAATATTATTCATATAACAGATACCAACTTTGGTTTTTGTTTCTTTTCCTACTATTAAATCTTCTACCCATAAGTTTTCGCTTTTGATACGTTTTCTAATTAATCCTAAGTTTTTATTAAAATTTTCAGTAAAACTATCTTTTGGTCCACGAATAGATAATTCACTATCAACAGTATTAATCCCTCTATCTAATTTTGCTTTGGTTTCTAAAGCAAATACTTTTTTATCATTAATATAAATAACGGTATATCCATTAAAAATTTTAGATACGAAGTCTTGATAGTTAGTAATATCTACACGATTATGAGAAGGAATGTTATTATATAAATAAGAATATAGATCTTCTTCTTGAATTAAATTTTCTTCTATAATGTAGCTAATATTTTTTAAAATTACTTTACTAATATCATCACCACTTGATAAAACTTCTGAATAAACAATATAGATTTTTCTATTATTTATTTTAATTTCTTTATAAATAATATCACTTGCATAATTAGTATCTTTTTTTAATTTTTCTAGCATTTTATACCTCCTTTTTTTATTATGGAAAAAATGAGCTAAAACATACAAATTCTTTGACTTTAGAGATAAAATAAATTATTATATTATTAGGATAGATGGTGATAAAATGAGAAAGAATCAAAAAGGATTTACGTTAATTGAAATGTTAGCAGTAGTGATACTTTTAGCTATTTTAATGGCAATTGCAGTAGGGGCTTATTATAGTTATATTAAAAAGTCTAGAGATGATTCTTTTAAGATAGCAGAAAACACGATTCAAAATGATGTAAAGAATGCTTATGCAGATTGTTTAAGTAATTCTAAAAATGAATTTTGTATTAATCATAGTGGATATGGAGAAAAAAATGATAAAATTTATTTAAAAGAATTAATTGATGCAGGATATAGTGAACAAATAAAAAATCCATATGATACGAATAGTTTCTGTGATACATCAGCATCTTATGTTACTGTAATAGGAAATAATACCGATAATAATTCTTCTTATCTTACTTGTTTAGTATGTGGAGATAAGAAAAGTAATTCTTGTGAAAATGCTACTATTTATGTAGATACAAATGGATTAACAGCAACAATTACGATGGAAGATGAACAAGGAGTAGTAGGTTATGGAATTAATCAATCTGAAGAAAATGAACCAAGCTATATCAGTATTGGTAATTTAAAGAAAGTAGTAAAAAGTTATACTTCAGAAAAAGAAGGAGAATATTACGTTTGGGTAAAAAACACTTTAGGAAATGTTAGTAAAGCAAAATTTACTCTACATTCTGCTAAAAACGATACGATTTATTTTTTAGCAAAAGAAGCAACTTATACCGGAAATCCCATCGAAGCAAATATTGCGACAAGTGAAAGTGGTACATTAATTACTTATACTTATTATAATGGAACTAGTTGTAGTGGAAGTAAATTAGATAGTGCGCCAATAGAACCAGGTAATTATAGTGTAAAAGCAGTAAGTAGAGGTAATATTAATTATTTAAGTGCGAGTAAATGTGTGACTCATACAATATTAAGAAGTGTGCCAACTTTAGTACTAAAAGAAAAAACTGCTACTTATACAGGAAAACCAATAAAAGCCAATAAAGTAGAAGCAACTAATCCAAATGGAAGTAGTGTAGAGCTTGCTTATACATATAGATATTATAAAGATAATAGTTGTAGTGTAGCATTTAATGAAAAAACACCAACAGAAGCACCAACAGAGGTTGGAACTTATTATGTTAAAGCAACAAGTGCTCAAACTTCGACATTAGGAAGTATGACTACAGATTGTGTAAAACATACTATAACAGAAAAGAAAGATGTCGTTACTTTAAGTAAAAAAGAAGTAGTATATAATGGAAAAGAAGTAGTAGCAAATAAAGCAACAAGTGAAAGTGGAAGCGAAATTATTTATTTCTATTATGCAAATACCAACTGTAGTGGAACGGCATTAACTACTGCACCAACAAATG
Source organism: uncultured Mycoplasmatota bacterium (assembly GCA_900542735.1). Taxonomy (GTDB): domain Bacteria; phylum Bacillota_I; class Bacilli_A; order RF39; family UBA660; genus Alloscybalousia. The sequence goes on along the minus strand of UQOS01000036.1, from coordinate 1,151 downwards.
CAGGAAATTATAGTGTAAAAGCAGTAAGTAAAGGAAATCATAATTATTCAAGTAGTAGTATATGTGTTACTCACACTATTACTAAAAAACAGGATACTTTAACATTAAGAGAAAAAATAGAAAGTTATACTGGAAATAAAATAGAAGCAAATCAAGCAACCAGTGAAAGTGAAAGTAAAATCAGTTACTTCTATTATGCAAATACTAACTGTAGTGGAACAGCATTAAGTGATGCACCAATAAATGCAGGAAACTATAGTGTAAAAGCAGTAAGTAGTGGCAATAATAACTATAAAAGTGGAAGTGTATGTGTAAGTCATACAATTATAAAAGGTATTCCTACTTTAATATTAGCAGAGAAAAATAGTGTTTATACAGGAAATAAGATAGAAGCAAATGAAGTAGTAGCAAAGAATCCAAATGAAAGTAGCGTTAGTTTAAATTATACATATAAATATTATACAAATAATACTTGTACAACAGCATTTAATGCAACTACTCCAACAGAAGCACCAACGAATGTAGGAACATATTATGTAAAAGCAACAAGTAAAGCAACAGATAATTTAAATAGTACTGAAACAGAATGTATTCAACATAATATTACAAAAAAGGTAGATGTAATCACATTAGAAAATAAAAATGCAAGTTATACAGGAAGTGAGATTAGTCATAATCTTGCAACAAGTGAAAGTAAGACAGAAATTACTTATACATACTATAGTTCATCAGACTGTACAGGAGAACAATTAACAAGTTTACCAGTAAATGTAGGATTTTATAGTATCAAAGCAGAAAGTAAAGGAAATAGTAACTATGCAAGTGGAAATAAATGTAGTAGTCATATTATAACGAAAGGAACGCCAACTATTAGTTTATTAGATAAAACAATAGAAGCAACTGGAAGTGGTATCACAATAGGAGAAGCAACGGCTACTAATCCAAATGGAAGTGATGTCGATTTAGAGTATAGTTATATTTATTATAGTGGAACAAGCTGTAGTGAAGCAGTACTTGATAATCCACCAACGAATGTAGGAGAATATAGTGCAAAAGCAGTAAGTAAAGAAACATCAAATTTAAAAAGTGGAACAAGTAACTGTAGTTTATTAAAAATAACTCCAAATACAAATAATTATTTAAAGAATTTT
>UQOS01000035.1 GCA_900542735.1 uncultured Mycoplasmatota bacterium | reverse complement strand
CATAGTGACCTCCTACAGCTTAGTCTTTACTATTTTCTATTTTTTATTACATTTCAATTATATAATAATTATCATTTGTAAACAAGTAGTAATTTTTAAAGAATAGTGTAACGTGGTGTTCGACAAATTGTTACACTATCACTCAAGAAAAATATAAAGATAACTTTTCTTTTTCAGATATTCTTTCTTTTTCCGTAATAAAATAGTGATAATAATCTCTACGCATTTGTTTTAATTCTGTTATTTCTTTTGTCTTCTTAAAAGAATAATTTTTTAAATATCTCTCTGTCAGAAATTTTTGAAAATAAAAATTAGCCTGTTTTATTTCTTTATACAAATTGATTCCTAATAATAAAACTACCACTATATAAATAATATTTTTAGTAAATAATAAAGTAAAAAGAAAAAAGCTAGAATATAAAAATGAACTAATATAAAGAACTGTTTTCATACTATTATAATATGAAAATAAATAAGCAAGAAACAAGTTTAATAATCTTCCACCATCTAAGGGATAAATTGGTAATAAATTAAAACATAAAATGAAATAATGATAAATATAAAAATAAGGTTCCATAATAAAAAAGTGTTTCACAGTTTCTACAAAAACCACCTGTATAATAGGTCCCATTAATAAAACTAATATTTCTTTTTTCAAACTAGTATTAATATCATATTCTAGTTTACTACACCCTCCATATGGGTAAATCTCAATTCTATTTAATTGAAAGCCTAATAAAATTCCTGTAAAAGAGTGACCCAATTCGTGAATAAAAATTAATAATGTAAAATAAAGAAAATGTCTAAAGTGGCCAGTTAAAAAACTAATAAAACTAATTAAATAAAATAATGGGTGAAGATAAATCTTATTCCAAATAATCTTGATAATTTAAAAACTCTCCTGATTTAGAAAAGAAAAGATACATTTCATTACTGATAGTTTCTCCTAATAAGCTTCCTTTTTCTATGTAATCATATATTTTTAAGTTACTATTTTCTACCCCTACATACCATAGATCAATTCCATTTACTTGTTGAACAATAATTGTTTTTCCATAGTTATCTTTATTTCCCATAAAAACAACGATTCCACTTTCTAAAACCGGTACTAAATAATTAGAAGTTACTGTTAGTTTTACTCCTTCTTTATATGCTTCTTTTTTACTATAAGTTAGTTTTTCATTAAAGACAGTAGCAGTATCATTATTCGTAATATCTTTTATAGGAAAAATACTACCTAAATACTTTTCATAAGTTTTATTAATTTTGGCAAATGAAATATTCGTACTGTAAACATTTTTATGAATCCAATTCTTAAAAGTAGGATTCATTTTTGCAACACATAAACAAACTAGTAATAAAATAGCTGATAATAAAATACGACTGACAGTAACTAATAAAAAATGATTTTTATTAGGAGTTTTTTTCTTAGATTTACTTAAATATTTTTGTACTGATTTATATTCATCCATTATTTATTCACCTAATAATTATTATTAATGTTTCTTAAACTTTAGACCTAAAATGATATACAAAATAACTCCATAAGTGATATTAAGAGGAAAAGATAGTAGAATTTGAGTAAATAAAAAGGAAAAAGGTAGGTAAATTAGTTTAGTTTCTAATAAAAGAATATATTCTATCGTTAAATAGAGGATAAAAATAAAAGATAAAAGTAAGAAAAAAATAGGGAAAGTAAAATTTAAATGCCTTTTAAAATATTTAATAATTTCATATAAAAATAGTATCGTAAACAAGTTTAAAAAGGGAGTTTTACTAAATAATAAATCATAAATGATTAGACTAATAAAGATAGTAGAAAGATCTTTTTTCTTATTTTTTAAAATTAAGAAAGTAAGTACCGTTATCACAAAAAGAAATGGATTTAGAAAAGAAAAATAAAATGATATATAAAAATCAAGTAAAAAAGCTAGTAACAATAATAAAATCATGATACTTTCTCCTTAGATAAGACTTCAATATAGCGAATGGTATCATAATCTGTTCCAATGGATACAAGTGCTTGTTTTTGTAGTCCTAGTGAATCGTTCTCAATTTTTGAAACTTGACCTATATAAATTCCTGATGGATAAATCCCACCTAATCCATTTGTATAGACTTTATCTCCAACTGCTACTTCTTCTTTTTTATTATAACTAACATATAAAAATCCTTCTTGATAACGATCTAAAATAGCGTGGTAAGTTTTATCACTATTCTTAATATCAACTGCTATTTTCATATCTTTTTGATTAGAGGTAATAAGTTTTACTGTACTAGAATATTGATTAACGGTTATAATTCTGCCAATTAATCTTCCATTAGCAACAACTGCCATATCTAACTTAATTCCATGATTACTACCTCTATTAATAACTAGTTCATCATACCAGGTAATATCTCGTTTTATAATTTTAGCATAAGTAACATGGTATTCCTCTAATTCTAAAGATAAGAGATTTTTTAATTCTTTATTTTCTTCTATCAATTCCTGATTAATCCCAGTTAAGATGTTACTATTATCTATTTTAATATTTGGTATTAATAAATTTTCAATACTTGATCCTATGTCATGAAAAAAGTGGTTTAATTTAAAATCAACTTTCGTAAAAAATAGAAAAGTAAATAAAGTAAATACAATAATTCCATAAGTAATTTTTTTACTTTTTGCATATTTTTTCGAAATTGACATAATTTCACCCCTAATTATAAATTAACTATTTTTCCATCTTCATAAAAGCTATAATAATTATCATTTCCTATAATCATATGATCAATAATAGGAATTCCATTCATATTACCAATTTCAACTAAAGCATTGGTTAAACGAATATCTTCTCTACTAGGTTTAATATCTCCACTTGGATGGTTGTGAATACAAATAATACCTGATGCACTACATAAATAAGCATGTTTAAATACTTCTCTTGGATGAACAATACTACGATTTAATGTTCCCATAAATAATAGTTTCCTTTCTATTAACTCTTTTTTCTGATTTACATATAAACAATAAAAATATTCTTGTTTCTTATCCCATAAGTCATATTTCATATAATCATAGATTGCTTCTGCTCTATTTAAAATAATTTTATTTGTATTCTGATTATCCATAAAAATTCTTTTACCTAATTCTACACTACTTAATATCGTTAGAGCATGAGCTAATCCAATGCCATCTATTTCTTGCAAGCTTTCTTTAGTTACCTCTTTTAACTTATCGATACTTCCTACTTTCGCTATAATGTCACTACTTAACTCTTTTACTGACTTTTTACGATTACCACTTTTTAGAATAATAGATAATAATTCTTCATTCGATAAATTTTCAACACCTACTTTTTGTAGTCTTTCTCTTGGTCTTTCTTGGACCGGTAAATCTTTTACTTTCATACTATCACCACTAATATTATTTAAAAAACTTTGAAATTTACTTACGAATTTGTCATAATTTCATCATAAGTTGCTAAAACTGTCTTTAAAACAGAGTTTATTTCTTCAATTGTTTTACTACTTTCTAGTAAAACATCATATTGTTTAATTTGATTCATTAAGTTTTCTTCTTCTATATATTTAGTTTTAATATAAATATCGATACCTTTCTTTTTATATATTTTCTTAATTTCTTCAGCTACTTTTATACTAGAAGTCATACCAATATAGGAATAATATTTATCATCCTCTTTCATCGTTATTTTATTTTCAATACCTTCTATTTTTTGCTTGCTAGCTTCTTCGGTATTATAGGCACCACACTGTAAAAAATAAATATTTCCCTCTTCGTTAAAAGCAAAACTAGTAATACCATATTGATTAAAAATAAATGATGCACAAATATACCCTAAAAGACAGGCACATAAAATAGGAATTATTATATTTTTCTTCATTTCATCACCATTATTATCTTAGCTTACTAAATATAAAAAAATTGTCGAAAAAAAAGAAACTTGCATATTTTAGCAAATTTCTTATAGAAATTAATATTGTTTTCCCCAATATACTAAATGTTTGGCAGGACTACCACAAACTAGACATTTACCATCACGATTATCTCCATCAAATGGAATACAACGAGAAGTAATTCCTGCTTCTTCTTTAATTTTATCTTCACAGCTTCTATTTCCACACCAGTAGGCTTTGATAAAACCATTTTCTTTTTCTGATAAAGCTTTCATTTCTTCTAAAGTTAATACTGATTTCGTCATAGAATCACGTCTTATTTTTGCTCTTAAATACATACTATTTTGAATTTCTAGTAATAATTTAATTACTTCTTCTACAACATTTTCTAAAGATACTTCTATCTTTTCTAAAGTATCACGTCTTACTAATACACATTTATTATTTTCTAAATCTCTTGGACCTATTTCGATACGAACAGGAATTCCCCTCATTTCAGCTTCAGCAAAACGAAAACCTGGAGATTTTTCACTATCATCAACACTACAAGTAATTCCTTCTAGTTTTAAACTTCTAGCAATTATATAACTTTTTTCAAGTACTTCGGTATTATTTTTACCAATTGGAATAATTGTTACCTTAGTAGGCGCAATATTTGGTGGTAATACTAATCCATGATCATCACTATGAGTCATAATCATAGCTCCAATAATACGAGTAGTCATTCCCCATGAAGTTTGATACATATATTTTTCTTTATTATCTTTATCCATAAAGGTCATATTAAAAGCACGAGCAAAGTTATCTCCAAAATAATGACTAGTACCTGACTGTAAGGCAATTCCATTATACATTAATGCTTCAATGGTATAAGTATTTTCAGCTCCAGCAAACTTTTCCTTTTCTGTTTTTTCACCTTTGATAACAGGAATTGCTAAAATATCTTCACAAAAATCAGCATATATATTTAACATTTTTAAAGTTTCTTCTTTTGCTTCTTCACTAGTAGCATGAACAGTATGACCTTCTTGCCATAAAAACTCACGACTTCTTAAAAAAGGACGCGTTGTCTTTTCCCAACGAACAACACTACACCATTGATTATAAAGTTTTGGTAAATCACGATAACTTTTAATCGTATTAGCATAATGATCACAGAATAAAGTTTCACTAGTTGGTCTTACGCATAATCTTTCTGGCAGTTCTATATTTCCACCATGAGTTACCCAAGCAACCTCAGGAGCAAAACCTTCTACATGGTCTTTTTCTTTTTGAAGTAATGATTCTGGTATAAACATTGGCATATATACATTTTGATGTCCTGTTTCTTTGAATCTTTTATCTAATTCTTTTTGAATATTTTCCCAAATAGCATAGCCATATGGTCTAATAATCATACACCCTTTTACACTAGAGTAATCAATTAATTCTGCTTTGATACAAACATCTGTATACCATTTAGCAAAATCAACATCACGACTAGTTATCTCTTTTAATTCGTTTTGATTCATAATTTCACTTCCTAGTAAGATTATACATTAAAATATGTAGTTTTATCAACAGTTTTATGCTGGTAACATGATTACTTTACCATGGCCACCCTTTTTCATATCGTAATTATCTCTATAACCTGTTAGACTAACATCTGGTATCGCAAAATAATCTTTTAATACCATAACCATAGAACGATATTTTGAAACTGCTTTATCATATTCTTTTTCTGCTATTAGATTAGCTGTTTCTGATAAAAATAGTTTATAAAACTGTGTCCACATATCTTTATTTTCATTACTCTCAAAATCTTTCTTAATTTCTTCTGCTATCTTAGGTCCTAACACATCATATTCTAATAAGGTATCAAAATATCTTTCATCTTGTTGCATAACATTATTTCTAAAGTTACGCATTTCTGATAACACAAAGCATTTATCTGTATAACCTAATATATCACACATTACAGTGGTAATATAGCAGCCTCCACTATCTCTTGAAAACATTCTATAATGGTCACAACTATCATCTGGAAAATAATAACTTCTATACCAATCACAATAATATTTTTGATATGGACTTATATCACATTCTCTTTCAAATCTACAGTCCGAGTTTTCACAACTACCACATTCATTTTCATATTTCATATTAATATCTCTCCTTAATGTTTGGTTATTATACTCTTTCTTCTTAATTTATGCAAGAAAAAAGAAAGTACCACTATTTTTTACTACTTTCTTTACTACATTTCTAATATATCATACTTTTTATAGATACACTACTTATTTTGACAAAATTTCACAAACTAAATTACTAATTTCAGTTGGATTTTCAATTGGTAGACCTTCAATTAGTCTAGCTTGTGCATATAAAACCTTAGTATATTTTTCAAGTTCTTGTTTATCACTCTGATATAACTTTTCTAACTTTTTACTAATTTCATGATTTTCATTTATTTCTAGAATCGTATTTGCTTTTACTTTATCATCAGTTGGCATAGCATTCATAACTTTTTCCATTTCAATAGAAACATTACCTTCTGATACTAAACATACTGGGTGATTTTTTAATCTATGTGTAAAACGAACATCTGTAATATTATCTTTTAAAGTATCTTTCATTACTTTGAAAATATCTTTATATTCTTCATTTTTCTTTGTTAGCTCTTCTTTTTCTTCTTTGGTATCAAGATCCACTTCACCACTAGATGCATTAACAAAGTTCTTACCATCATAATTATTCATAACTTGCATTACGAATTCATCAATGTAATCTGTTAAGTATAATACAACATATCCCTTATCTTTTAACTGTTCAACTTGAGGTAACATATCAATTTTATCTACTGTTTCACCACATGCATAATAAATTTTATCTTGATTTTCTTTCATGTTAGAAACATATTCTTTTAAAGTAATCATTTTCTTATCTTTAGAAGAAGTAAACATTAATAAATCAGCAAGTTCTTCCTTTTTCATACCATAGCTATTATAAATTCCAAACTTTAACTGCATACCGAAAGCCTTAAAGAATTTTTCATAGTTATCTCTTTCTTCTTTTAACATTGTTTCTAATTCTTTTTTGATTTTCTTTTCAATATTTGATGCAATTAAACCTAAATTTTTATCTTGCTGTAACATTTCACGAGAAATATTTAAAGATAAATCACTAGTATCTACAAGTCCTTTTACGAAACTAAAATAGTCTGGTAAAAGTTCTTTACACTTATCCATAATAAGAACACCGTTTGCATATAACTGTAATCCTTTTTCGTATTCCTTACTATAGAAATCATAAGAAGCATGAGATGGAATATATAATAATGTTGTATAAGTACATTTTCCTTCTACACTAGAATGAATGACTTTAATGCTATCTTCATAATCAAAAAACTTATCATGATAGAATTGTTGGTAATCACTATCTTTAATATCTTTTTTATCTTTCTTCCAAAGAGGTACCATACTATTTAAAGTTTCTTCTTCTGTATGTTTTTCATATTCTTCTGAATCTTCTTTTTTATGTTCATGAGTTACCATCATCGTAATTGGATATGAAATATAATCAGAATATTTCTTAACAATACTACGTAATTTGTATTCTTCTAGGAAACTATCATATTCACTACCTTCTTTTAAAGTTAGCGTAATAATAGTACCAATGGTATCTTTCGTTGCTTCTTTTATTTGGTATCCATCAACACCAGTGGATTCCCAAAGATAAGCTTTATCACTATCAAATTTACGAGATAACACACTTACTTTACTAGCTACCATAAATGATGAATAGAATCCTACTCCAAATTGTCCAATAATATCGATATTATCTTTTTTCGTCATTTCTTCTTTAAATAAAGAGGAACCACTTTTAGCAATTGTACCTAGATTTTCTTCTAGTTCTTCCTTATTCATACCAATACCATTATCAGAAATCGTAAGAGTACGGTTTTCTTTATCTACTGATAAATGAATTTTTAAATCTTCTTTATTAACTTTTACATCTTTATTCGTTAATGATAAATAATATAATTTATCAATTGCATCACTAGCATTTGAAATTAATTCCCTTAAAAATATTTCTTGATTTGTATAAATGGAATTTATCATCAAATCTAGTAATTTCTTTGATTCTGCTTTAAACTGTTTTTTCAAAACAATCATCTCCTAACAATTAATATCTTAGCTCTTATTTTAGCAATTGTCAAGTATGAGTGCTAATTTTTTTAATATTAAAAGGGGAAAACATTTGAAATGCCCCCTTTTAGTAAATATTTATTCATTAACGGCAATAACACTACTTAAATTACCAGATAAATCAACACTACCACTTACCCATTTACAATACCAATATTCATCACAAGGTACATCCCAATCACTAGTACAGTATAGGCCATAATTTTCAGCACATATCTGTACAGTAGAATTACTACTAGTAATACCATAATTAGCTAAAATAATAGTTTCATTAAAACTACGAGTTGGAGTTTCACTGGCTAATTCTCCCCAACCTGTACCCATAGTTGTACCGGCTAACTCTTTTTTGTAAACACTAGATCCTGATGTTACTTTTAAATATACTGATGCACTAGCATATCCCGATGTAGCAGAATGACAGTTACTACGCCCACTAATTGTTGCTGAAGCAGTACCACTTACTTTTAATTTATTAAATTCAGTAGCATTTAAACTAATTGGGCTACTACAGCCGCTACTAACAGACCAAGATCTACGTCCACTAGAATCCGTTAATACTTTTGTACTTTCTTTTTTAATATAATGATAGTTTACCCATTCACCATTATTAGACCAATGCCCAGCATTATCAATTGCTTTTACGTAAATATCCCAAGTTCCTGTTTTATTAATATTTACATTAAAGCTAGTACTTCTTAATGCATAATTACTAGATTGTAAAGTTCCATTAAAATATACTTCATATTGAATTAAATTAATTTTACTGTGATCATCCTTAGCAGTAATAGTAGCTAATTTTGCAATATTATAAGTGCCTGGTGCAACTGAATTAGTTATTACTGGTACTACTTTATCCACATATACATCTATACTACAAGTTCCTATATTTCCAGCCTGATCCATAACAGTTCCCGTTACAGTTGTTTTTCCATTGCTAGTTACACTTGGAATGTCAATATTTTTATATGCTATATCACTTACTTGTTCAGTAATATTACTAAATTCTACTGTTGCATTACTAATATACCATCCATTTGTACCTAATGTTCCACTAGTTACTGTTAAACTACAAGTTGGCACTTCTTTATCTATTTTAATCGTGTAAGTATTACTATTACCAACATTTCCACTCTTATCTACACTTCTTACATAATGAGTGTAACTTCCATTTATAGTCGTAGTTTGATTATTACTAGAAAGTGCTGTAAATGCTTTATTATCATTACTTATTTGATACTCTTTTATTTCACTTCCCATAATACCTGGTTTACTATAATCTGTTGACAAATACTCTTGATAAATATCGCCACTATACCAACCACCTGTATAAATATTACCAGTACTATTATTTTTTCTTAATACTACTTGCGGAATACTTGGTGCTACTCTATCTACTACTTTTACGGTAATATTAGCTATTGCTCCTTGATATACATAAGTTACTTTTGTAGTTCCTAATTTATTGGTATCTATTGTTTTAGGTTTTGGTTCTACTTTATCACTTACTAACTGTTTCTTATAATATACTTTTGCTAGTGGTAAAGTAAATTTTTCACCTTGATTTACTATATAAACTCCATTTGTATCTATTTCATAATTACTATTATTATCTACTTTTATCTCATAATTTTTAGTATCTGTCGTAATATTATTATCTTCACTAAAAGAACATGCTTCCCCTTCAGTTTGATAACTACTACCACAATCTAAACAGCTATAATATTCATATTCATTTTTTCCAGTTTTTTTAGCGGTTACTCTAGCATCACATGCCTTATTATTACTATCTACAACATTCTTTATATAATTATTACTAGTTAATTCTTTTAATTCAATTACGGTTACATTTCCAATTTCTCTTGGTAATAATGCTCTATAATCATTTAAATAATCTTTACCTGATTCTTTTACAGTTTCTTCTAGGCTATGATAATATTCTTTAGTACCGCGAGTTAAATAAATATGAATAGCTGGTATAGCTATTGCTAATAAAATTCCTAAAATAATTACTACTGTTAATAATTCAATTAAAGTAAAAGCTTTTTTATTTTTCATAATTCCACCAACCTTAAAAAAAAGAATAGAAACCTATTTTATTTCTATTCTCATTATACAGCAATCTCTTTATTAGTTCAACTAACTATTTATTTTCTAAAATAGCTAGTTTTTCTTTTTCTTCTAGTAGTTTCTTTCTATCGGCTTCCACTATATTAGCTGGTGCTTTACTTACATAATTATTATTAGCAAGTAACTTTTCACGTCTTTCAATAGAAGCTTTTAATTTATTAATTTCTTCTATCTTTTTAGATTCATCTTCCTTACTTCCCTGGTAGTAGTAAGTAATATCAATATTTTTTGACTGATAATTACTACTTAACATATCTGTAATTTCACTATCTACTAAGTTTTCTTCTTTTATTTTAAGTTGTGAATAATAAATAGATTTAAGTAATTGTTTAACTGTTACTTTTACCTTAGCATCTTTCGTAATGTTATTAGATTGTTTTAAGTTACGGATAGAAACAATATCTTCTAGTACCTTATCAATTGTTTCTAATTCACTTGTATAATTATAATCTTCCACAACAGGATACTTAGAAATCATAATTGATTTTGCATCTTTTATTGGTAACATTTGATAAATTTCTTCTGTTACATAAGGCATAAATGGGTGAAGCATTTTAAGAATAGATGTTAATACTTTTAATAGTACACTCTTCGTTGTATCATTCATATTAGCTTTAGAAAGTTCAATATACCAGTCACAGAAATCTTCCCAAATAAAGCTATAAAGTTCATTTCCAACATTATGATATTCATATTTTTCCATGCTTTCTCTAACACTTTTAATAATTCTATTTAGCTTTTCTAAAATCCATTTATCTGTTAATGATAAGTCTTCTAAAGTATAATTTTCTTCTTTAAAATCTTCCATATTCATTAAAACATAACGAGAAGCATTCCATAATTTATTAACAAAATTCCAAGTAGATTTTACTTTTTCTTCATCATATCTTAAATCCATACCAGGCGCACTATTTGTAGTTAAGAAAAATCTTAAGGAATCTGCTCCATATTCTTCAATAACGTCCATAGGATCAACACCATTACCAAGTGATTTTGACATCTTTCTACCAATTTTATCACGAATAAGGCCATGAATTAGACAATCCTTAAATGGTCTAGAGTTAGTAAAATGAAGTCCCTGGAAAGTCATACGATTTACCCAGAATGGAATAATATCATATCCTGTTACTAAGCAGTTATTAGGATAATATCTTTCAAAATCTTCTGTCTTATCTGGCCAACCTAATGTTGAGAAAGGCCACAAAGCACTACTAAACCAAGTATCTAAAACATCACTATCTTGTTGCCAACCATCTTCTTTAGGTGCTTCCATTCCTACATATACTTCATCACCTTTATACCAAGCAGGGATTCTATGACCCCACCATAATTGACGAGAAATACACCAGTCATAAGTAATTTCCATCCAGTGATTCATCGTTTTTTCATATCTTTCTGGCACAAAGTTTACTTTGGTATCTTTATTTTTTTGATTTTCTAAAACTCTATCTGCTAAAGGTCTCATCTTTACAAACCATTGCTTAGATAAGTATGGTTCAACTACTGCATCACTTCTCTCACTATGACCAACACTATGAGTCATTGGTTCAATAGAAATTAGTAAATTATCTTTCTTTAAATCTTCTAATAATTTTTCTCTACACTCTTCTCTAGTTAAACCACAGTATTTTCCAGCATTTTCATTCATAGTGGCATCTGGATTCATGACTATTACTCTTTCTAGGTTATGACGATTACCTACTTCAAAATCGTTAGGATCATGAGCAGGCGTGATTTTAACTACACCAGTTCCAAATTCAGGATCAGCATGCATATCACCAACGATAGGAATTAATTTACCAACAATTGGTAAGATTACCTTTTTACCAATTAAATCTTTATATCTTGTATCATCTGGATTAACAGCAACAGCAGTATCACCAAATAATGTTTCAGGACGAGTTGTCGCAACATCTAGATACATACTCTTATCTTCTAAATAATATTTTAAATGATAAAAAGCTCCCTCATCATCTTTATAAATAACTTCTTCATTAGATAAAGCTGTCATTTGAACAGGATCCCAGTTAATAATTCTTTCTCCCCTATAAATTAAACCTTGATTATATAAATCAACAAATACTTGCCTTACTGCTTTTGATAATCCTTCATCTAAAGTAAATCTTTCTCTAGAATAATCTAGTGATAATCCTAAAGTTTTCCACTGTCTATGAATATTTTCTGCATATTCCTTTTTCCAATCCCAAGCAACTTTTAGCCACTCTTCTCTATCCATTTCACGTGGCTTAATTCCTTGCTCCTTTAATTTTTTATCAACTTTAGCTTGTGTTGCGATACCAGCATGATCCATTCCCGGTAACCACAAAGCATCATATCCGTCCATTCTTTTATAACGAACCATAATATCTTGTAGTGTTGTATCCCAAGCATGGCCTAAATGAAGTTTACCAGTTACATTAGGTGGTGGTATTACGACACAAAAAGGTACCTTGCTCTTATCTTTTCCTGCTTCAAAGAAACCATTATCTTTCCAAAAATCATATTTATTTTCTTCTACTATCTTATGATCATATTTTTTATCTAACATAATCTTCCTCCCTTACTTTTTCTTTCATTTCTTGTAAACATACTTCTATTAGTAACTGTATTTAATATTTCATTTACATCTGTTAAATGGCTATAACTACCACTAGCACTATCAGTAACTGCATAACCAATTACTTTATTTTTCATTAACTCTTGTCTATTTTCTTTTATAAAGTTTAATTGATTAGAACTAGTGTTAGTTGGAATATAAATAGAAACATCATTTTCTAATATATCTTCTAACATTACTAAATAACCAATATTAGCAAGTAAATAAGAAGATATAAATGGATTTTCTTCTACTTCTAATCCTAACTGATATTTACTAACAAATTCACGAATACCTGTATTAAAGTTATCCCCAACCATGACTTCTTTATAAAAATTTTGTGTATTTACTTCTTCTGGAATAATCCAAATTTTACCTTTTAATGCTGACATTTTCTTCACTTTTCTAACCCCCTATTAATTTTATCAAAACAAATTTCTCTTACTTTTTTCCACAATTTTTCACTATCTAATGCTACTTCTACCATAGATAAATAAAAATCAAAATTATCTGTATTAACTAAGATATCAAAACTTTCTTCAAAATTGATATCAAAGATAAAAGCTAATCTAGAAAGTGTTTTATCTGTATCTGTTTTTACAGTATTATTGTCAATAGAATGTTCTAAACTAAATTCTTTTAACACAATTTCTGTTACTTCACTAGCCTTAAATACTTCATTATTTTTTAATGCTAATACTCTAAAGATATCTACTTTATCCATATCACGAATCATTTTTGTAAATAATAATTCTCGCCTCGTTAAATTAGTATCTATTTTATATTTACTATGATTTAAAATAGATTTTCCAATAATTATAGCTTCCGTGCTTTCTTCATTAATTCCAAAATCTTCGATATGATGTTCTAAAAATAAATACCGATAGCCATATTCTGCATGATCCATATTAGTTTTCTTATCAGAAATAATATTATATTCTTTAATTTGTTCAAATCTACCAATATCATGTAAAAGTCCTATTACTTTAGCAAGAATCATATCTTCTTTATTTAGATTTAAACGAAATGATAATTCACTCATTAATTCTACTACTTTATAAGTATGCTTATATTTTAATGAGATTAAGGGATTAGTTAAATCATAGTTTTTCATATAGTTTTCAAATGCTATCTGTGCTTTTTCGTACATAAAAAAATTCCTCCTTACT
>UQOS01000034.1 GCA_900542735.1 uncultured Mycoplasmatota bacterium | reverse complement strand
TATAGAATTTTTTTTCTTCTTCTTTTTCTTTAGTCATTTTTTCACCTCCTCGGTCACATAATAGCAAATAAAAAGAATCCCGTAAAATGACCAATTTTAAGAATTCAAGACAAATTAAAAGTCAATTTTAAGTTTTCCCTTAGAGAATTTTTAAAATTGACTTTTGTTTTTACTTAAAATCATCAAAATATATAAATTTTAATTTTTTCAAAAATTTAGTAAGATAGAAACATTTTCCTTGTTTAAACTATCAATTTATAGTAGAATGGGAAGTAGTTTTGGAGGTAATTATGATACAGACAAAAAATGTAACTTTACGTTTTGGAAAGCGTACTTTATTTGAAGATGTAAATATTAAGTTTACAGCTGGAAACTGTTATGGTTTAATTGGTGCCAATGGAGCTGGTAAAAGTACTTTTTTAAAACTTTTAAGTGGAGAAATAGAAACAACTAGTGGGGAAGTAATTGTTTCAAAAGGGGAAAGAATTTCAACATTAAAACAAAATCATTATGCCTATGAAGATTATACAGTAATGAATACTGTAATTATGGGAAATGCTAAACTTTATAACATTATGAAAGAAAAAGAGGAATTATATTCTCATACTGAGTTTACGGATGCAGATGGTATGCGTCTTGCTGAACTAGAAGGTGAGTTTATGGAATTAAATGGTTGGGAAGCAGAAAGTGAAGCAGGAGAGTTATTATCAAATTTAGGAATAGATGTATTACAGCATTATTCTCTAATGAGTGAAATTCCAGCTAAATTAAAAGTAAAAGTGTTACTTGCTCAAGCTTTATTTGGAAACCCTGATATTTTACTATTAGATGAACCTACCAATAATCTTGATATGGAAGCTATTAACTGGTTAGAAGAATTTTTAATTAATTATCAAAATACCGTAATTGTTGTTAGCCATGACCGTTATTTCTTAAATAAAGTTTGTACTCATATTGCTGATATTGATTATGGTAAAATTAAACTTTATATTGGAAACTATGACTTTTGGTATGAATCTAGTCAACTTGCATTAAAACAAATGAAAGAAGCAAATAAAAAGAAAGAAGAAAAAATAAAAGAACTACAAGATTTTATTGCTAGATTCTCTGCTAATGCTTCTAAAAGTAAACAAGCAACATCTCGTAAGAAAATGTTAGAAAAAATCGAACTAGATGAAATTATTCCATCATCAAGGAAGTATCCATATATTGATTTTAAACCAGAAAAACCATCTGGAAAAGAAATTTTAACAGTTAAGAATTTATGTAAAACAGTAGATGGTAAGAAGATATTAAATAAAGTATCATTTTCTGTATTAAAAGGTGATAAAATTGCCTTTGTAGGAAATAATGATATAGCAAAAACGATGTTATTTAAAATACTAATGGGAGAAGAAAAATTTGATTCAGGTGAAGTAATCTGGGGAAAAACTATTACAAAATCTTATTTTCCACAAGATAATTCAGCCTATTTTAAAGATGATATCAATATTATGGAGTGGATTGGTAGATACTATCATATTGATGATGAAACTGTATTAAGAGGATTTTTAGGTAGAATGTTATTTTCTGGTGAAGATGTATTTAAAAAAGTGCCAGTTTTATCAGGTGGAGAAAAAGCTAGATGTATGTTATCAAAATGTATGTTAGAAGCAAGAAATATGTTAATACTAGATGAACCTACTGCTCACCTTGATCTAGAAAGTATAACCTCTTTAAATAATGGATTAATAAAATATGATTCAGAATTATTATTTGTATCTCATGACCATCAATTTGTATCAACAATAGCTAATCGTATCATTGAAATATTGCCAACTGGGGTAATAGATAGAAGATTACCATATGATGAATATTTAGAAAATAAAGAAGTCAAAAAATTAAGAGAAGAAGCTAAATAAAGGTAAAATAGTATAAATGGAGTATAAAGATGGATAAAGAAATGTTAGAAAAGGTAAAAAGTAATTTCCTTTTAAAAGAAAAAAATTTAAGTAAATATGCTACTAGAAGTGGTGATGCTATTCGTTTAAAAGAAGAAGACTTAGTAAATGAGATAAGACCCAGTTTTTATCATGATACAGATCGTATTATTCATTCTATGTCTTATACTAGATACATGAATAAAACACAAGTATTTTCTTTTAATACTAATGACCATATTAGTAAACGTATTATTCATGTACAATTAGTTAGTAAAATAGCTCGTACCATTGGAAGAAGTCTAAATTTAAATGAAGATTTAATTGAAGCAATTGCGTTAGGTCATGATATAGGACATACTCCTTTAGGACACCCCGGCGAAGCTCTTTTAAATGAAATCTCTATGCGTGAATTAGGTACTATGTTTAATCATAATATTCAAAGTGTTAGAAATTATTTAGTATTAGAAAATAATGGAAATGGAAATAACTTAACTGTACAAACATTAGATGGTATTATGTGTCACAATGGGGAAATGCCTTTAAATATCTATGAACCTATGCCTAAAACAAAGGAAGAATTTTTAGAAGAATATGAGAAATGTTATACCGATAAGGAAATATTAAAAAAAATAAGACCCATGACATTAGAAGGTTGTGTTGTTCGTATTAGTGATATTATAGGTTATATTGGTAGAGATATAGAAGATGCTATTCGTATTGGGATATTAAAAAGAGAAGATGTTCCTGAAAATATTAAAAATGTTTTAGGAACTACAAACAAGGAAATTGTGAATACAATTATCCTAGATATAGTAGCAAATAGTTTTGATAAACCATATATTAAATTAAGTGATTCTATTTTTAAAGCTATTTTTGATTTAAAAGAATTTAATTATAAATATATTTATAGTAAGGCAAATACAGATAGTCAATTAGCATTATATAAAGATGGTATGAATATGTTATTTAAGAGATACCTACATGATATTGAAACAGAAAATAAAGAAAGTGATATTTATAAGATATTCTTAAATAATATGTCAGATGAATACTTAAAAGAAAATAGTCCTAAAAGAATGATTATAGATTATATTGCGGGCATGACAGATGAATATTTTTTAAACCTTATTCAAAAATAATGTTATTGGACTGTCAACAAAAAGTGATTGACATTTAGATGATTTTGTGCTAAAATTTTAAAAGTATTCGCAAGTGGAGGTGCGTGTGATGAGTGCTAAAAGTCCTGTTTATTTAACCCAAAAGGGATTAGATGAATTAAAATTAGAATTAGATGATTTAATTAATGTAAAAAGACCTGCAAATATTCAATCTATTAAAGAAGCTCGTGCATTAGGAGATTTATCTGAAAATGCTGATTATGATGCTGCTAGAAATGAACAAGCTGTTTTAGAAGGCAGAATTAAAAAGATTGAACAAATGCTAGAAAATTATGAAATTATTGAGGAAACTTCAAAAGATAAGGTTGGTCTTGGTAGTACAGTTTCTATTCGTTATATAGATGATGATGAAGATGATGAATATATGATTGTAGGTAGTCAAGAAGCCGATCCATTTGCTAGTAAGATTTCTAATGAAAGCCCAATTGCCAAAGCTTTAATGAATCATAAAGTTGGGGAAAAGGTAACAGTAGAAAGTCCAAATGGTAATTATCAAGTAGAAATTACAGAAATCAAGTAAGATAGTTTTTGCTATCTTTTTCTTGTTTATGAAAGAAAATTAGGTTATAATAAATAGCGTATTGGAGGAATTAATATGGCAAAAGAAAAAAACACAAGTAAAAAAGAGTTAACAGTAATAATTGAAGGTGTAGAATGGACTACAGCTATTGATAATGCTTTTAAAGAAAAAGTAAAAACAGTTACTGTTGATGGCTTTAGAAAAGGAAAATGTCCAAGAGATATTTTTGAAAAGAAATATGGAAAGGAAACTCTTTATATTGATGCTGCAGAAAAGTTATTACCAACTGCTTATGAAAGAGCTATGGAAGAAAATAAAGATGTTATTCCAGTAATACAACCTCGTGTAGATATCAAATCAATTGATGAAAATAAAGTAGAGTTTGTATTTACTATTATTACTCAACCTGAAGTAAATATAAAAAAATATAAAGGTTTAAAAGTAAAGAAAGATAAAGTAGAAGTAACAAAAGAAGAAATTGAACATGAATTATCTCATCTTTTAGAAAAATATACGGAATTAGTGGTAAAAGAAAATGAAACTGTTGAAAACGGTGATGTAGCTATTATTGATTTTGAAGGATTCAAAGATGGTGTAGCTTTTGAAGGTGGAAAAGGAGAAAATTATTCTCTTGAAATTGGTTCAAATACTTTTATTCCTGGTTTTGAAGAACAGTTAATTGGTATGAAAGCTTTAGAAGAAAAAGAAATTAATGTTACTTTCCCAGAAGATTATGCTGCTAGTGATTTAGCTGGTTGTGCTGTTATCTTTAAAGTAAAAGTAAACGAAGTAAAAACAAAAGAAGTAAGAGAATTAGATAAAGATTTCTTTGATGATTTAGGAATGGAAGGAATCGATTCTAAAGAAAAATTAGAAAAAGAAATTGAAGCTAATATCAAAGCAAACAAAGATGTGGATGCTGAAAATAAATATATTGATTCTCTACTTGCAGAAATTAGTAAAAATGTAGAAGTAGATATTCCAGAAGAAATGGTTGATGATGAAATTCATCACATGATTCATAGATTTGAAGACCAATTAAAAATGCAAGGAATAAGTCTTGATATGTACTATCAATTTACTGGTAGTGATGAAAATATGCTTCATAGCCAAATGGAAAAAGAAGCTTATGAACATATTTTATATCGTTTAACTTTAGAAGAAATTATGAAACTTGAAAAAGTTGAAGTAACAGACAAAGAAGTAGAAGATGAAATTAAGTCTTTATCAGAAAAATATTCTATGAAAGAAGAAGATTTATTAAAAGCAATTGGTTCTAAAAATATGATTAAATATGATCTAGAAATGAGAAAAGTAATAGAACTTTTAAAAGAAGCTAACAAGTAGTTTCTTTTTTTTTTAACTCATGATATACTGAAAATAGAGGTTGATTAGAATGAAAAATAAAAAGAAAACAATTTTATTAGTAATCAGTGTAATCCTATTAATGATTCTAATTATTTTCTTAGTAGGTAGGAGTTTTGGTTTCTTTCAGTATATTAAGAAGGGTGAAAATATTAATTTAATAACGATTAGTGGAATTGAAACTAAAATTTTAAGTACAGATGATAATGTTTTGAATTTAGAAAATGCATATCCAATTAGTGATAGTGATGGATTATCTTTAACACCATTTGTATTTAGTATGACGAATACTTCTAGTAGAAATTTATCTTATACTATGAAAATAGAAATGGATACTGATAAGTTAAATAATTGTACATTAGAAGATGGTAGTAGTTGTCAAGCACTATCTACAAAAGCTATTAAGTATTCCTATAAAAAAGATGATGGTACTTATTCTACTCCTAAAAATTTAGGAGATAGTAATGATATTATTACAGGTGGTGTAATTAGTAGTAAAGAAACAATTACTTCTTCTATTATCTTATGGATTGATAGTGAAGCAGGTAATGAGTATATGAATCAGTATTTTTTTGGTAAACTAATGATTACTGGTGAAGAATATATTACTAGAAATTTTAAAGAAGCTATTCTAAGCGACAATAAACTAATTACTGCTGAACCAACTCTTACTACTTCAAGCAATAATACAAGTGATGAAAGCGGGTTGTATTCTTCTACTGCTACCAATACAGGAGATCCAACTTATTATTTTAGAGGAAATGTAGAAAATAACTATGTAAAGTTTGCTGGATTCACATGGAGAATTGTAAGAATTAATGAAGACGGAACAATAAGAATCATAATGCAAGATGGAATTAATGATAATGCTACCTACAAGTTTAACTCAAATTATAATAATTATACTTATATGTATTATACAAATAGTCAAGCTAAGACTCAACTTGAAAGTTGGTATCAAGCAAATATCGGAAGTAAAGCAGATTTAGCTAAAAATGTAGCTAGCGGTAATTATTATTGTGAACAAGCAAAAGCCAAATACTCTGATAGTTTTACATCAGGAAGTGCTACAATGACTGTTTATAATAAATATACACCAGACTTTAAATGTAGTAGTGATGGTAATGAAAAAGGACAAGTTAGTGGAAGCGTAGGATTACTTAGTTATGATGAAGTAGTCTATGCAGGTGGTTATTATAATCAAAATAATAGTAATTATTATTTAAATAATCCAGCCATCTATTGGTGGACGATGAGCCCCACCGGCTTCTCGGGTTCGTTTCCAATTGTATGGTTTGTTTATATGGCAGGTGTCATCCAAGGTAACAGTGTCACTAGTCCTATTCCCACCGTTCGTCCAGTTTTAATAATCAAATCTGATGCAATAATATCAGGAAAAGGTACTAGTTCTAATCCATATGTATTATCAGGGAATTAATATTATCATGAGCTTATATAATTTTAATTAATAGTGTGAAAAAGCACTATTTTTTTAACTTTTTTATAGTTTTTGTAAGTATTTTCGAAAGTTTTCTAAATAATATTATAAAGAATATTTAGATATAAAATTATGATAGAATTATTATAAAGAATAAAAGAACAAAAAAATTGGAAATAACTAAAAACTTATTAGACTTAGGTACTGTTTTATTGGAAGACATTTCAAAAACTACTGGATTAGATTCTGAGGTTTTAAATGAATTATCAAAAAGCAGTGAATTAAAATCTTCACATTAATAATTGTTGATAAAACTGATAAAATATCATAACTGGCAATTTTATCAGTTTTTCATATATAAGGAAAGTGCGTTCAGATTGGTGTTGAATAGAAAAAGGACTTAATAAAACTAAGTCCACATCAAAAAGATTAAAGAAAAACCTTTAATTTTTCAAATCAAGAGGTAGCATAGTACCACCACAGTATGGGCAATCCATTTCAGGAGTACTTTTTCTCTTTATAAATTTTAAGAATCCCATTTGTTCACTTACAACAAAACTGGGAACTGGATCCAATTTGTGACATTTTTTACATTTGAAAATATAAATCTTTTCATCTTTGCCAAAATAATCTTGAGCTTCTTTTAAAATTTTCTTAATTTCTTTTACTTCTGTATTCATGATATACCTCCATTAAGTGTAAACACTTCTATAGTATATCATTGTATTGTTACAAATTGGACAATTGATTGGATCAATTTCAAAATTAATGATAATCATGGGACACCACTTATTTAATTTCTTTTGATAATCTGCTTTTTCTTTAGAAATTAACTTCTGAATTTCAATAGTAATTTTAGTAGAATTATGATAAGCACCATAAAATCTAATTTGTTTAAAATTATGATCAGGTATATGAACGATTAATCTAGAAATAAACTCGTATGCATGAACTTTTTCAATAATAATTAAATCATCATTATGTCTTTGATACCAAAAAGTGACAAAAGTACCATCATAATCAATGATTCTGGATTCAGCCATAACAGGTCTAGCAACATATCTACATACATATTTAACTAAATCAACATAAGATTTGTATTTAGATGGAGGAGCATAAACATAGAAACCTTCTTTGTGTTTAAAATACATAGCATTTTTAACTTTTCTAAATTCATCTTTTCCAATATCATCTTCAAGTAAATCTAGTAAAACTTTCATAAATCTTTTTCTAAATGATGGGTAAGAAAAGAAATTAACTTTAACAAATTCTTTTGATTTATTAGAAATACCATCGTCCATTAGAATCATATGTATATGAGGATTGAAAATAAGACTTCTACCAAAAGTATGAAGAATACAAATATAAGCTGGGATTAATTCTTTTTTCTTATACTTTTCTTTGAACCAACAATTAATAGTGATAGAAGCAGCTTTAAAAAGGAGATTAAATCTTTTCCTATCTTGTCTAAAATAAATTCTTAGTTTATCTGGAATAGTAAAAACAACATGTCTATGTTTACATTTAAATAATTTAGAAAAAATAGAAGTAGAGCGTTGTTTATTATATTTATTACCACAGGAAGAACACATTCTAGACTTACAAGCATGTGGAACGATTTTTTTCTTCACCACATTCAGGGCATTTATAAATTGCATAACCTAAATCCCAAGAATGACATTTTAACATTTTTTCAACATTTAAAAATACAACATCTCTAATATTAAGATTAGGATAAGTATTTAAAAATTTAGTCCACCAATCTTGAAAAATTTCTTTAATAGTAAAAGTAACTTTTCTATTTTCAACCTTATCTTTGTATTTAATAAAATCGCTATCATTTTCAGTACATAAAATCATAATTACATCACATTAATATTTTACACCAAAAGAAAACAACCATAAAGTGGTTGGCGAATGAAATTTATTTCATTCTTTTTTTATTTTAAAATAATGATTTGAATAATTAAACTACCAACAATATCCAATGTAAAAAGTTGTATATATTGTTGCTTTTTTTTATTTAAATGTTATAATAAAAATCAGTTTTAGGGTGGTGAAAGTATGCAAGAGAATAATCTTCCTGTCTTGGTATTAAAAAATACAGTTCTTTTGCCACTTAACGAAGTAAGAATGGATTTTGATACGCCATTAGAAAAACAAATATTTTCCCTATCAGAGGGTTATTATGATAGTAATATTTTAGTAATTAATACAGATACAAATGAAGAAATTATTCAAGCTAGCAATCTTCCAAATATTGGCGTAGTTGGAAAAGTAAAATTACATATTGATTTACCAAATGGTAAGACTAAAGTTGTGGTATCTGGTATTAAAAGAGTAGAAATTATTGATTTTGTAAAAGGAGAACAAGTCTTAGAAGCTAAAGTAGCAGAAATTTTAAGTAATCCTATTCCTGAAAAAGAATATGAAGCTTATCTAAGAGCACTTTATAACAAAATAGAAAAATATCAAGAAGTAACAAATTTAAAAGACGATATTTTAAATGACATATTGAAAATGGATTCTTTAGAAGAATTAACAGATTGTTTAGTACCAATTTTACCTATATCAAATGAAAGAAAAATTGAATATGTTTTAGAAACGAGTGCAATTAAAAGGGTAGAAATGATTCTATCAGATATTAATCATGATATGGAAATAGCTGAACTTGAAAGAATTATAGATGATAAATTATCTTATGAAATAGAAAAAAGTCAAAAAGAATATGTTTTACGAGAAAAAATTAGAGTGATAAAAGAAGAACTTGGCGATATTAATGATAAAGATAATGAGATTCAAAAATTAAGAGAACAAATTGAAAACTCAAAATGTAATATTAAAATTAAAGAACGACTTTACCTAGAACTTAATCGTTATGAAGCAATGACACCTAGTGCACCTGAAGTAGGAATGATTCGTACTTATATTGACTGGTTATTAGATTTGCCTTGGAATACTTATACAAAAGATAATAATGATTTAAACAAAGTAAAAGAAGTATTAGATAAGTCACATTTTGGTCTAGAACAAGTAAAAGAAAGAATTGTGGAATATTTAGCAGTTAAAAAAAATACGAATAGCTTAAAGAGTCCTATTATCTGTTTAGTTGGTCCACCTGGAGTAGGAAAAACTACTCTTGCTAAAAGTATAGCAGATAGCCTAAATCGTAAATGGACTAAAATATCAGTAGGTGGTATAAATGATGAAGCTGAAATTGTTGGTCATAGAAGAACCTATGTAGGAGCAGCTCCTGGACTTATTATTCAAGGAATGAAAAAAGCAGGTAGTTCTAATCCCGTCTTTATTATTGATGAAATAGATAAAATGACAAAAGATATTAAAGGTGATCCTGCAAGTAGTCTTCTAGAAATTTTAGATCCAGAACAAAATAAAAGTTTTTCTGACCATTATATCGAAGAAGAATTTGATTTAAGTCAAGTTATGTTTATCACAACTGCTAATTATTATGATCAAATTCCTAATGAATTAAGAGATCGTTTGGAAATTATTGAGCTTTCTTCCTATACTGAATATGAAAAACTAGATATTGCGAAAAACTATTTAATTCCAAGAGAGTTAAAAGAACATGGATTAAAGGAAGAAGAAGTAACCTTTAGTGATGAAGTGATTTTAACTATGATAAGATCCTATACAAAAGAAGCAGGTGTTCGTGAATTAACTAGAAATTTAGCAACTGTTTTAAGAAAAACTGTCAAAGAAAAAATGCTGGATCATAAAACAGAAGAAGTAACTATTACAGATTATAATATTGAAAAATATTTAGGAAAAAAGAAATATTTATGGACTGATGTTGATATTATTGAACATGTTGGTGTTGTAAATGGTCTTGCTTATACACCATATGGTGGTGATACTTTACCTATTGAAGCCGTTATGTTTCCAGGCAAAGGTAATATTGTGATGACTGGTAGTCTTGGTGATGTTATGAGAGAATCTGCTAATTTAGCATTAGATTATATCAAAGCAAACTATGAAAAATTTAATATTGATTATTCTTTATTTGAAAATAAAGATATTCACATTCATGTACCAGAAGGAGCAGTACCAAAAGATGGACCAAGTGCCGGAGTTACTCTAACAACTACTTTGATATCACTATTAACTGGTACTAGTATTCATACCAATATTGCGATGACAGGAGAAATGACTCTTCGTGGTAAAGTTTTAGCAATTGGTGGTTTGAAAGAAAAAGTAATTGGAGCTCATCGTAATGGTATTCGTACTATTTTTATTCCAAGTGCAAATGAAAAAGATTTAGATGAAATACCTAACGATATTAAACAAGAAATCAACTTTATTATGGTAGACCGTTATTTACAAATTAGTGAAAGACTTTTTAAAAAAAGAAAAGGAAAGAAGAAAAATGATCCAAGAAATATTAGGTTGTTGGTGGACTAAGTCAACATTTTTAACAGCAACTAAAGAAGAAATATTAGCGTTAGCAAGTGACGAAACTAAATTAAACTATCTAGCCAAAAATATTAGTTTGATTTTAGATGATGATGATTTTTTCTATACATCACCTGAACTTATGGAAAAACTATGCTATCTTTTCTATGAAAAAAGATTTGCTTCTAAACATACAAAAGAAACAGTTACTAATTTAAATAGAATATTAGATACCATACATGAATATAAAAGTATGTCTAATTATGAATTAAACTCAAGAATTAAAAAATGGGTAAAAGAAGAAAGAAAAAATCATGGCGTTGATATCTATAAACTTGTTTTTCAGGGACCAGAATCTTTATATCAATTAATAAAAGAGGATTATTATAATGTTTTTTATATTAGTGGTAACGATTTAGAAAATAGAAAGTATTATACTTTTCATATATTAACTACTATAACTGCTATACTTAGTAAGACTGTTGACATTGAAGAAATAGCTAAATACATTCCTAATATGGAACTAATCTGTGATACTACAGAAGTGTCAAATATTAAAATAAATATTATGATATCTAGAATTCAAAATAGGTTAGAATATTTGAATGATTATTATGAACAGTATCAAATATATCAAAAAGAAAAACAAAAGAAAAAAGAAATGAATAAAAATCAATTAGAAGACTAAAATTTAGTCTTTTTTTTCATTCTATTACATAATATTCTAATAGAAAAGAGGGATATTATGAAGAAGGTTGTACCTTTTACAAAAACAATTTCGTTTAGAACTATGATAGCTGAGATTACTGATATTGAAGTTAATCATACTTTAGCATTAAATGAAAATCATGAAGTAGTTGGAGATATTTTAGTAGATGGAAAGTATAAAATGACAGATGCTAGTCAAATAGAAGAAGAATTTCATTATAAATTACCATTTACGATTGATATTGATGAAAGATACAATTTAGATAACTTAGAAATTATTATTAGCGACTTTTATTTTGAAATCATTAACGAAGAAGATCTAAAAATAAATGTTGAAATAGAAATGGACGGAATTGAAGAAAATAAACTTCCTAAATTGGAAGAAAAGAGAAATTCTTTGGAAGAAGTTAGTGAAGTATTAGATACAGAGGAAGATTTCGTTAGAAATAAGGAAGATGATATTTTAATTCCAGTAGAAATAGAAGAAAAACAAGAAAAACTAGAAGTACCACAAAATAATCCACTTCATAAATTAGCAGAAGAAATAAAAAAAGATATATTAACAGAAGATATACCACTTGTAGAAGTTACAAAACAAGAAGCTAAAAAGGAAATTAAAAAAGAAACCACTAGTGTAAAACAAGAAAAAGATAATAATACTTCTAGTACCAATATGAGTTCTATTTTTTCTAGTTTAGCATCTAGTGAAGAAACATTTTCCACTTACTATGTTTATATGGTAAGAGAAACAGATACAATAGAATCTATTATTGATAAATACCAGACTACCAAAGAAGAACTACAAAACTATAACGATTTAACGAATGTTAAAGTGGGAAGTAAATTAATCATACCTTGTGCTAGTCGTGAATAAACAAGAATTACTAAAACATTATCATATAAAGCCAAAATCTATTCAGAAATTAGGATCTGCTACTATTATTACAGAGGCATTACATAATAAAAAATATGTCATAAAGAGTAATCATAGAAAAGCAGATTCTTTTGATTATTTAAAATCCCGTAACTTTAACAATTTTCCTCAAGTTTACTCTACTATTAATGATGAAGTAGAACTATTCGATTACATTGAAGATAGTAAAATTCCTATTGAACAGAAGTTGGAAGATACCATTTATTTAGCTAGTATTTTGCATACAAAAACAACCTTTTATAAAGAAGTAGAAGAAGATTATATAAAGAAAATCTATGAGGAAGTATCAGAAAAACTAGAATATATTTATCACTTTTATAGTGATATACAGAATATGATAGAACTAGAAGTCTATATGTCACCAGCAAATTATGCCTTAATTCGTAATATTTCTCTAATTTATTTAGCAGTTAATCAGAGCAAAAAATATATAGATAAATGGTATGATATCATAAAAGATACTCATAAATTAAGATTTGCCTATGTTCATGGAAATCTTGATCATAATCATTTACTAGAATCTGATAATTTATACCTTATTAGTTGGGATAATTCTAGGATTGATTTACCCATTTATGATTTAGAAATATTCTATCGTAAAAACTATTCTAATATCAGTTTACAAGAAATTTTAAATATTTATGAGTCTAAATATCCATTAAAAAAAGAAGAATACTATCTTTTATTAGCTCTTCTTTTAATCCCAGAAAAAATAGATTTAGATAAAAGAGAGTATCAGCGTGTAAAGCAAGTTACCAATTTAATCTTATATATCGATAAAACTTTATCATTTTTAGAAAATAATGCGAAAGAAACCAACCACCACACAGAACATTAGTAAAAAAATTAAAAAGGCATTTATTTTAGTAGTAATAAAAATAGTAAATATAACTTGCCATATTAAAATAATAAGTAAGGAAAATAAAATACCCATATACCACAGACTACTTCGTCTACGTATTTTACAAGCATCACATCTACAAAAAAAACCATGGCCTCTTTGTTTAAACATACTCTTCACCTAATTTAATATATGTAAAAAAATAATAATTGACATTTTTAAATGTATCATCTATATTAAAACAGTGGTGATACTATGAAAAAAAGAAAAGAATTAGAAATTAAAAATTTATATTTAGGTGATATTTTAAAGTGTGTTACCATAAATAAAATAAAAGATAAAACAGTCTATATGAATGCTGTTTTAGAAAAAAAGAAAATATACTTACTTGAAGTAAGTCCTAATACTTATATTACATTAGAAGACTATGTAAAAGGAAGTAATACATTATTAGGAAAAGAACCAACTCATGAATTCGATATTTTTGTTGATGAAGATAGCTTACAACTAGTAGAAAATACGGATTTAGCTAATGAAAATTGTTTACATTTATAGAAAAAGAATATATAATATACTTAATTTAAATGCGTTGAAGTCGAGGTATTTATAATGATTTTATAGAGAGTCTATGGTTGGTGGAAATAGATAAATAGTTATAATTATTTAGCGATAGAGTTTGATTAGTGAGTTTAGTAGATAATTA
>UQOS01000033.1 GCA_900542735.1 uncultured Mycoplasmatota bacterium | reverse complement strand
GCTACTATCATTCTAGCTTCTTTACTTCTTAAGAATGCTTTTGCTACTGCATCATTCATAACATTTACTTTTTTTAGCTTTGTATTTATCAATATAAATCCTCCAGTCTTTTTAAATTTTGAAAATTAATCGGTTAACCTATTAATATTATTTTAAAAACTTTCGAAAATACTTACAAAAACTAGAAAAAAGTTAAAAAAATTACTATTAAAAAGAAAAAAACACTTTCTAATAGTAATTATTTAACTAAAAATGCTTATATTTTTTAATAATTGCTTCAGCAACTTTTATTCCATCAATTGCTGCAGAAGTAATACCACCAGCATATCCTGCACCTTCTCCACAAGGATAAACGCCACCAATATTTGCTTCAAAATCATCATTTCTAATCATTCTAACCGGAGAAGAAGTCCTACTTTCTATACCAAACAAAATAGAATCTTCCCGGTCAAACCCCTTTATCTTTTTACCAAACTCTAAAAAAGCTTCCTTTAAGGCTTCCTGAATCTCCAAAGGCAATAGTAGATTCAAATTAGAAAAAGCATAATCTCCTTTAACAATTGGTTTTACCTCTTTAAAATCAGTAGATACCTTGTCTAAATAAAAATCACCCAATAATTGAGTAGGAATCTTACCACTTCCTAACTGATATGCTTTTTCTTCTAACTCTCTTTGAAAATGAATACCATCTAAAGGATGACTACCAAAATCTCTAGGATAAACAGTCACAATAATCGCACTATTACTGTTTTTACTATCTCTAGCATGATTACTCATTCCATTAATAGCTAGTCTATTTTTCTCACTAGAAGCATTTACAACATAACCACCAGGACACATACAAAAAGAATAAACACCCCTACCATTGATAGCTTTATAAGTTAGTTTATAACTAGCACTTCCTAATAAATCTTTATACTTTTTTCCATACTGACTTTCATTGATCATATCTTGTAAGTGTTCTACTCTAAGTCCAACCGCAAATGGTTTTGCTTCCATTTGAATTTTTTTATCATATAACATTTGAAAGGTATCTCTACTACTATGACCAATTGCTAGTACTAAACAACTACAAGGCATTATTTTTTGATAATTTACTTCAATACTAGTAACATTTCCTGATGTAATAAAAATATCGGTAAGGCAAGTATTATATAAAAACTCACCACCCATTTCTATAATTTTATTACGCATATTTCTAACAACACTAGTTAAAATATCAGTACCAATATGAGGTTTATAACTATATAAAATATCACTAGGAGCTCCACACTCTACAAAAGTTTCTAGAACCTTTTTCTTACGGAAGTAAGCATCATTTACTAAAGTATTCAATTTTCCATCAGAGAAAGTACCAGCTCCACCTTCTCCAAACTGAACATTAGAATCTGTATTTAATTTACCCGTTTTCCAAAACTGTTCTACTGTTTTTATTCTATCTTCTACTTTTTCACCACGCTCTAAAATAAGAGGACGGTAACCACTCTTAGCAAGTAGATAACCAGTAAAAAGTCCAGCTGGACCACTACCAACAATAATAGGTCTATCTTTTAAAGTAACATTTCCCTCTTTTGGGAGTACATACTCTTCGTTAGGTGCGATAAAAATATCTTGACTATGAACTTTCTTTAAAACTTTTTCTTCATTTTTTACAGAAACATCTACTTCATAAACATAAAAGATCTCGTTTTTATTTCTAGCATCTAGCGACTCTTTCACGATACGAAAAGAAGTAATCCATGATAAATCTATTCTTAACTTTTTAGAAATTGCTTCTTTTAATATTTCATTACTAAATTTCGTAACTTCTATCTTAATTTGTCTAATTCTTAGCATCTACTACACTCCTACCTGCTAAATAGCCACTCATAAAAGCAAACGCAATATTAAAGCCACCACATTTACCATCAACATCTAATAATTCTCCTGTAAGATAACAGCCACTACATAGTAAAGATTCCATAGTATTAGGATTAATTTCATTAAGAGGAACACCACCTGTTGCAACCTGAGCTCTATCAAAAGATTCCACATCAGTAATTTCTAAAGGAAAATTAGAAACAAGACTAGATAACTTTTCCTTTTTATCTTCTGGTAAACGATTCCAATAATCATTTCTATTGATACCTGCTTTTTTTAATAAAACCAATAATAATTTATATGGAAAAATACTTTCTAATAAATCTTCTACTGAGTGATTAGGAATTCTTTGATTACGCTCACTAAACCATTCATAAAAGGAAACATTTAAAAATGGTAAAAAGTTAATTTCTACTTCTACTTTTTTTCCTAACTTTAAATTTTTACTAGCAAGACCACTTAAGTTAAAAACACAAATACCACTAATTCCATAATTCGTTAATTGAATTTCTCCTAATTCTTCAGCTACCTTTTTCTTTTCAACAATTAAAGATACCTTGCTATCTGTCCTAACTCCTTCCCAGTCTTTTAAACAGGATTCCTTAGCTTTGATAGGAACTAAAGCAGGAGTTACTTCTGATATGGTATGTCCTAAACTTTTAGCAAGTAAGTAGCCACTTCCATCACTGCCTGTTTTAGGAGAAGCTGTAGAACCAGTTGCTAAAATCACATAATCACTTACGAAAGTCTGCTTACTAGTATCAATTAAAAAATAATGTTCTTGTTTAGAAATATGTTTTACTTTTTGATAAACAACTTCAACATTTCTTTTTTCTAATTCTCTGGTTAATAAATTACGAACACTACTTGCTTGATTAGAAAAAGGATAGTAATAACCATTTTTAATTCTAGGAAATAATCCCATTTTCTCTAAAAAAGTAAGAACCTCTTTTTGATTACTAGAAGAAATGATTTCTTCTAATTTTTTCAAGTTATCAGTATGGTAAGAATCGATTGAAATATTTTCATTCCAATAATTACATCTACCATTTCCAGTTAGTAAAATCTTTTTCCCACATTTATCATTACCTTCTAATAAAATAACTTCATTTTTAAGTGATGCTCTAATTGCAGCTATCATACCAGCTACTCCACCACCAATTACTACTACTTTGCTCACCTTTAATCACCACTTCTTTTTTATTATATCATAACTTGAAACAAAAAGAAAAAAGAGATAAATCAGAAAAAAGAACACTAATTTGTGTTCCTTAGTTAATAGCTTTTAAATATTAATTAAAATTCTACATATGAATTCGTATTATATAAATTACCATTAATTTCTAAATAGATAGAATATTTTCCTTTTAATCCCTCTTGATTAATATATTTAGTAATACGAAGGTTATTACTATCTTCTTCAGTATTTAAATCCACACATAAAGCTGTATAAGGTTTTTCACTAATTCTTGTGTAATAATAATTAGATATTAAATTTTGATATAAAATAATATTTACCTTATCACTTTTTTGAAATGTACCAGTTACTACTAGCCTATCTACTTCTTTTGATAACTCTATATTGTATTTAGAATATTCATCATCTATTTTTTTACTATTTATAATAGGGCCTACTTTCTTCTTAGTAACATCTGTTTTACCAAGACTACCTAAACGATTTGCTTTTACTAAAGTAAAGTTTTCACTTTCACTATATAAACTCATTTTTTCTACACGATAATTATTTGTAGGAAGTATAATTTCAAATATTACTTCGTTATTTAGTAACTCTACTGTATCTGATACTAGTTTTGCGCCTTTACTAAATCCTGCAGGTTGGTTAGAATTTTTGCCATCGACATAAACGATACCACCAGAATGAATGATATAGTGGTTTTTATCAAGATAATCAACATCAGATATATAAGGTGAATAAAAGCTACTTCCCCTTTCTTTTCCATATTCAAAAACCTGTTCTATCGTCATTTTTTCAGTATTAATCTTATACATAACGCCTCTACTATAACTATTAGAAGCATCAACATATTCGTCTTTATTTTTAGACTTATTATTTCCATTATCAAATAAGAAGACATATCCTTCTGGTGTAATCATAGCAGCATGTTGACTCCATTGCCATTCAAAATTATCACCAACGGGAGTAAAGAAATATTTTTGGTACTCACTACTCCAATTAGTAGAATCTCCTATAATCCAGTTAAGTTCTCCTGTTTGATAGCTAATATTGATAACAGCATCTTGATGTCTTCCTGATAAAGTAATGGAATCTGTCTTTTTATCATACCAAACCGAATTATTATGAAACCAATCGTAACTTGTATAATTTTCACTTTGTCCATCTTCCATATTTAAAACTTTTTTTAAATCAAAAGTTTTGATAATCTTACCAGTTGTACGGTCTAACTCCACAATATAATCTTCTACTGTACCATCTTCATTATTGAAGTCATCACTTGCTACTAATAAATTACCATTTTCCATTTCATAATAGTCGTGATGATAGCCACCTTCTAAACTAAATTCAGTATAAATTTTACCAAGTAAATCAATTTCATATAATCCCGTCATATAGTAAGGATTATTAATTAATCTTTCTGTACTAACTAATAAATGTCCATTTTGTAAACGATCTATTTTCCATAGTGCATAATTTGTTAGATACCATCTGATGTCACTATTAACATCATATGCTACTGTATAACCACTACTAGATGGTGTATAAAAATATAAATCATTTGTAAGTTTACTTTTATTTGCTTTGATACTAGTTGGAAGTATCATATTTTCTGGAAGTTTTTCTGTTTGAATGTAAATTTCTTTTTTATTATTACCACACTCAATGATAATCTTGTTGTTAGAATCTGCATATAAACCATAAATTGGTAAATAGTGCTCTTTGGTTTTAGAAAAAGTATGTGTATAAGTAGTTAGTTTATCTTTACCAGTTATGGTAACTTTTACATCTAACTCTTTTTCCGTTTCAAATAAAACTAAAGCTGTAAGTGGTGAATTTCCATAAGGGTTTAAAATAATATTAGGATTATCTAAAGTATAACCATTTACTTTAAACTTTTTTTCTATTTCATATTCACTATCTACCATACTTACCTTTTCTGTTAATTCGTTATGATTAGTTGCTTTTTGATTTAATATAAATAAAGTACTAACCATGATAAATGCTACTGATAAAATAGTAGCTATCTTATAATTTCTTTTCATAATTATTCCTCCTGGCATTATTATTACCTAAAATTTATAAGATAAGCAAGCAACAAGAGGTTGAAAAAGGCTCAACCTAAAGTTGAGTCTAGTTTTAACAGTTATCTTCTAAAAGTAAAGGAATTGTATAAGTAGTTAATTTATCTTTATCATGTAAATGAAGTTCAATATATAAGTTAGACTTTGTTAGTACCTTACAAGATTGATTATAATTATCTACACTGATTTTTAATTTTTTTAAATATTCTTTAAGCGTTAAATTACTTTCTTTTTTACCAGCTACAATTTTCGTAATTTTATATTGATAATCTTCAAATACAGCATAACTTAATTCTTGATAGATAGTATTATCTTCTTCTAAAAATTCTATATTAGAAATATAAAGAGAAGTCCTATCTTGATTATAAGCAACACTACCCGTAATTTTAAAATGGGTATCACTAGTAGTAATCATTTTAAAATCAAAATTATTATGTTTTGGTATAAAAGAAATTATAAAAAATATAAATAGTATGATAAATAAAGAGATACCAGCAATTATTAAATACTTTGCTTTGGTAGTTTTTTTCTTATCAAGTTCTACTTTTTCATTTAATAAAGTATCAAGTGAAATATTATAATCACTACAAATTTGTTTTAGTAAATTAATATCAGGAAGGTTTTTACCATTTTCCCATTTACTAACTGCTTGGGGAGTAACATAATATTTATCAGCAAACTGTTTTTGTGTTAACTTACTATCTTCTCTTATCTTTTTAATCGTATCACTTATATATTTTTCATTCATATTACCCCTCCGATATTAATCATAATGGTCTAAAAAGCTTTCGTAGTTACCATCTTTTTTGGTTCCTAAAACACAGTTTAGATTGACATTATCTAAACTTTTAAAAATGTTATGGTCAACTTCTTTATTGGTTTTACGAAGATTCTTAATAAGTTCTTTCATTTCTTTTCTTTTACTAGTACCATCATTAATTAAAGAACAGCCTTCTGTAAAACGGCAAGCACAGTTGATAAAAGTAAGTTCATTATGATTACGCCATGAAATAATATCTTCTTCTTTCACTAGATAAAGTGGTCTAATTAATTCAATTCCTTCAAAGTTATCGCTATGAAGTTTAGGCATCATGGTTTTAATTTCAGAGCCATAAAACATAGATAATAAAGTTGTTTCAATCACATCGTCAAAATGATGCCCTAATGCAATTTTATTACAGCCTAATTCTTGAGCTTTATGATACAAGTAACCTCTTCTCATTCTAGCACATAAATAACATGGACTTTTAGAATCAACACTTGCTACTACATCAAAAATATCACTTTGAAACATTTCAATAGGTACATTTAAAGTTTTCGCATTATCTAAAATAAAATCACGATTATAATCATTGTACCCTGGATCCATTACGACATAATAGGCTTTAAAAGGGTATCTTCCATGACGAGCTAATTCTTGAATACATTTTGCTAGTAAAAAAGAATCTTTTCCACCAGAAATACAGACCATAATACGATCATTTTCTTTGATTAATTCATAGTCGCCTACTGCTTTTACGAATTTACTCCATATTTCTTTACGATACTTTTTAATAATGCTTCTTTCTATTTCCTTATATTTTTCCATTTGCTTCATACTCCTTATAAATATCATCTATACTATTTAAAAAAGAATCTACTTCTTCTAAAGTAGTCAAATGACTAAGACTCACTCTAATAGAAGATGATGATAATCCTTTATCTTTTGTTAAGGCATATACTATTTTTGATGGTGTCATGATAGGACAACATGATGTCTTGGTAGATACAAAAATACCTTTTTCTTCTAGTTTATTTTGAATATCTAGTGCTTTTACTCCCTTAATACTAAAATTAATCGTATAAGGAATAGAATTAATAGTACTATTGATATGAATTTTAGGATAGTTTTTTAAACTATCTTTTATTTTTTCATTCAAAGCTAAAACATAATTATATCTCTCTTCTACATTTGCTAATGCTTTTTTAATAGCGATACCTGCTGCTACAATACTAGCTAAATCTGGAGTACCACTACGGAAAACACTTACTGATTTGCCACCATGAATTTGAGGCTTTAAACTAATTTCCTTTTTCTTAATTAAAACACCTATTCCTTGCAAGCCATAAAATTTATGAGGTGTAATCGTTACTAAATCGACATTTTGGTAGTTAATATTAACTTTTCCAAAGGCTTGGGAAGAATCTGTATGAAAAATACAGTTAGGATAATCTTTTAAAAGTAAACCAATTGCTTCAATAGGTTGTTTAATTCCTAATTCACTATCAACGGAAGTAATACTAACTAAAATAGTATCACTTCTTAGCATTTGTTTTAAACTAGTAATATCGATATACCCATCGTGAGTAACTGGAATAATCTCAACTTCGTAGCCATTTTCCATTAGATAAGTAGCACTTGCCACAATAGAATTATGTTCTAATGCACTAATTAAAATATGTTTACCACGATTTTTATAACGCTCTGCTACTCCTTTTATCGCTAAATTATTAGCTTCACTTGCTCCACTTGTATAAATAATTTCCTCTTCTGATACATGAAGTAAATTAGAAATTTCTAAAGTAGTATCATCCATTAATTTTTTAGAATCAAGTCCTAACTTATGACTAGAATTAGGATTAGCATAATACTTTTTAGTAACTTGATAAAAAGTATCTAATACACTATCATCTGGTGGTGTTGCTGCTGCATAATCTAAATAAATCATAACTCCTCCTACTCTATTGGTCCATTCCAATTCTCAAATTTTTCTTTAAAAGTATCAACATATGATGTTTTTAAAATAATTTTATCTTCTAGTTCTTCCATTTCCTCGATGGTAGCTGGATTACACCCACCACTTTCTACTCCAATTCTATCAATATGAAAGCGATTTCCACAATTTTGACATTCTATATAACTTCCTTTTTGAATAAAGTAAGCATTTGGAGATGGATTACACGCTTGACAAGTATTAAAGGCAATTCTTATTTTACCATCGGTTCCTCTTACTACCATAAACTGAATAATTGTATCATCGATAGAATAATTTACTAAAGTCATTTTATCAGTAACATCTTTGGTATCAATCGTAATAGTACCATTATCATCACTTACCCAAACATAATTAGGTTTTACTACTTCCATTTCATATTTTGTATGATGTGTACACCAAGTTACTAAGAAAATACTAAAAAATATCGTAATGAATAAAATACTTCTTTTCATTTAACCCTCAATAATATTAATTACTTGATAACCTAACTCTTCAATTACTTTTTTTAAATTCTCTTTTTCTAGTGGATTTATGCTTAAAATAGTTGCTTCTTTCTTTTCTAAAGAAACACTTACTTTTTTTACACCTTCCACTTCTTCTAGAGCTAATTTTACTTTATTACTACAATGTTTGCAACTCATTTTCTCTATTTTTATAACAGTTTTTATTCTTTTAAACATAATCATTTCTCCTTAATTTTATTTTTCTTAAACGTAAAGCGTTAAATACAACTGTTAAACTACTAAGTGTCATACTAAATCCAGCTATCATTGGGTTTATCGTAATAGAAAATCTCGATAAAAGACCCATCGCAATTGGAATCATTAAAATATTATAGAAAAAAGCCCAAAATAAATTTTCTTTAATGTTTAAAACCGTCTTTTTACTAATCGTAAATAAGTTTACTAAAGATGAAAAATCAGAATTCATTAAGATAATACTACTAGAATTATTAGCAATATCGGTACCACTGGAAACAGAAACACCAATATTAGCAGTAGCTAAACTAGGAGCATCATTAATCCCATCTCCTACCATCATCACAGTATGTCCATCATTCATTAGCTTCTTAATTTTTTCTGCTTTTTCAGCTGGTAAAACATTCGCTACTACTTCGTTAATTCCTACTTCTTCTGCTACTTTTTTACTAGTGATAACATTATCCCCCGTTAACATCATAACACTTTTTCCTGCTTTTTTTAACTCGTGAATCACATCATTCATATTTTTTCTAACGACATCTTTTACGCCAACTAAAGCAAGCACTTTATTTTCTTCTATTAAATATAAAATCGTATTTTTAGATTCTAGTAATAATTTTTCTTCTTTTTGATAAGGATTTTCAAGTGATAAAAGAGAAAACAAACGATTACTTCCTACATAATACTTTTTATTATCAATAATGCCAGATAATCCAATTCCATCTATATTTTGAAAATTGCTTACTGCTAGTAGTTTAGTTTTATCTTCTAGTTTAAAAGCATTACTAATAGGATGCGTAGATTTATCTTCTAGACTACTTAATAAAAGCATTACTCTATCATAATCATCATCACTCGTAAAATTATAAATATCACTTACTCTTAAATTACCATAGGTAATTGTTCCTGTTTTATCGAAAACAACTGTATCTACTTTAGAGACATTTTCTAATACTTCGCTAGATTTTACGAAAATACCATTTTTAGCACATACCCCTTCACTTACTACAATAGCTAAGGGAGTAGCAAGTCCTAAAGCACAAGGACAAGCAACTACTAATACACTCACAAAACGAATAAAACTATCATTGATAGAGGCACCAAATAAAATAGATAAAACTAAAGTAAGAATAGAAAGCACCATAATACAAGGAACAAAAATACTACTTACTTTATCAGCAAGAGTAGAAAGTCTAGTCTTGGTATTAGTTGCTTCTACTACTAAAGCAACAATCTTAGAAATAGTAGAATCCTTTCCAATATTTAGTGCTTCATATTCAATATAACCACTAGTATTTAAGCTACCTGCTATTACCATTTTTCCTTCTTCTTTTTTAATAGGCGTACTCTCTCCTGTAATAAAAGCTTCATCAAAATAGGAACTACCCTTCGTAATCTTACCATCTACTGCTACTTTCATACCAGGTTTGCATAATAAGATGTCTCCTTTTTTTACTTCATCTAAGGTTACTTTTTTTTCACCAGTTTCGGTTTTTAGTAAAGCAACATCTGGCGTAATAGTTACTAATTCTTCTATTGCTTCTTTCGTTTTATCTTTACTTCTAGAATCTAGATATCTTCCTAATTTTAAAAAGAAAATAATCATACAACTAGATTCAAAGTATAGGTTTTCTATATAAGAGGAATGCCCAAGTAGTACCATAATCATTCCAAAAGTACTATATAAAAAACTAGATAACACGCCAATTGTTACCAAAGTATCCATATTAGGTACAAAATGAATAAGATTTTTAAAGCCATTTTTAAAAATATCGGACCCATATACAAGGTAAAAAATAGTTAAAACAAATAAAATAATAGCATAATTTTTAGGAAATATTTCCATGTTGAAATAATAAATAGTTGGTAGATTTAACATATGTGACATAGAAATATATAAAACGAAAATAGATAAGATAGAAAAACAGATAAAAGTTAGATGATTCGTTTTTGTTTTCTTTTGTTTTGCTTCTTCATATTTTCCCAAACTTTTAAAACCAGCTTGCTTAATAATAGAATTAATATCATCAAGTGTTAAGATATCTTCATATTCAATGATAGCTTCTGCAAGCACTAAATTAACACTAGCATGAATGATACCTTTTTGTTTATTTAAGTATTTTTCTAAACCATTTGAACAGGCACTACAACTCATTCCACCAATTTTTAAAACTATTTTTTTCATAACTCCTCCTAATTTTCTACTTTAATCGTATTTTTTATCATATTCATCCAACAAGTATAAGTAATATTTTCTTTTTTATCAGGCGTAAAATAAATAATATTTTCTCCTACTTCTAACTTCTTCTTAATATTAAATTTAGAAATTAATATCTCATTATTGCAGCCAGTTAATTTATTTTTATCTACATTAATAATCATTTTAACTGGAATATCTTTTTTTACTTTGATATCTTGGTAATGATCGTAATCTAAATCAAATTCTACTACTTGGTAGTTATCTACAATGGTTGCTGTTAGGTAATTAGAATCTACATAAAATAAATTTATATCTAACATAGAAAGACCACGATTAAACATCATAATAGATAAAATAAAAATCAAAATAGATGCCAGTTTGTTTACTAAAATTTTTCTTTTGCCATGAAAAAACTGAAAAACAGTATAAGAAACTAACATAAGTGGTAAGGTACCAAGTCCAAAGATTAACATAGAAATAGATCCACTTACTAAGTTACCAGTAGATAAAGCATATACTTGCATTGCTTGCAGTGGTCCACATGGCATCAAACCATTTAATAATCCTATTAAAAAAGGATTTTTACTTTTACTCGCTATTTTAGAAAAATGAATTTTCTTGATAGAAAGGATACCTAGCATATTTAGTGACATTATCATCATACAAAAAGAAGATAATAAGATAAGAATAGCTAAAACTTTTGTATTAATTGCTAAAATATTTCCTAGTAGGCCAGCTATTCCACCAATTATGGTATAAGATAAGATTCTACCTAAGAATTCTCTTTTTATCAGAATTATAATTAGGAAAGAAAAACAGTAATTGTATCGCACCACACATACTAATACAGTGAATGCTAGTAAATAATCCTGTTATAAATAACATTCCATACGTAATATTAGTATCAATGGTAGGAATTTTATTAAACGGATTAAATCCTAGAATTTTAGTAAGAAGATAAAAGCCTAGAAAGATAATTCCAAGTAAAACGATAAATTCTTTTATGGTTACTTTACGCTTTAAATCTTTTTTACAATCTGAAATCCATTATTCTTTGGTAATATAATCACACTTTAAGATATTTTCTACTATCTTTTTCGCCTCTATTTTTCCCTGATAAGAAATACAAGCAATAAAACCATCAAATTCTATACTTTTAATATTAGAAATTTCTAATAAACTCTTACGAATGGTATCTATACAATAACTACAATGAATTCCTTTTATTTTTACATAAAGCTTTTTCATTATTTTAATTTACCAAATAGGTCTAAAACATCATCTACTACTTCCATATTACCTTTTTTAATGTCTTCTACCATACAGGATTTCATATGACTTCTTAAAATTTCATTTCCTAAACTTTTTAAAGCATTAGTAAGTGATGCTATCTGTAATAATACATCATCACAATATCTATCATCATCTATCATCTGCTGTAATCCACTAACTTGACCAGCAATAATATTAAGCCTTCTAGTTAGATTTTTCTTTTCTTCATCTGTTCTATGTTTAGAACGAATACATTCACTACATACTTTTTTCATGTCATCACCCTATACTCATTATAGGGGTAGGGGGTATAGGTGTCAAGAAAATTTTAATTTTTTCAACAGGATTAAGAAAGAGAATAACCTCAGTCATTCTCATAATTTTTATTATTTATAAGTGATTATTAATTCTGTTCTTCAGATATTTCTTGTTTTACTAAAGTAATTGTATTTATATAGTCTTTCATCTTTTCATCTAAACGTTGCTGACATTTTTTAAACACATATACAAGTCCAGAAATATCTCCTGTTTTTTGAGCCTTATATAAATTCTCTTTATATTCATCTGAATACTCATTATCAATTGCAATTAAGTCAATATTAGTTTCTAAACATTGTTTTAAAATAATAAAGCGACCTATTCTACCATTACCATCTTGAAAGGGGTGAATCATTTCAAATTGATAGTGAAATTTAGCTATATCTTCAATAGTTTTGTTTTTTGTTCCTTTCCAATCCATCAATAAATTAAACATCAAACTGTCAACTTCATTGGGATATGCTAGTTTTAAATCAACATTCCTTAATCTGTTTTCATATTTTTTCCAACAACCAGTATTATGAATTTCTTCATCAACAGAATCTCGTTTTAATTCTCTTTGCCAATTAAACAACATAAATTTATCTAATTCTTTATCACTATCATTTATTACCTTATCAAATACATTTAATGAATTTCTTGTTTCAATAATATCAGCTAAATAGTGCTCACCTTCTATTTTTTTGTCTACAAGTAACTTTTCAATATTCTCTTTACTAAATGTACTTCCTTCTAAAAGATTTGAATTATATAAAAATTCAATTTTTAAATCATCATAAAAGGAATTTTTAATAGCTGAAAGTTTCTTTATTTCTTTAGCATTTAATTTCATTTAACATTTTCCTTTCCAGTTAAAATGATTCCTATTTTAACATTTTTATTAGTTACATCTATTTCATTTCTAATAAAATTGTATCAGATTTCTAACAAAAAGTTTTAAATTTATTCAAAAAAACAATATTTTTTTACTTTCTAGAAACGCCCATAATCTTATTAATTAAAAAACTACTAACTACAATTACGATAACAGAATAAATTCCCTTTTTTATTCCAAATACAAACATTCCACCAATAATGATACAAGTATTAATCAAAAAGTTAGCTAGAGCTACCCTAATTTTAAAATATTTACTAACTAATAAATTAAGAGTACTTGTTCCACCAGATGAGAAACCTAGTTTATAAATAAATCCTCCTGTAATTCCACAAATAATACCAGCTATTAACACAAAAACAAATTCTAATGAAGATACCACTTCTAATACTGGAATAAAACTAGTTAACTTCACGAATAAAGGATATAAAATTGATGCAACTAACGAGCTATAAGTAACACTCCTTGGCAAAAGAAAAACACTTAAAATCAAGGTAGTAAAATTGATAATCAAGATTAAAGTAGATGGATTTACTTTAGTAAAGGAATGAATTAATAAAGCAAGACCTTGAGTTCCACCAGTTACTAATTCTAACGGTTTTAAAATAAAATTAAAATTAATAGCAGCAAAAAATAAGGCAAGAGCTAAATAAAAATAACGCATATTATCACCTACTATTATAGTATGGCTTAAAACATTATTTTTTAATCAAAAGAAAAATGACTAAAAAGCCATTTTAATAGGTTCTATAATAAATAGTGTTGGTGAGTAATGAACTGGACCCCAAAAGTTGGACAGTTTATTAATAGTTTCTAATTAGAGGATTGTAACCTGTAATTTACAGGAGAC
>UQOS01000032.1 GCA_900542735.1 uncultured Mycoplasmatota bacterium | reverse complement strand
AATATGGCATATGAAAAATAAAATGTCGTTACTAAAATAGTAATTAATAATAATACTAAAAAATAAATCTTCTTACCTTTACTCATAATGACTCCTATCTTGGTTTCTAAGTATGTTACTTAAAAAATATAAAAACAGGAGTCATAACTAGTAAAATAAAGGCTTTTCACGAATTAAATAAAAGATATTTTTATACTTTTTTGAAATTCAAAATATTCAAAATAGCCATATAATAAAAGGACAACAAGCTAATACTCATAGT
This sequence comes from uncultured Mycoplasmatota bacterium, assembly GCA_900542735.1. GTDB lineage: Bacteria > Bacillota_I > Bacilli_A > RF39 > UBA660 > Alloscybalousia. The sequence goes on along the minus strand of UQOS01000032.1, from coordinate 15,038 downwards.
TCTTAATTAACATACTTAGTAACTATATCTATTACATCTAAAGTATACATTACTTTCAGTTAGTAAACAATAGCTAAAATTTTATTTTTATCTCCAAACTCTTCTCTCAATACTATTTACTAATCTTTTTTGCATATTGCTATCTGTAATCATATTGTCTTCTTCATACTTAATATCATCTAAAACATGAGAAAATCTAGCTAATAATACTTTTTCATATTTTTCTATATTTAAATTACTAATAGTTCGATTTAATAATCTAGTATCATTAGGACTCCAGTCAACATTTAAATCATTTAAAAGTTTAATTTGCCATCTTTCAATATGATAAGTTCCTTTACCAAAATAAGCTAATCGTTGATTTCTAAGCCAAGCGCCAAGTTGTAAATTATCTTCTGTTACATAGTATTGTGGAACATTACTATGATGATTTTTTGAATAAAAATTTTTTAAAGCATTATAATACTGCATCCATTTTTCATCACGTACATTCCATTTTATTTCTAAATCATCTAATATTTGAACACGATCTTCATTAATATAAGATTCTATTTTTCCATTACGCACTAGTCTTTGATTTTCTAACCATACACCAGGCTTAAAACCATCTTTAGTAACATAACTTTGTGGTATATCTGTAGTACCATGATCTTGATAATATTTTTCTACTACATAATATTTTTCGTCCCATGCTTCTGCCTGTAAATCCCACTTCATATCTAAATTATTTAATAATCCTATTCTAACATGAGTCAAACTACCATGATTAGGTTTTCCATATTCATGTCTTTGTCTAGATAACCAATAATAAATATCTTTATTTTGAAATCTATCAACATCAATATTACCATGTTCCTGATAGTATTTAATCAAATTGAAATAATGTTCTAGCCAAATGGCATCATTACGACGATGACTATTTTTCATAGTTTCTAAAAATTTAGTATTAATATTAGGTACATAAATAGTATTACTTAAAAAATTCATAGTATCCATAATTACACCCCTTTTTTAATTGAGCTGTATTATACCACAAAATGATAAATTTTTCAATAAAAACCAAAAGATAGACCCTAGAGCCTATCTTTTAAGAATTAACAAATCATTAATCCTTTGATTATTTGTTTTGGTAACTTCCACTAATGTTGTTCATTCCTGATTGAACTAAACGTCTAGTAATTTCACCACCAACGCTACCATTAGCACGAGAAGTAGTATCAGCACCTAAAGCTACACCGAATTCGTTAGCGATTTCGTATTTCATTTTTTCGATAGCTTGTTTAGCTCCTGGTACTCTCATTTTCATTGAAGAGTTATTTGTATTGTTCATTTATCTCACCTCCTATACATTAATAGAATGTGAACTTTTGAACAAATCATACATAAATTTCTATGGTAATTTTTACCTTTTTGTTTTTAAAGCAAATCACTAAATTTTTCTTCTTCTACTTCTTTTATTACAACAGTTTCTACTTGATTAACTGTCTCATCTATCATTTTTTCAAAATCAAATTTTTTTTCATTTAATAAGCATTCTTGAAGACTAGGATTAATCACTGGGTGTTTAGGAACAAACACTGTACAACAATCTTCATAAGGTAAAATACTAATATCATAAGTATCTATTTTTTTAGCAATATCGATAATCTCTAACTTATCTAAACAAGCAACTGGACGAATTACTGGCATATTAGTAACAGAATTAATAACAGACATACTAGTTAGTGTTTGACTAGCAACTTGTCCAATAGATTCTCCATTAATAATAACTAATCCTTTATTCTTCTTAGCAAGTTTTTCCATAATACGATACATCATTCTACGCATAATAGTAATACAGTATTCTGGATTACATTCTTTATAAATAGCTTCCTGAATATTAGTAAAAGGTACAATATGAAGTTTTATACTATCACAGTATTTACATAATTTACGAGAAAGTTCAATTACTTTATATCTAGCTTCTAAACTAGTATGTGGAATAGCTTCAAAATAAACAGCATCAATTTTAACACCACGTTTTAAAGCCATCCAACCTGCTACAGGTGAATCAATCCCACCACTTAACATAAGCATTCCCTTAGATTGTACTCCAACAGGATAACCACCTAAGCCATGATAAATATCAGTATATAAATAAGTAAAACGTTCTAGTATTTCAATCGTTAAAGTAGTATCTGGATTATGAACATCTACTGTTAAATGACTATTATTTTTTAAAACTAAACCGCCAACTTGTCTACTAAATTCAATACTTTGAATAGGAAAGTTTTTATTAGCTCTTCTTGTTTCAACTTTAAAAGTACCACTTTTTTCATTCATTACTTCTACTGCTAATTCTTTAATTTTTTCGATATCTGTTTCAATTTTATAAGCAATTTGATAAGAATGAACGCCAAATACTTGATTTAATTTTTTTAATACTAACTCTAATTCCTGCTCTGAAAATTCAATATACATTCTAGAAATATCACGACTAATCTTAACATCAAAATTATTAAGTTTCTTTTTTAAATTTTGATACAATGTATTAATAAAAAATTTACGATTTCCTTTTTTGGTAGTAAGTTCTCCATATTTAATTAATACAACTCTATTCATTATTATTACCACTCTTTCTATTTTTATGATTAAAATTAGCTTTTATTTGCTTCACTAATGAGAAAGAAGATTTTTCTAAAGAATTATTATCTTTATTTTCATTATATACAGCTCTTTCTAAGATAGAAGGAACATAATACTTTTGCTGTTCTATTCTTAATTTACTAATTTCATCTTTTATTAAACTTATTTTATAGGGATTTGTTTCAGTGTTTAAAGTTTTTTCTAAACAAATAATATAATCACTAAAAGCATTATATATATTTCTTTTTTTATCATCTTGGTTTATTTTATCATGCACTTGATTATTCATAACATCAAAATTATTTTTTTCCATTAAAGAATAATTATTTCTATTTTTTTTCATAATTTTTTACCTCAAATTTTAATTTTTCAATACATGATTTTAACTTTTCCACAAATGTGTGGATTTCTTCTTCCGTAGTTAGATAACTAATGCTAACTCTAATGGAATGACCACTAATACTTGAATCTTTTCCCATAGTAGTAAGAGTTAAAGAATCACTATTATCTTTAGAACATGCTGTCTTAGTAGAAATATAAATATCATATTCCTCTAAAGCATGTAACATTGTTTCAGGTTTTACACCAAGAACACTAATATTAACTATATGTGGAATAGAATTACTATTACTATTTAATAAAACACCATCTATTTTACCAATTTCTTCTTTTAATAAATTACTTAATCTAAGAACATGATTATATTTATCTTCAAAGTTAGTAAGTGCAAGTCGCAAAGCTTTTGAAGTAGAAACCATTAAAGCTAAAGCTGGTGTTCCACTACGATAATTTGTTTGACTTTTTCCGCCATGAATAATAGGTTCTATCTCAATATTATTTTTTTTAATAAGACAACCAACACCTTTAAGGCCAAAGAATTTATGAGCAGAAAAACTATATAAATCAATATTATCTAAACAAACAGGAATTTTACCAATTGCTTGTGTACCATCAACATGAAAAATAACGGTTGGAAAGTTTTTTAAAATTTTACCAATTTCTTCAACATTCTGTTTAATACCAACTTCACTATTTACATGATGAATACTAACTAAAACAGTATCTTTACGAATCATTTTAGTAAAAGCATCTAAATCTATCAGACCATTTTCTAAAATAGGAACATAATCGATAATATAGCCAATCTTTTCCAAATAATTCATACATTCAAGTACACTAGAGTGTTCTAGTTTAGTAGTAATGATATGCCTTCCACGATTAGGATGCTTTTCAACAACTCCCATAATAGCAGTGTTATTAGCTTCACTTGCTCCACTTGTAAATATTACTTCATTAGGTTTAACATGTAATAACTCAGCTATTTGATTCGTACTAGCGTCCATTAATTTTCTAGCTTCCACTCCTAATTTATGTAAAGAATTAGGATTTCCTATATAATTTAAACTAACTTTACTAAAAGTATCTACAACCTCTTTGTTTGCTGGAGTGGTAGCACTATAATCTAGATATATCATAAAATCACTTCCTAATAAAAACTGCCCTTATTATAGCAAAAAGATAAGTACATTTCTATACTTATCACAAAACTTCAAATATTTAATAAACTATTTCTTAGTATAAAAAGCATTTCGGTAAGAAGCAAGTAAATAATCGTATTTAGTATCTTCATAGTCAAAAAATACTTTTCTTTTCATTTTAGGATTCATTTTTTCTAAATGTCTTAGCCATTCTCCTTCATTTCTATAAGAAGTAAGTTCACTGTTATCACAAGTAAGAACACAACATGGTATCAAGAAAAGTGCTTTTTCATTCATTTGAAAATTTTGAATAATATCTTTGTGAATACCACAAGGGTGAATAGAAATTCCTAAATCATAATCTGAAATATCAGTATACGAACAAAAAGGCTCTGCTATAACATCATAGTTAATATTAGGATTATATCTAGTTCTAGGATCCATCGCTGTTACTTGATAAGATAAATCAGCAAGCCTACTACTAAGATTACCACTACCAGATGCTATTTCTAATATTCTAGGATATTCACTAACTGGATAGTTTTTAACAATAAAATCTAAGACAACATCAATTGGATTACATTTTCTTGGTATCGTAAAAGAATACCCAGATGATTTCATTTTAATAATTTCCATAGTATCACCTCAAAGTTCCCCTATAATACCACAAAACTTAAAAAAAAGAAAGCTAGCATAACTAACTTTCTTGATATAAATCCAATAATTTCTTATGAATATCATCTTCAATTAACTCAATAGATGATAAGGAAACGTCTAATGCATCTTTATAATCACCCTTATGATATAACATTTCAGCATTATCAAGACCTCTATCTATTTCTATCATTTCACTACGATATCTATTACCATAAACAATAGCCATTTCAGCAAGTTGAGCTGTTTTTATCATATCTGTTGTTGTGTTATAAAGTTTTAAAACCAAATCCCTAGCCGTATCAACTCTAGTATTTAATACTTTAATCATAATTGGTTTCTTATTAAGTTCTTTAATAATCTCATCAATTGCTTCATTAGCTTCTGATAACTCAATAAAATAATTATTAATAATAATAGGTAACTTATAACTACGTATCTTAACCTTACACTGTTTTAATAAATCTTGAATATCTTCTAACTGTTCTCTAGCACGAATCTCGTCATCATACATACTACCAAGTGATTTCAAAGAATTATCTAAATTTACTTCTAATTCCTGTAAGATATTATTTTCTACTTCTAATTGCTTATATAAATAACTATATGGTTTTTCTTTATTTTCTTTTACTCTTAATAACTCTTTATAATCATTAATAGCTATTTCTAATCTTTCTTTTAACTCATTTAATTCTTTTAAATCATCATCACTTAGATCATACATATTTTTAATATCATCTAATTGATTATAAATATCTTTCATAATACGATTCGTTTTTCTTAATTTCTTTTCAAAAGGAGCAACCATTTCTTCATAACTTTTTCTAGCAAGTCGTTCTTCATCAAAACTATTAAAAATAGTATCTAAATAATCAAGCATTGTTTTAAGATCAAACATACAATCTACTAAGTTTAAAACACGAATACGATCCATAATAGTATTAATATTTTTATTACATTCTTCCATATTATATTCAATATTTAAGTATTCCAAATTATAACCATTATCTATCATTTCTTTACTAGTAGCTAGAATTTCTTCTATTCTTTTAGGAATTAGTTTTTGAGCCATTAATACCAAATTAGGAACTTCAACCACTACAATTCCCATATGATCAATCATAGTATCAAGAGCTTTAACAATATGAACAACTTCATCATATTCATTTTTTTCCATACGATGTTCAAAATCTAAAAAACGTTTTTCAATATTTTCAAACTGTAATTCGATAGCTTCTTGAATTTCTTCATAGTCATCTTTGTGAGTAGTAAATTCGTTCATTAATTTACGATATTTAGCTTTTAGTTTTGTAACAATACTACGATATTTTTCTTCACTAACAGTAATCTCTTTTATTTCACCTAATAACTCATTGGCACTTTCTCTTACTTTATAAATTTCCATTTCTACTTTAGCCAACTTCTGATCCACATTTTTATAGTGTTTTTGACTAGTAGAAATATCAAGCTCATTTATCATATCATTAATTAAATTTACTTTTTCATCTTTAATGACTTCAAAACGCTTTTGCCAATTCTTATATTTTTCTTCCATTTTATCATTCTTAACAATAGATTCCACTTTAGCAAGTTCAGATAACACTGGGGTACTAGCAATTAAGTTTTTTTCTTTATCTAACGTTTCCACTTCTTGTCTTAATTTTTTATACTTATGTTTACTAAGTAAAACTAAAACAACAGTTACCAAAATAACTGCAATAATAAAGAAAGTTGCAATTAATAGATAAACACCATTCACTAACGAACCACTCCCTATTCTTAAGATAATATTATTTTACCATAGAAACACTCTTTTTACTTACTTTTTTTGACAAAATTAGTGCATTTTTCTAAAATTAAATAGAAAAACAGTAAAAAGTACACCCAAAACCAAGACTAAATTTCACAAATATATTGACAGAAACCGTTATTTTATATATAATTTAAAACGCATATTCATCAAACAGTGCTATTAAAAATTTATGAATGTGTTTATGAAATGATGAGTAACTTCACTGTTAGCGAAATTCTGAAACATAAACTCCCTGATAAATGGTTTAATAGGATTCGATGTTTATGACAAAATATCGAAGGAGGACATTATGTCAAGATACACAGGTTCAAGAAACAAACAAGCTCGTAGAGTTGGATTCTCATTACTAGAAAATGGTAAAGAATTAGCTCGTCGTCCTTATGGTCCAGGTCAACATGGTCAAGACCGTAAAGGAAAATTATCTAACTACGGAGAACAATTAAAAGAAAAACAAAAAGTTAGATTTATGTATGGTGTAAATGAAAGACAATTTAGAAAGACTTTCAATGAAGCAGCAAAAATGAAAGGTATCCATGGTGAGAATTTCTTAAAATTACTAGAATCTAGATTAGATAATGTAGTATATCGTTTAGGACTTTCTACTACTCGTCGTGGAGCTAGACAACTTGTAAACCATGGACATATTACTGTAAATGGTAACAAAGTTGATATTCCATCTTACCGTGTAAAAGTTGGAGACACTGTTGCTGTTAAAGAAAACTCTAAAGACCACAAAGCTATCAAAGCTTCTTTAGAAAAAGTAACAAAAAGAGTTGAGTTTGTAACATTTGATGACAAGAAATTAGAAGGTAAATTAGTTAGATTACCTGAAAGAAGCGAACTTAACGCTGATATTAATGAATCATTAATCGTTGAATTCTACAACAGATAGAATGAGAACTTCACCTAGCGTGAAGTTTTTTCTTTTTTCAAAAACTATTACATATAATTAAAAGAATAATGGGTGTGATAATTTGAATGAGGAAAAACTACAAAAAGAACAGTTATTTATAATTGATGGACAATTAATAGCTAGTATTTTATATATCTTATCATTTGTAGCTACAATTATTGTGATTATTAATCAAAGAAAACTTGCATTAAATAAAAAAGGATTCCTAACTGTAGAAGAATCCCAAATAATTATTACACTAAATAAAATTTTTATTTTACTATTACTACTATTATTTGTATATTTAAACTATAAATCTATAAAATTAGCAGAAAACACAAAGCAAAATACAAATTCTCTAAACCTACAAATGATATCTTCTATCATTTCATTAGTACCAGCCTTAATTGGACTATATGTAGTAATTACTGATTTTAGTGCCACTACTTTTCAAACTGCAGAAATTGAAAATCCATTTGCATAAAAAGCATACTAGTGAGGTTTAGTATGCTTTTATTTTATTGATTATTTAATCATCAATGTTCTAAATTTAAAATCAAGTTTTATTACTTTTCCAAAATAATCTTTTCCATTATCATGTGAAGTAATAATATTACCATCATTACTATTACTATAACCACTGATATAAAGACTGACTCCATCAGTAGTAATAGAAGTTAAATTATCATTATTACTTCCACCAAAAGCTTCTTTTTTCGTAATATTACCATTTTTATCATATCGTAATAAAATTCCAGTCATTAATTCTCCATCAGTATCTATTTTAAGGCCAATATCTTTACTAGTAGTATGCCCGATAACATATAAATAATCACCATAAGCTAAGATAGAATTATATCTTTCATAATTCTTACCACCAAAACATTTTTCAAAAACGATATTTCCATCTAAATCATATTTTATAAATAGACCATCAGTATTAGTAGTATCACGATCATCACTATCAGTTGTTCCTTCAGGTAAAATCTTTTTAGAACCAACTACATATAAAGAATTATCATAGTAAGTAATGCCAGTAAACCCAATACCGTCAGTATAGCTATAATTCTTATGCCACTGATATTTACCATCTTTATCATATTTTATAATATTAGCACTATCGGTTGCATCTTTTCCAACTACATAAAAGTTTCCATCTACTTCCACAATATCATTGAAATTACCAGACTTCATACCACCATGATTATTATGCCAAATTTCATTACCATCTTTATCATATTTTACGATAATGCCACCACCAGTTGTGTGATTTCCCATTTCCATATTTGCATAAATACTTTGACCTATCGCAACATAACCATCACTAGTTTCAATTACCTTATTGAATCTAGTATAAGTAACTACATGATAAAATTTTTCCCACACAATATTACCATCTTTATCGTATTTGATAATCATAGCTTCTCTAGCACTTTCATTTTTTTCTTCTTCGCTAAATTCACCACTACCAACAGCGATATAACCATCACTTACCGTAATAATAGAATTAAAAGTAGTATTAATGCCACGTTCATACATTTTTTCAAATAAAACTTTACCTGTATTATCATATTTAATAAACTTAGCCTTTTCTAAACCTTTTGTATAACTATTGTATTTACTATGTTTAAAATTACTACTTCCAACTGAAACAATATTTAAATCATCTACACTAATAGAATTTAAGCTATCATAATATGTTGAATGTTTATCAATATCTATCTGATGATAAATAAAATAACCACCCTCTAATAAAATAATAACACCACAAATAATAGCTACTACAGCTAACCATTTATTAGGTTTTTGAAATAATGAAGTCCTTTTTTGAATATGACTATCTTGATTCTTTTTATTATTACCTTTAACTAAACTATTTTTAGGTAACTTAGGAGGATTTTTTTTCTCTACAGGCTTTTTATCATTCTTTTTTTCCATAAACGCATTAATCTTATTTTTAATTTTCTGAAAACAAGAATTATTCTTCTTTAAATTTCCAGATACTTTATTAGATACCTGTACATTTTTCTTTTTAGATGTTACCTTTTTATCATCATTTACTTTTACTTCTTGAATTGTACTAAACTTAGGAACCTTCTTTGTAGTCTTTTTATTCTTACTACTATTTTTAACATTACTAGTTTCCTTTTTAACTACAGGTTTAGAAGAATTCTTAATACTACTCTTTTGATTACTACTTACTTTAGTATTTTTCTTTTTAGTCGTCACTTTAGTAGAAGTATTCTTCTTATTTTGACTTTCATTTTTCTTATTTTCTACCTTGCTAATACTAGTTTTTCCTTTTTGTGTAGTAGCTATACTAGCCATTTTTTTTGTACCAGAATTTTTCTTATTTTGATTATTTGGCATACAATAACCCCCTTCTAAGAATAAATACCTAAATAATATTTCTTCTTTCCACGTCTAATGATTACATATTTATTAGTAATAGCATTTTCTTTAGAAATTACCATATCTAAATTAGTAATACGGTTACCATTTAGACTAATACTACCACCTGTAATAAATTCTCTTCCTTCACGTTTACTTGCTACTATACCATGATTTACTAAAAAATCAAGTATATTTTCATTTTCTTCAATATTAAAAGTAGGTACTCCATGAAAAACTTGACAAATTTCTTCACCAGTTAATTGAGATACATCACCACTAAATAGGACCTGACTTAAACGGAGTGCCTTTTCATATTCTTCTTCACCATGTAAATCTGTAATAATACATTTAGCTAAAGTTTGTTGTGCAATTCTTTTTTCAGGACTAGCTAAATGTTCTTTTTCAATTTCCTCAATTTCCTCTTTTGTCAAGAAAGTAAACACTTTTAAATAATGAATAATCATTTCATCATCAGTATTAATCAAGTATTGGTATAACTCATAAGAAGAAGTTTTATTCTTATCAAGCCATAAAGCATTTCCTTCACTCTTACCAAACTTACGACCAAACTTGTCTAAGATAAGAGGCATAGTAAAACCATAAGCATCTTTACCTAATTTCTTTTTAATTAAATCGATACCTGTAGTAATATTACCCCATTGATCAGAACCTTCTACTTGCATAATACAGTTATATTTCTCATATAAATGTAAGAAATCATACCCTTGCATCAAAGTATATGAAAATTCAGCATAAGTAATACCTGTTTCTAATCTTCTACGAATAATATCTTTATCAAGCATATAATTAACATTTATATATTTACCGATATCTCTTAAAAATTCTAAATAATTATAATCTTTCATCCAATCATAATTATTGACAACAGTAGCCATTCCATTAAAAATTTTATCTACTTGTTTACTAATACCATCTAAGTTTTTATTTAAAGTATCTTTTGCGATAATTTCTCTTTCAGAAGTAGGACGAGGATCACCAATTAATCCTGTTGCACCTCCTACTAATAAAATAGGATGATGTCCTGCTAAAGCTAATCTTTTAGCAGTAATCAAAGAAGAATAATGACCTAAATGTAAGCTGTCAGCAGTAGGATCTGTTCCCCAATAAAAAGTAACCTTTTCATTATTTAACTTATCTTTTAAATCCTCTCCAGCAACATCTTTAATTAAACCTCTCCATACAAGTTCTTCATATAAATTCATAATAACCTCCAAAAATAAAAGTCCCTATAAAATAAGGACGAAATTACTCGTGGTACCACCTTAATTCATAGAAACATTTTTCTATCTTAATAGTATAACGGACTACTCCGATTTAATTCCTGATCTGTAATTCATTATTCATTTATTATTCATTTTCACCAACCATGAATTCTCTAAAAAATAAAATAAATAACTACTAATATCACTCATCATTAAATTACATTAATATATTAACACAAAATAAAAATTATGCCAAATAAATTTTAAAAAAAGAAAGAAAAAAAAGAAAAGATAACTACTTACCTTTTACTTTTTCAATTTCTTCTGACAAAATATCAGAAAAAAGATTATCACTAGTATTTAAATTTTGATGAAGACTACTATCATTATGACTAGTAAAATCCTTAGTTTTAGCTATATCTGGTAATGGTTGAATACTTTTTTTATTTTCAGCCATTTGCCTTTGAATTTTATAATCTTGAATATAGCGATCCATATCACTAAAAATACGAATCATTATTTATTTTTAGCCTTTTTATCTGCTGCTTCTAATTTTTCTAATACCTCTTTTACAGCATCAATAGCTTTTTCACGTACTTCATTAGCAGCTTTTTCTAAAACAGGAGTCCCCTTATCTTTCGCATATTCTACTAATTCACCACATTTATCTTTGATATCATTTGCTTTTTCTTTCGCAATTTTTAATACTTTCTCACGATCTAAATCACTAATTTCCGCTTTGATTTCATCAATTTTAACAGAAATAGTTTCTTTTACATCATCCATATCAATTTCTTTTGCTTTGTTTAGTAATTCCGTCATCTTATTCTTTAAATCTTTTCTTGTTTCACTACCAGCTTTAGGAGCAAATAAAACTCCAAGTCCAGCACCAACTAAAGCTCCAAGTATAAATTTTCCAACTCCACTTTTCTTTTTTGTTTCTAATTCTTTCTTACTCATTTTCACCATTCTCCTTTGCTTTATTTTTTCTTCTATGAAACACTTTTCCAATAATAGCAGTAAGATTAGCCACAATACTATCACTAATAGAAGATAAAGTATCAGTAACTGCATCTATTGCATGAAAAAGTCCATTCAAAGACCTACTTTTATTATACGCATCTTCTAAAATTGCATTCGCTTGATTAACAGTTTTTATTAATTTAATTCCCAGAATGATTAAAATAACTAATAAAATAATTCCTAAAGAATATAGAATTAAAGGAAACACTTCTAACATAGTATCCACTATTCTTCACCATCCTTATACATAGAATCAATTAAATCAAATAAGTTATCTTCTAAATTAGCATCATCACTATCTTCTTCTTTTTTAACGCCTTCTGTAGTATTTTTTACTCTTCTACCAGTAGCCTTTTCATAACTTGTATCTTTATAGTCAATATTATATTCTAATCCCAAATCTTGAAAATACTCTTCAGCATCAGCAAGTGTTACTTGGTCTACCATTGGTTTAGAATTATCTTTCGTCATATCATAAAGTAAATTATCATCATCTTTTACTTCTTCTACTTCAGTATCTACTACTTCTTCTGACTGTTTACTCATTTCTTCAAATGGATCTAAACCACCATATGCCTTTTTTCTAACAGAATCTAAATCAGCATTCTTTCTAGAAACATAACTACTAACTCCAGGCATTTTATCTTTTTTATCAATTACTTCTTCTTTACGATAATTCTTATCTAAAATTCCATATATTGGTGAAATAATAGGCGTAGGTTTAAAAGATTCCTTAGAAGGAGCACTATATGGTTTATTGACACTCGTACTAGAATAATTAATAGAATGATAAAGCTTGTCCGCACTTTCACCATATAATTTCTTAGGTTCTACTCTATTAGTAGGCTCTTTTGGAGCACTGATAGGAGCAAAATCTTCATCTTCAAAATAAGGTAATTTACTATCTTTTCTAGAAAGTTCTCCATCTGAATAGTTTTCTACTTTCTTTTCTTCTACAACTGGTTCTATTTTTTTAGGAGGAACAGTTATAGGTTTTATCTCTTCTTTTCTTATTTCTTTAGGCTCTATTTTTCTAGCAACCTCTGGCTTTTTTTCTTCCTTTTCTTCTACTTCTATATATTCTTCTTCAAAAAAAGTATTTTTTAATTTCTCTAAAAGTTTCATATACACCCTTCCTTATTCTATACTTCCTTCTAATTTTAAGGTATCTTCATCTTTACTATTACTTCGTCCATCATCATACTGCTCTATATAATCTAGATAATCACTCTGTTTACCATTTGGTTTAAAGATATTAAATTGTTCTTCTGAATAATTTAATAAGTTTTCCCCAATTAAAGATTCAATAACAGAGTCATTAAACTTAACACTATTTAAAATATAAGCCATTTGCGTAATGGTTTTATTTATGTCTTCTTTACTAACATAAGCTTCCATTTTACTATAATGATACATAAACTCAATAAAATAATTTGTAGAAATCTGAGTAATTTCTATATAACCATGTTTACCATTTTTATCAATAGGTAAAGAGTAATAAGCACTAGTATTTTTAGTATAATCCCTACTTACTTTATGGTAGTAAGAAATAAGATCAACATATAAATACATCTTCTTATGATTATAATATAAAATTGAATTTTCTCTATCATTCCTACTTAAATGTACCCCTTGAGGTAAATAGTAAGAATAACCTTCTAAGGAAACAGATTTTAAATTTGTTTTTTCTGTAATCACAGAATCTACAATTTCATCAATAGGTTGCTTATCTACATAAACTATAGAACACCCACTTAAGAGTAAAATCATGCAACTTAAACACAACAGTTTCTTCATAATTCACCTACTCTAATAACATTATACCAAATAATTACCGAAAGAAAACTTATTTTTTAAATATTTTCTTTCTTTACTGCAACTAAATAGTAAATAGGATTACCTTTCTTTGAAAATTTTTCTTCATATTCTGTCATAATATTATCTTTAATTTCGGAATGATGTAAATCAAAAGAAATATCAGTAATAGTATAACCATGCATGCTTAAAGAACATATAGAATATTCAAATAATTCTGTATTATCTGTTTTTTGAATGATACAGGCATCATTTTGAAATAAGGAATCATATTTATCTAAAAAGATAGAAGAAGTAAGTCTACGCTTATACCAACGCTTTTTAGGCCATGGGTCTGAAAAATTTAAGTAAATAGTAGCAATTTCTTTCTTAAAAACTTTATCAATTTCTAAAGCATTCATACGAATAATTTTTAAATTAGGTAATCCATCTGGTATCTTTTCTAAGCATCTTGCGATAACACTATCAAATTTTTCTATTCCGATAAAGTTAATATCAGGATTATTTAATGCTTTTCCAATAATAAAATTACCTTTACCAGTACCTATTTCAAGATGGATGGGATTACAATTTCCAAAAACAGTATTCCATTTACCAATATAGTCAAATGGATTCGTAATTAAATAGTTAGAAGAATCCATTATTTCTTGTTTGTTTTTTACATTTCTTAATCTCATAAAATCACCTTTTACTATTATATAACATATAATAAAATAAATAAAGGAGACTGCCTATGAATAATAATATTCAACCCTTTTTTCCAACTCCCATGAATTATACAAATATGGGTTATAATCAAGATATTAGAAACTTAGAAAACAGGGTATGTGATTTAGAAAAAGAAGTAATAAGATTAAGAAATAAAATCGAAAGAATTGAAAATACCCCCATTCCATTAAAAGAAAATTATACTTCTAATTATCACCCAAATAGTTATAATATGATGTAAAAAGTTGTGTTCGAAATATAAACACAACTTTTTATAATGAAAATAATTATAATTTATTTCTTACGGCTATATACCTTTTTCTTTTCTACTAAACTTTCTATTTCTTCTATAGATAAACCAGTATATTTAGCTATTAGCCCATAATCATCTGTATCTTGAAGCATATTTTTAG
>UQOS01000031.1 GCA_900542735.1 uncultured Mycoplasmatota bacterium | reverse complement strand
GACAACAAGCTAATACTCATAGTCCTTAATTAATATACTTAGTAACCTATTTTTTATTACATTTCAATTATATAATAGTTATCATTTGTAAACAAGTAGTAATTTTTAAAATAAAGTCATCTGACTAGATTCTGGTAAATCTTTTAAAATACCCATAATACGCATTTTATCAATTAAAGTCTGTGATATCTTAGCACGTTTTTGTAAATCTTCAACACTTAAAAATTCTTTATTTTGTCTTTCAGCCACAATGTTTTGTGCAACAGTATCACCAAGTCCATCAATAGAATTAAATGGTGGATATATTTCTGTATCGCTTACTGCTTTCCAAACAGTTGCTTCACTTTGATATAAATCTACATTTAAAAATTTAATACCACGGGCACTAGCTTCTAACGCAATCTTTAAACTTTCAAGTTGGCCATTTTCTTTATTCGTTGCTTCGTAACCTTTTTCTTTAATGTCAATAATACGATTTTTAATTGGAGTATAACCACCTATCATAGCTTCAACATCAACATCAGTTGCCTTAGATGAATACCATGAAGCATAGAAATATACTGGCATATGAACCTTATACCATGCAATTCTAAATGCACTAATAACATAAGCAGCTGCATGTGCTTTTGGGAACATATATTTAATCTTACGACAAGATTCAATAAACCACTCTGGAATAGAAGCTTCTCTCATGGTTTCTACATGACTCTTCCAAGTTTCTGGATCTTTACTAGCTTTTCCTTTACGAACAAACTCCATAATTTTGAAAGCCTTAATAGGTTTTACGCCATGATACATTAAATAAACCATAATATCATCACGACAGCCAATTGTTTCTTTAAATGGTACTTGAATATTACCATTCTCATCTGGAGTACATAAATCTTTAGCATTACCAAGCCATACATCAGTACCATGTGACAAACCTGATATTTTAATAAGTTCGGCAAAGGTTGTTGGCTTAGTATCTTCAACTAACTGAATCGTAAATGGTGTACCAAATTCAGGAATACCTAAAGTACCAGTATTACACATGATTTCTTCTTTCGTAACCCCAAGAGCTTTAGTTGATGTAAAAATACTCATAGTTTCTTTATCATCAAGGGGAACTTTCATAATATCAGTACCAGACTGTAGTTGAATTAAACGAAGTTGTGTAGGATCAGAATGACCTAAAATATCTAGTTTTAAAACACATTCTTCAATAGAGTGATAATCAAAATGAGTTGTTCTCCAAGCTGAGGTTGGATCTTCTGCTGGAAATTGAAATGGTGTAAAGTCAAAACAATCTTTATAATCCGGAATAACGACGATACCACCAGGGTGTTGACCAGTCGTTCTTTTAACACCTGTGCAACCAATAGCTAAACGTTCTACTTCAGCAGTACGCATATTCATAATACCTTTATCTTCTAAATACCCCTTTACAAAACCAAAAGCTGTCTTATCAGCAACAGTACCAATCGTACCAGCACGATAAACATTATCTTTACCAAATAGTACCTTTGTATAAGCATGGGTAGATGCTTGATTTAAATCAGAAAAGTTTAAGTCAATATCAGGTACTTTATCTGCATTAAATCCTAAGAAAGTAGCAAACGGCATATCTTGTCCATCTTTTAAAAGTGGAATATGACAGTTAGGACATTCTTTATCTGGTAAATCAAATCCTGAAGAATAAGTAGCTCCTAATGGATTACCATCTTCATCTTCAAAAATACTAAGTTTACACTTACTACAACGATAATGAGCTGATAACGGATTAACTTCTGTAATTCCCATCATGGTAGCTACGAAACTAGATCCAACAGAACCACGGGAACCAACTAAATACCCTTCATCATTAGAGTGCTTAACAAGTCTTTGAGCAATTAAGTAAATCGGATCAAATCCAGCACCGATAACGCCACCTAAAGAAGCTTTTAATTTTTTCTCTAAGCTATCATCATCTAATTCTTCTTCACTAGTTTCTTTTAAATACTTTCTAACCTGATTAAAAACACTATCTCTACCATTTACGATTACTTCATGAAGTCTTTTGAATGATTCTACTTTTAATTCTTCACCATCTAAATCTTTTAAATCATATTTAATAGAAGTTAAAACAATATCACCATAAAGTTCAGTTCCTAATCTTTCTTCAATAGAATAAGGTAAAGGATCTCCATACCAATCATTAGCTTTGGTATAAACTAAATCTGTAACTACTCTAGGGCAATCCAAATAACTTTTTTCATCATCACTTTTAACACGTGGTGAAAATGGCGTTCCACCTGTATCAGGAATAACCTCTATTTCATCTACCATATCTAAAACTTTATTAGTGTTTTCTACTACTATTTTATAAGCTAAATCTTTATCAAGGAAAGAAAAGTCATTTAACATTTCTTCTGTCGTTCTAAAGTGTTGAGATGGAATCGAAGTAATATCTTTTTTTGCTAAAGGATGTCTTCCACCACCTGGCACTTTTTGATTTACGATTATTTCACGGTAAATCTTATCTCCTCTTTCAAAATGATGAACATCACCTGTTGCTACAATAATTTTACCAGCATCTGTTGTAGCATTAATAATTTTTGTTAAGTGATTCTTTAACTCAATATCATCTTTAAAGTCTCCCATTTGTAGTAAATGATCATATACTTCAGGAGGTTGTACTTCTACATAATCATAAAAGCTAATAACATTAGTTAATTCTTCTCCTTCTTTACTTCTAGCTTCTGTAAATACTTCTGATTCATAACAGCCACTACCAATTAAAAGCCCTTCTCTTAATTCATTTAACTTACTTCTTAAAATACGTGGCGTTTTATATAAATAAGTAGTATTTGCAAGAGAAATAATTTTAAATAAATTTTTAAGTCCTACCTGGTTTAGGGCAATTGCATTAAAGTGGAAAGTTCGACCAAATTTATAAATCTCGTCTTTGGAAACTAGTTTCTCTAAATCACTAATTTTTTCAAACTTTTGCATCTCAAGTTTCTTTAACATTTTACTAAATACATAAGCAGTTCCCTCAGCATCATAATCTGCTCTATGGTGAGCATCTTCTTCCCAAGGTACATCATATCTTTTAACAAGAGCTGATAAAGAGTGTCTACTAAATCCTTGATCTAGAGTACGCGAAAGTTCTAGGGTATCAATAACTGTATTTTGAAACTCTCCTAAGTTATATTTTCTCATAGCCATTTCAATAAATGAAATATCAAACTTTGCATTATGAGCAACCATTGGTAAATTACCAGTCCACTCTAAAAACATTTTCGTAACTTCTTCTTCTGATTTTTTACCTCTTACCATATCATCTGTAATACAAGTAAGTTCTGTAATTTTATCTGGAATATGTCTTTTTGGATCTATTAACTCATCAAAACGACCAATAATTTCACCATCTTTAATCTTAACGGCACCAATTTCAATCATTTGATCAGCACCACCTGCATTAAAACCAGTTGTTTCTGTATCGAAAACTACATAAGTATTATGAAGTAAATCATCATCAGTTGGTCTTACTACAATATTAACAACATCATCTACTAGCGTTAATTCCGTACCATAAAGCCCTTTAAAGATAGGAGGATTTTTTAATTCTTCTTTTTTCTTTTCTAATTCATTGGTAAGTTCTATTTTAACACTTTCCTCTGTTTCCTCACTAATTTTCGCTTCTAATTCCTCAATACTCTCTTTTATTTTTTTACGAATTCCTTTATTATGACTCTTAATAATACCAAAAGAAATAGGAAATGCTTGACAACCACTATGATCTGTAATTGCTACTCCCCTATACCCCATTTGAATAGTACGCTCTACTAATTCACAAGTATGCTTTCCTAAATCAAGTTTCGTAACTCCGTCCATTTGACTCATCATGGTATGAGCATGAAGCTCAACTCTTTTAACAGGAGCATTATCTTCTATTTTACTTGTTTCTTTACTAATAATATTAATATCTCTAGCATTTAATACTAACTCTTTAGAAAATTGATCATTTTTAGTATAGCCTCGTATAATAAACCATTTTCCATCTTTCAAAACCTTTTTCTTCGTATTAAAATCTTCTTCACCACGGCAAAAAACTTTACAGTAAATACTATCAGAATAATCAGTAATTTTTAAGGTAATAATTTTAAAATCCGTCTTACTAGATTCAAAATAATCTACACCAAAAACATAACCTTCTACAGTAATAGGATCCATTTCCCCTACTATATTTTTAATTTGGGTAGGAGTATCTTTAATTGTTCTACCAACAATGACATTTGGATTATCATCTTTCTTTTCTCTACGGTAGTTATTATTTCCAGTATGATTACTATTATAAACAGGTTTTTCTACTACAGGTTCTACACTAGGAACTACTACATCTTTTTTGATATTATCTAAATCTGATAATATAGCATCTTTTATATTATTATTTTTAGTATTTAAAACATATTCAAGTGGAGTATCAAAGCCTCCTAAAGATAAGATATAATTTAATTTTGGTAATATTTGTAGCAGTTGTTTTTCTTCTTCTTGATTCGTAATTTCTATTTTTAAATCATCAATTAGTAGACTATCATTAAAGATACTAGAAAAAAGTAAGATATCTTTACATTTATCAAGTGCATATAAATAATAATCTTTTAATTTTTTTAAATCTTTCGTATCAGAAACAATTTGAATGTATACTTTTTTCACATTTGAAAAACTATGTTCTGAAAGTTCTACTAAATGTTTATAATCATTAATATCTAATATTTCTGGGTTATGGATTACGAAAGTCCAAGAACCATTTTTTTCATTGATTTTCACTTTATCTAAAATCATATTTTGAAAACGATTTCTTGTATCATAATCTAGATTAATTTGTTGAAATAATATATTGATTTTATTTTCCATAACTGCTGCCCCCTACAAAAAAGATTTCTACAAGAGAAACCTAAATAATTTCTAATTGATTAATGCGTACAATTCTTTTTTGATTATGAATACAAAATTCAATAAAATCAAATAGGTTCATTTTTTTCAAACTAGAATCTACTACATATCTATCAATTTCAAATGGTAATCCATCTCTCATCATATATCTAGGGAAATCTTCTTTCTCACAACCTAAATACATTAACCAATAAGGATAGATTTGTCTTTTTAAAAAGGTCAAGGTTTTATCTCCTTGTAAGTAACTACTTTTACCACTAATATTGGTATAAAATTCATTTTGGATTGCTAACTCTAAAATAACATCTACAAATTCTTTATAATTTTTACCAAAGTCACCTAACTCACTTTTTACAATATAATAAATAATGTTAGTTAAAGTACTATATGGATTTTCTAAATCACATCTATTTCCCCAACCGATAGTAGTACAGTCTTTTTTATAAAGAATAGAATCCATAACCGGAGGAAGCACTAGTATCTGGTAATCCTCTTTTAATGGAAATTTTAAGATTTCTTTTAAATACTTATCAACTGTTTTTTTCTGTTGATCCCATATTTTTAATAAAGCTAAACGATGTTTCTCGGAAGAATTTTTTAGTTTCGTAAATAACTCTGTTTCAAAAACTAAATTATATAAAGTATCATCATCGGGAATAAAATTTTTAATATCTTGAAGCATTTCATCTTTATCTTTAGATAAATGATTATACTGATTACGATAAGTTTTATAAAGTCTTTGCTTAAAGGTATGAACAGTCTCAGAAAAAGAACTTCCAAATAATAAGTTCCATGTTATTAGATAATCATTTGTTGAAAAATGAAGTCTCATTCTATCACTACCTTTTCTACTAATACAAATATATCATAAAATTATGACATAGGAAACTATTTTTCCTAGTTTTCATAACTTTTTATTAGAAAATAACGATATGAAAACTAGTTTTTACCTACATAATTTTAATCATTATTTATAATTTGTATCTAAAATTTTTAATTTAGCTTCTCAAGCTTACTTACTACAATTTGAAAAGAATCATATCTTTTTTCTACTCTACCAGTTATTTTTAAAATATCACCTATTTTAATATCTGAATATTTCATAAACACTTTAGGAAACAAAGTAAAATCTATCATGCCATATTCATCACTACCATCAAAGAACATCATTTCTTCTCCACGCTTAGTTATTATCTTTTTCACTTTTTCTACTAGTACAACAAAGTTAACTATCTTATCAAAATAATCACCAACTTGGTTTAAAGAAACAATTTGATTAAATTTAGCTTTATAGAAAGTAACTGGGTGATTACTTAAATAAACACCAAATAGTTCTTTTTCTATAGCAATTAATTCAGTATTTGAATATTCTTCTTCTTTTATAAGTTCAGGTTTCAAAACAAATTCTGGATTTAAATCATGAGCTAAATCACTATAATTGATAATGCTTTCTAAATTTTCAATATAAGTTTTTCTAGTAATACCAAATTCATCAAAACAACCAGCTTGAATTAATGACTCTAACACTTTACGATTAATACTGTTTACTCTAGCTAAAAAGTCAAAAATATCAGTATACCCATTTTCTCTTTTATCAACAATTTCATTACAAATAGTACTACCAATATTACGAATACCTGATAAAGGGTAATAAATTCCTTCTTCTTTTACAACATAACTACAACTACTATGATTGATACTAGGTTTTAAAATAGAAATATTTAATAATTTTGCTTCCATCATATAATCATTCGTTTTACTATCACTTCCAATTACAGAAGAAAGTAAATTACTATAAAAATATTTTGGAAAATAATATTTTAAATACGCCATCTTATAAGCAATAACAGAATAAGCAACAGAATGACTACGATTAAATCCATAATTAGCGAAACTTAAAATTAAATCAAAAATTTGCTTACTAATTTCTTTAGAATGACCATTTTTCATACTATTTGAAATAAAATGTTCCTCTTCGCCTTTTAAAACTTCCATTTTCTTTTTACTCATAGCACGCCTTAATATATCAGCTTCTCCTAATGTATAAGAAGCAAACTTATTAGCAATTTGCATGATTTGTTCCTGATAAATAATAATACCATAGGTACTTTTTAAAATAGGTTCTAAAGAAGGATCAAGATAAGTAATTTCTTCTTCATGATGCTTTCTTTTAATATAAGAATCGATATTTTGAGCAGGACCAGGTCTAAATAAAGCAATTGCTGCAAAGATATCTTCAAATGTACTTGGTTTTAATTTTCGTAAAAAGTTTTTCATACCAACACTTTCAAACTGAAAAATACCTGTTGTATTAGCAGTAGCAAATAAACTTAAAACCTTGGTATCATCTAATGGAATCTTATTAAAATCTATCGTAATATGCTCACTTTTTTCAATATCAGCTATGATATTCATAATAGTCGTTAATGTTTTTAACCCTAAAAAGTCCATTTTTAAAAGACCTAATTCTTCTAAATACTCCATAGGAAATCCAGTTAAATACATACCATCAGAAACTGTTAAAGGAATCACTTCATCTAAATCTTTTTGACACATCACAATACCTGCTGCATGAATAGAAGTATGTCTAGGAAATCCTTCTAAAAAAGAAGATATTTGATATAGTTTCTTTAATCTATTATCACTATCAATCATTTTTTTAAACTCATTATCTTGCTGATAAAAATCTATTAATTTTAGTTTTGTTACTGTAGGAATTCTTTTTGTAATCATATCAATTTGATAACTAGGAATATTTAAAATTCTGCCTACATCTCTTAAAGCTTGTTTACTAGCAAGTGTACCAAAAGTAACGATACCACAAACTCTTTTTTCACCATATTTAGAAACTACATAATCAATTACCTTATCACGATAAATATCTGGAAAATCAGTATCGATATCAGGCATAGTTACTCTTTCAGGATTTAAAAATCTTTCAAACAATAAATCATATTTTAAAGGATCAATATCTGTAATACCTAATGAAAAACATACTAAAGATCCTGCCCCACTACCACGACCTGGCCCTACTAGTATTTTATTTTTCTTAGCATAACGAATAAAATCATATACCACTAAAAAATAATTAGAAAATCCCATTTTTTCAATAATATCAAGTTCATAATAAAGTCTATCAATATAATTTTTAGTTAAATTACTTCCAAGTCTTCTTTTTAAACCATAACTAGCTAACTCTTTTAAATAAGAATTACTATCTAAGCCATTGGTATCTTGATAAATAGGCAACAAAACATTAGTTTTAGGAAATTCTAAATCACACATATCAGCTATTATAGTTGTGTTATGTAAGTGTTCATTCGTTGTATATTCATAAACATCATTTATCATTAAATGATAATTTTTAATATCATAATGAGTATCATCACTAATAGTTTTACCATCACGAATCATGTATAAATATCTTAAATATTCACTATCACTTTCTAAAAAGTAAAGATTTTTTCTTAAAAAGACAATTTTTTCTGTAAGGGAAGATGCTACTTTCTCTTCTTCTTTATCTTGATACCCTAAATAAAAATCTTTAAAATATTCTGAAAATAGTGAAAATTTTTCTTTATAGGAAAAAGGTAAGATACCTATTACTTCATTATGATAATGTAAAATATCAGAAATAGTTACTTTTCTAGTTGCTTGAATGGTAGAAAGTTTAATCAAAATCAAATACCCATTATAATTTTTAGCATAAAGAAGTAAAACAGAATCATCTACTTCTACTTCTAATCCTAAAATAGGTTTAATTTGATTCTTCTTACATTTTTTATAAAATTCCATAGCTCCAAACATATTAGAATCAGTAATAGCAAGAGATGAAATATGATTTTTACTAGCGTATTCAATTAACTTATCAATAGAAATTAAACTAGATAATAAAGAATAATTTGTTTTTACATAAAGTGGTATATACATATTCATCTCTCCTTTCGTTAATATCTTACCACAAAACTTAGTATTTTACTTACTAAACTCCCATTTTTTTGAATATTTTTGCCTATTCATTTGACTAAAATTAAAATATATGATAAAGTTATAGGGCAAGTTAATTATGTATCAAAAAGGAGGAATTACAAATGGCAGTTAAAATTACCAATAAAAAACCTTTATTCGGAAATAAACGCTCTCATGCTTTAAACGCTACTCGTAAAAAA
Source organism: uncultured Mycoplasmatota bacterium (assembly GCA_900542735.1). Classification (GTDB taxonomy): domain Bacteria; phylum Bacillota_I; class Bacilli_A; order RF39; family UBA660; genus Alloscybalousia. Next base: position 6,868 of record UQOS01000031.1, on the reverse strand, counting down.
CAAGGAGTTAATCTTCAAGTCGTTAGATTAGAAGACGGAACTAAAGTAAGAGTTAGTGCAAGAGAATTAAGAACAGCAAGAAAAGATGAAAAAGTTACTGAAGTAAGTGAATAATATCACTTATTTTTTATTAAAAAGGCCATTACTTATTTTTTGGTAATGGTCTTCTTTTTATTTTTATGATTTGTTTTTTCACTTTTACTCTCTTTTTTTATTTCGTTTTCCTTTTTACTATCTAAAGTAGTTTTACTTATCTTACTATTTTTACGCAAAATATTTATCTTTTCTTGATAATTATCACTAGAAGTAATAAAAGATCCAGATACTAACATATCTACAAGACTACCTACACTACTAACTGTAGTATCATTGATACCTCCATCGATACTAACAAGAACTTTACTTTTCTTTGTCCTTAGTAGTTTTTCTAAATCTTTTAACTTATTAACAGCATCAGGAATAAATGTTTGTCCTCCCTTGCCAGGCGCTACACTCATAACTAAAACCATATCAATATCATTTACATAAGGTTCTATTTCTTGAATACTAGTATCAGGATTAACAGCTAGTCCACATTTAATACCATAACTATGAATAAGAGAAATATATTTACTAATATCTTTTGTTGCCTCTACATGAAAAGTAATATACTCACAATTTAATAACGCAAATTTTTTAATATATTTATCTAATTTATCTGTCATCAAATGTACATCTAATCGCTTAGAAGAGAACTTAGTTACTTTTTTAATTTTACGATAAGCTATCTTAGTACCACTAACAAACTTACCATCTATAAAATCAACATGAATATAGTCAACATCTGTAACAGATAACTCATAAACTGTCTTTTTTAAATTACTACTAGATAGAAAAGAAGCTGATATTTTCATAAACACCCTCCTATTTTTTTAATATAAAATTTTGATAATTTTCATATCTACTAGGTAAAATATGATTATTTTTTACCTCTTTTTTAATTTGACACTCTTTTTCTTTCATATGCATACAGTCTTGATAAGGACAACTATAATTTGAAAACTCAATAAAACTATCACGAATTTCTTCTTTACTAATATCAGAAAAATCAATAGAAGAAAAACCTGGAGTATCTAAAACCTTTCCTTTATAAAGTTCTACTAACTCAACATGACGCGTTGTATGTTTTCCACGCCCTAATGCTTTAGAAATTTCTCCTGTTTCTAGTTTTAAATTTTTATCAAGTTTATTAATTAGAGAGCTTTTACCTGCCCCTGTTTGTCCTGTAAAAACCGTTGTTTTTCCCTTAAATAATCTCTTGATTATAAATAAATTCGTATTTTTTACTACTGTATACCCAATTTTACGATAATACTTTTGAATTTTTTTCATTTCTTTTTTTTCTTGTTTCGTTAATAAATCCATTTTCGTAAAACAAATAATTGGCTTAATTTTATTTACTTCTAGTACCACCAATAACTTATCTAATAAATTACTAGAAAAATCAGGACTTTTACAGCTAGTTACTATAAAAGCCTGATCAATATTACTAACTAGTGGACGAATAAGTGTATTTTTTCTAGGGCGAATTTCTAAAATATAATTATTTTTATCATCAAAATAAACATAATCTCCTACTGTAGGCGTGATTTTATCTTGACGAAATTTTCCTCTAGAATGACACTCATATATCTTGCCACCACTATTTACAAAATATAAATTACTAAGTATTTTAACAATTTGTCCTTCCATATAATCCCCACTAAAAATTAAGATTCTTTACTATTAGTCGTTGTATCTGATTTTGTTTCTGTAGTATTACTATTAGGATCATTTGATGGTTTTGGATCATCATTTACAATTTCTACTTTTTTAGCTACCACAATTTTTAAAGTAGTACCTGAAACAATTGGTGTTTTAGGACTGCGTGATTGACTAATTAAAGTACCTTCTTCATAATCTGATGTTTCTTTATAATCAATTTTTAAAGTAACATTATATTTAGTACAGAATGCTTCTACATCATCAATAGTCCATTCTTCTTCTACCATATTAGGGTATCCCTCTAAAATATTAGGAATATATAAAGTAATACTATCTCCTTTTCCAAGTACAGTACCAGCTTTTACACTTTGGTCTACAATTTCCTGTTCATTATATTCTTTAGAAGTATCTACATCTTTTTTCTCAACTGTTACTTCTAATCCATACACACTCTTTAGTAGAGTTTGAATTTCAATATAATTAGAGCCTGTATAATCTTCTACTGTATAAGTTTCTTTACCAAGAGATTCATATAAAGTAATAGAGCTTCCTTTTTTAATCGTACGACCTGCTTGAGGATCCGTTTTAATGACTTTTCCTTTTTCTATCTTTTCACTTTCTTCTTTTACTGTTTCAAGTTCAACTTCAAAACCATTTTTCTTAAGTTCATTTTCAGCATCTATTACCGTCATATTACTAACATCTGGTATTTTAACATCTGGTATTTTCGTAAAATAAGGTAAAATAAGAAATACAGATACTAAAATAATGGCAAGTAAAGCAAAAATACTACCTAAAATCCAAATAACTTTATTGGTCTTTTTTATCACTTTATCATCTGGTTCTATGATATTTGCTACTTCTTCATTATCTTCATTTTTTAATTTTTGATCTGTTTTCGTTTTAATAGTTGAAATTGTTTTGGTATTTTCATCTACTTCATGTTCTGGGTATTTAAAAACAAGTTTTGCTTCATTAATACGGTCATCATTTAATACTGTTAATAAATCAGCATGCATTTCTTTCGCATCACTATAACGATTCTTAGGATTTTTAGCCGTAGCTTTTAAGATAACATTTTCAACACTCTGTGGAATTGCTGGATTCTTTTTACGAACACTAGGAATTTCATCTCTCATTTGTTTTAACGCAATTTCAACAGCATTATCGCCTTTAAAAGGTAATGTTCCTGTTAAGATTTCATAAAACAAAATACCCATAGAGTAAATATCACTACGAATAGTAGATCCTTTACCACTAGCTTGTTCTGGTGGAAGATAATGAACACTACCCATTACAGAATTTGTTTGTGTAAGTTGAGTAGAATTAAGTGCCATCGCAATTCCAAAATCAGTAATTTTAATTGTTCCATCTTCTTTAATCATAATATTTTGAGGTTTTAAATCTCTATGAATAATATAACTATCATGGGCTTGACTAATACCATCAGTAATTTGAAGCATAATATCAATTGCTTCACTTAAAGTTAAAGCTCCACGCTTTTTAATAAGTTGTTTTAAAGTCTTTCCCTCAATATACTCCATAACGATATAATAAATACCGTTATCTTCTCCTACATCATACATCTCAACAATATTAGGATGTGATAAACTAGAAGCCGATAATGCCTCTCTTTGAAAACGCCTTACGAATTTTTCATCGTTCGATAAATCTCCTCTTAATACTTTAATTGCTACTCGTCTATCTAAAATCGTATCATATGCTAGATAGACATTTGCCATACCACCTTCACCAATACTTTTAATGATTTCATATCGATCATTAATCATTTGCCCCTTTTCAATCATTCATCTACACCTTCTTTTAATTCTCTACTAAATCTTTCTAAATAAGCAACGCTCACATTATCAGTACCACCACGATTAATAGCTTTTTTAATTAAACGAATTACTTTATCTTCTACACTATAATCACTAAGTAAAACTCTTTCAATACTTTCTTGGTCTAACATATTCGTAAGTCCATCACTACAAAGTAAAATATCAGATACTTCTATATCACAGTCAAATATATCAATTTCTACTGGATCATTAGCGCCTAATGCTTTCATTAAAACATTACGTTTTGGATGATCTTTTGCTTGTTCTTCGGTTAATTCTCCAGCTGTTACTAATAAATTTACTAAAGTATGGTCATAAGTAATTTTATGAATATGATTATCTTTCATAGCAAATCCACTAGAATCTCCAATATTACCAAATAAAACATAATCATTCGTACTAATTGCTAATACTAGAGTAGTTCCCATACCTTTACTTTCAGGGTGTTCTTCAGCATGGTTAAAAATTAAACGATTAATTTCTTTTACTGATTGTCTAATCCATTCAACAGCATCTTCTTTATTCATATTGCGAAAAGTTTCTTGAAAATGTTTTCCTAAATAACTAATCGCAATACTAGATGCTACTTCACCACAACGGTGTCCTCCCATACCATCAGCAACTGCTAATAAATAATCGTCATTCTGATTACGAACAATGATAACACTATCTTCATTATGACTTCTAACCTTACCAGCATCTGTTAAATAAAATGATTTCATATATGCTAGTCCTCCTTTTTACTTCTAAGTTGCCCACAAGCTGCACTAATTTTACTTCCATATTCTCTTCTTATCGTTACATTTATTTTATTCTTTTTTAGTATATCATAAAAATTAGTAATATTTTCACTTTTTGTTCGTTTATAAGAAATATTATTGGTTTCGTTATAAGGAATTAAATTAATGTAGCAGTTCATACCTTTTACTAAATTAGCAAGTTCTCTAGCACACTCGCTAGTATCATTTACTTGGTCTAATAATATATATTCAAATGTAACTCTACGATTCGTTTTTTGAATGTATTCTTTTAAGGTATTTATTAAAACTGGAATAGGATAAGCTTTATTAATAGGCATAATGGTATTTCTAATTTCATCATTAGGAGCGTGTAAACTAATTGCTAGATTTACTTGATATGGTAATTTCATAAATTCTTTTATTTTAGGAACCACTCCACAAGTAGAAACAGTAATATGACGACTACCAAGTTCAATTCCTTTAGGATTATTAATAATTTCTATAAATTTAATTAGATTATCATAGTTATCAAAAGGTTCTCCAATTCCCATAATCACGACATGACTAATTCTTTTACCACATTCTTCCTCTACTAATAAAATCTGTTCTATCATTTCATGAGTTTCTAGATTACGCACTTTTTTAAGTCTACCACTCTCACAAAACTTACAGCCCATATTACAGCCTACCTGAGTAGAAATACATAAGCTATTTCCATATAAATGATTCATGAGTACTGCTTCTACTTTTTCGCAATCTTTTAAACGAAATAGATATTTATTTACATCAGTATCTCTTTCTACTTTAGAAATAGAAAGCGTTTTAAAAGTAAAGTCTTTTTTTAGCATATCTAAAATATCTTTTTTAATATTCGTCATTTCATCAAATGAAGTTACTCTTTTACGATATAACCAATCAAAAACCTGACTACCTTTAAATTTCTTTTCTCCTTTATTTACAAAGTATTCTTCCCAGTCTTGTAATGTTAAATTATATACATTTTCCATCATTAGTATTCACCTACTTATATACTTAAAATTGTACCAAATTTCTAACAAAATGTCTTGAATTATCGAATAATATTCCTAAATTTTTAGTAAGTGCTTTACAACAAAAAGAAAAAAGTGATATCTAGTAATAGATTTTCACTTTTTAAATTAAGATTTATTCGACGATAAATGGATTATCTTTAGTACCATCTCCATCGGAAATTTTGGTATTAGCGTTCAAATTTATAACACCACGAACACTATAAGAATTAGTAACATTGCTAGAATAAAGGTTATTAGGATTAAGCATAAGCCAAGCTTCAGAACCATAACCAGAGAAACCAGCTGCACTCATTGTCCACCAATTAATATCAGGATTATATAAATAATAGGTTGTGTTATTTATATATGGGTAACCTCCAGCATAGACTATTTCATCATAACCAAGTAATCCTACACTAGCATTTATTGAGCCATAACCATTACCATCAATTTCACATTTAAAGTCTGGTGTATAGTTTTGATATACTATCATACTTGTACCACTATTTGAAGCATGTATACTTTTATAAGCTATTTTGGCTTGTTCACAATAATAATTACCACTAGCTACTTTACTGGATAAATTAACATTGTTGCCTATATTTGTTTGATACCAGCTTTCAAGAGAAGGTTTAATACTGCTATTAGAATAGTACATATGAGTATAATTACTATTATTTAAGTTAAATTGGTACCTAGCATTATTATTAATTCCATCTTGCATTACAATTCTTATTGTTCCATCTTCATTTACTCTTACGATTCTCCATGTAAATCCAGCAAATTTTACATAATTATTAGTAACGTTTCCTCTAAAATAATAAGTTGGTTCCCCTGTATTGGTAGCAGTTGATTTATATAATCCACTTGCATCTGTCGTATTATTACTTGATGTTGTTAATGTAGGCTCTGCATCTATTACTTCAAATTGTTTACCAAATATTGATACCACTCTTTTTCTAGTAACATTAACATTGTATATCTTCTCACTACCATCTTCTGCTATTACTCTAATTGGTAATGTATTTTTTCCAACTGTCAATTCTTTTGTTCCTAGTCCTCTTACTTTTGCTTTTGTACTAGTAGCAGTTGCATTTACTGTTACACTTGATATATTGTTTTTAACTGTACAGCTATATTCTGTAGTATCACTATTAAATACTGGATCTAATGTACAGTCTGATACTGTAATACTATCTAATGTATTAGTTGTATCTAAGCTATCAGTTACTACTTTACCATTGGCATAGACATTTACTGTTAGTGTAAATGTTTTATCATTCATACTTCCATCTGAAAAATCTGTATCATCTGATACCCACATTCTTAATCTAAAATTCTTTTCATAATTAGAGGTATTTGCTGGGACAGTTGCTTCATATAATATTCTTTCATCATATTTACTACTATCTACTTTATCTGTTTGATCTAGTTCTGAATATTTACTTAATAATAATTCTTGTTCGGTACCATTTACTTCTGTTAGATATACTTTTACTGCACTATTTGCTAG
>UQOS01000030.1 GCA_900542735.1 uncultured Mycoplasmatota bacterium | reverse complement strand
TTATTCTTTAAATTTTTATTTTCTATCTTATAATCTAAAGTTCCAGCTACAATATTTAGTTTTCCATGCTCTTCTTTCGTATTTGAGAAGATTGCATATGAAGCACTAATACTAATAACTATTATCATAATTAAAATAAAAATTAATACATAATACTTTTTAAATTTTTTCATCTTTTACAACTCCTATTCTGATTTCTAAGTATATTACTTAAAAAGCATAAAAATAGGAGTTTTAACTAGTAAAATAAAGGTATTTCACAAATTAAATAAAAAGATATTTTATAATTTTTTAAAATGTAAAATATTCAAAACAATCATATAATAAAAGGACGACAAGTTAATACTCATAGTCCTTAATTAATATACTTAGTAACCTATTTTTTATTACATTTAAAGTATATCTTATTTTCTATTTGTAAACAAGATATAAAATCTAGAAATTAACTCTCCTTAGACCTTACAGCTTTTAATAGCTTACTCCAAATCTTATCTGTTGAATAATTTAAAATACCTATTTTATAAATCTTTAATCCATATCTAATTAAAATATAATTAAAAATACATAAAATAATAATAGAAATTACTACATCAAATATACCAATCTGTCCTATTACTAATAGTGCTGGTGATAATAAGCAAGATAAGAATGGTACATAAGATAAAATTCTAATTAATGTGCTTCCTTGAAACATACCTGCCATAATAGCTAAATAATACCCTGCTAAGCAAATCATCATAATAGGAGCTTGAATTTGTTGATAATCTTCCATACTAACTGTCATAGATGCTAAAATTCCTGCTACTAGAGAATAAGTTAAGAAAGATAAAACCATTAATATCAAAGTAAGTGGAATAATATAAGTTAGTTTATCTACAAAGCCACTTGCTACTAGACTATTCCATACATCACTAATCTGTGAAGTAATACTACTAGCACTACTAATACCAGTATAATTTCTAATTACTAAAGCAAGAATTCCATATAAAATTAATAGAATTCCTTGTAGTAAAACAAAACCATTACTAGCAATAACCTTTGAAAAGAAGTGAGCCTTTGGACTAACATTAGAAATAATTACTTCCATACTACGTGTCTGTTTTTCTTCATTAATTTCAGCGCCTATCATTTGAACTAAGAAAACTACCAAGATAAAGAAAGGTAAAATTACTGTTGGAAAAACAGTTCCCATAATCATTTCCATATTTTCTTCTTCTGTATTTTTATCATCACTTAATAAAATTCTATCTACAGAAATATTACTAGTTAATTTTAATAATTCATCTTTATTGGTATCAGTAAGAGAAAAAGCAACTTCTGTTTTGGTAGTAGATAAAGCCTGATATAAAAGTTGATAATACATAGTATCTATATAAGAATCACTAATAATACTTGCTTTAAGATAAGAAGTATCACTATTTTCTAAAACAATTAAAACCTTATCAGTATCTTTTATTTCTTTCTTAATTTCTTCTTCTGTTTTGATAGTTTTACTAATATCAAAAGTATATTTCATATCTAGTGTTTCGTTATAACTTTTTAAATTCTTTTCAAATAAATCATAAGACATATCAGTTTTATCTAAAACAACAATTTCGTTAGTATCATTAAAATCACCACCAAAAGCTTTAATAATACTATCAACATTTACAATTCCTACAATTACTACTAATAATAAAATATTAACAATTAAAAACCATTTACTTTTAATCTTCTTTAAAAAACTAGATTGTGTTAAAAACCAAAACTTATTCATCATAACTAGCACCTACTTTCGCAATAAAAATTTCATTTAAGCTTGCTTCTTCCACTACGAATTTCGTGATATTATGATGAGCAATCTTTTTAAATACCTGTTCTACTATCTTATTATTTTCTATCTTTACTTCAAACTCATTTAATTTTTTCTCTACTGATAAAACGCCATTAATACTTTCTAATTCTTTAGCTGTAACATCACCACGAATAAAAATATTTTTCTTTTGATAACTTTCTTTAATATCTTTTAAATAGCCTTCTAAAACAGTTTTTCCTTTTACTAGAATTACTAATTTTTCACAAAACTGTTCAATGTGTTCCATTTGATGAGAAGAAAAAATAATTGAACAGCCTTTTTTCTGTAAACTATAAATTGCTTCTTTTAATAATTTTACATTAATAGGATCAAGTCCTGTAAAAGGTTCATCAAGAATCAATAACTTAGGTTCATTGATAACCGCTGCAATAAACTGAATCTTTTGTTGGTTTCCTTTAGATAATTCTTTTATTTTACGATTCTTATACTCTTTTATTTGAAATCTTTCTAACCAATCATCTAGTCTTTTTAAAATTTCTTTTTCACTTAATCCTTTTAATCTACCATAATAAATAATCTGTTCTTTTACTGTCATTTTGGTAAGTAAACTTCTTTCTTCTGTTACAAACCCTATCTTATCAGTTACACTATAATCAATTTTTTTACCATCTAGCGTAATTTTACCACTTGTTACATCTAGTAGCCCCATTATCATACGAAAAGTGGTCGTTTTACCTGCTCCATTACTACCAAGTAAACCAAATATTTCACCATCATCAACAGTAAAAGACAAATGATCTACTGCAAGATTAGTACCATAGTATTTAGTAACATTTTCTACTTTTAACATAACTCTCCTACTTTCTTTTTTATCTTCTACTATTATACCACATTTTTCTTATGATATTGAAAAAGAAAGCAAATTTATGCTTCCTTTAGTCCTAAATCTATTAATTTCTGTTCTAAGCAATCAATTTTTTTGGTTACTTTTTCACTATTTTCTTCTTCTAATCTATACCACCCATATTCAAACATTAAATTATATAGTTCTCTTGCTGCATCTTTGGTATCTTCTAGTAAAGAAAAATAGTCTTCATATAAATAATCGTTACTTGCTTCATTTAGGGCAAGTGAATAATAATTAGATAGATTCTTTTCTAACTCTAAAACACAATTTAAATAATCTCTATCATTCATCTTATTACCAGTTGGTACTTCCATTTTAGGATTCTTAATTTCTTTATTCATCTTCATCTTCCTCTATTTCATCTTTTTCTTCTTCATCTATGTCATCATCAACTTCTATTTCATCATCTTCATCATACTCACAACTTTCACATTCATATTCTTCTTCATCTTCTTGCTTTAAGATAGAAATAATATAATGTAAATGATCTTCGTGTAAGTTCTTCATTCTTTCTAAAGTGTCTTTAATTTCCTTATCTTGGATCATTTTAATATAACTACTAACTTCTTTAAAAGCTAAATAGTTTATTTCAAATAAATCTGATAGGTATAGTAAATCTTTCGTTGAAATCATTTTCGGTATTAATTCCATATTCTCATCTCCAATCTTATCATGAGATAAAAGAGATAATTTTATACAAAAAAGAATCTATTTTTTAGATTCTTTTTTTAATTCGTGTTTCAATTCTTTAATTCTTTTTTTACGTTCTTTCTTTTTGGTATTCATATTATCTAGTGTTTCCCTAATTGAATTCATAAGCTGTTCTCCAAAAGGAAATGAGAATTTTACTTTTGGGAAAGACTTAAATAATTTATTAATATAGAAAGTATGCTTTGATAAAATTTCTCTTACTTGTTTATCAATATCAGAAGTAGAATCCTGTCTAACATTTGCTAATTTACTTTTTAAACTATTCATAATCGTAAAAGTTAAGATATTATCAATTAAGAAACTAATGAATAAAATAATAGAAATTATAATTAAAACAAGATGTGGAATTTTATTTACAACAAATAAAAATATAGGATTAATAACATATATAAAAGCCATGCCTAATATTCCAAATGCAACTGCATTTTTTAAGCATATTCTTCCTTCTAAGTTAAAACGTTCATTTGAATAATCCCACCATCTAGCATTAAATAGTTTTTCCATTAAATAACTCGTTATATATTCTAAAAAAGAAGTACCTACTACTGCCATTACAAATAAAGTAATAGGCTCATGGTAATAACGATTTAAGAAAAAATACATATACATGGCACCATAACCATAGATAGGACAGTATGGTCCAATTAAAAAACCTCTATCGTGAACGAATTTTTTTTGTCCAATAGAACAAGTAATACATTCTACTGTCCAACCAAAGATAGCATAACAGTAAAACATAAAGAAATATAAACAAAGATTATACATATAATCACTCTCACCTTCTATGTTATTAATATACCATATTTTTTAGCTTTCATCTTCTGCATATTTTTCTGCAAATACTAATTCTAAAGTCATACCATCTTGATATTTGGTATTAGTTATATTTTGATTTACTAAATAACCAATTCCTTCTGTTTTATAAGAAATACCAGAAAGTTTTAGATAAGTAACTACATCTTTTTTACTCCAACCTTTAAAATTTGGAATCCAAATATCTGTAGAATTGGTTACTAAAAAGACTTTACTATTTTTGGTAAGGACAATACTTTTTTCTGGATACTGACTAGTAATTGTATCACCACTACCTATTACTTCTACTTGTAGATTCTTACTTTCTAACTCTTTTTTTACTGTTTCTACTTTTTTATTTGTATAGTTTTCTAATGTATAAAGAGTATTTTCTGTATTTTCTTCTACTGCATCATAAATATTATAATATTTACTTAGATTTTCTACTACGTTTTTAACTACATAGCTTAGAGCATTTGCATATTGGTGTGGTTTTTTAACATTTGCATAAATGATAATTTCAGGGTCATCTTTAGGAAACATTCCAGCAAAACCACGAATTACATCATATTGTCCGGTTAAATAACCTTTACCATTCGTACTAGCAATTTGAGCAGTACCAGTTTTTGCAATTAAATTATAACCTGGCATATTATAATTAGTACCAGTTCCTTCTAATACTACGCTTTCCATTAAATCTTTTATTTTATCAGTAGTTGTTTTGCTAGCAACTCTACCTAATTCTTTTCTACTGTTTTCCTCTATTACCTTACCACTACTATCTACTATTTTATCTACAATATATGGTTCTAATAAAATACCATCATTGGCAATTGAAGTAAGTGCTTTAATATTTTGAATAGAAGTCACCATAATACCTTGACCAAATCCAGCATTAAAGACTTCTGTTTCATATTTAAAGTTTAGTTTACCAGCTGTTTCTTTACTTAATTCAATTCCTGTTTTAGAACCAAACCCTAGTTTTTTATAGTAATTCATCAAAGTATCTTTATCAATATAATTATGAATTAAATTAACTATTCCTACATTACTAGATAAAGCAAAACCCTTATCATAAGTAATTGTACCCCAACCACGACGATCCCAGTCTCCTATTACGGTACCATCTGTAGTTGTGTAAGTACCAGATTTAAATGTTTCACTACCATTATACTTACCAGCTTCCATTACTGCCATATAAGAAAATATTTTCATAGTAGAACCTGGTTCAAAACTTACAGAAATATTAGGATCCAAATAACTAGAAATCTCTTTAATATTGGGATCAAAAGAAGTAGTAGAACCCATACCTAGAATTTTACCTGTTTTTGCTTCTGCTACCACAATATTTAATTCATCAAAATTATATTTATTATTAGCATCTTCTAAAGCCTGTTCAATAAAAAATTGAACATTAGAGTCAATCGTTAAATAAATACTATTTCCATCTTGCTGCTCTTGGACTTTTTCTAAAGTATTCGCTATTTTGTACCCTTTTAAGTCTTTTTGATACTCTTTAAAACCATCTGTACCAGTTAGAGAATCATTAAATAAAGCTTCAATTCCCATTTCTCCAATAATTTTACCATCTTCATTACTCTTAGCATATCCTAAAGTATAAGATAAGAAATCTCCCTTAGGGTAATAACGCTTTTGTGTTTCTGTAAAAGTAATACCATCTAAGTTTAAAGCTAAAATTTTATCTTTCGTTAATTCCGTTAATCCTTTTCCAGCATTACCAAATTCTGTTTGATAGACATTTCTATTTAATAATGCTAGTATTTTTTCATAATCCATTGAGATAATAGAAGATAATCCTTTCGCAGTATTTTCTTTATCTTTTACATAGTTTCCTTCCCCTCTAGAAGAATCTAAATAAGCAATTAAAGTATAAGAATATACATTTTGAGCTAATGCTTCACCATTGACATCATAAATAGTACCACGCTTTGCTAGAATTGTTTCATGTTTTATCGTTCTTTTACTAGCAAATTCTTTTAAGTTAATGCCATCTACTTTTTCTGATAGTGATAAAACACCAGCTCGATAAATTAATAACACAAACAAAAAAAGAGTTACCAATAAACTAATGTTAGCAATTCTTACATTACGATTTACTGTTTTACTCTTTTTCTTTTTCATAGCTTCACCTTATTCTGCACTATTTGCATCATTCATATCATCTGTTACTGTTCTGATATTATTATTATTATAACTCAATCCCTGTTCTTTCGCAACTGTTTGAATTTTTTCTAGGGAAGCAAGTTCATTTATTTTCATCGTTAAACTTGTGTTTTTCTTTTCTTGAGAAGATATTTGTTTTTTCGTTTTTTCTACTTCAAAGTTAATCTCTGATAGGGTTGCTTGTGAAAATACTAAAGCAAATGGTGTCATTAATACCATTACTAAAGTAAAGATATATAATAATCTTTCAAACTTTGACATCTTTAATCTCTTTTTCACTTTTTTCATGGTAACAACCCCTTTTTATTTTTTTATTTTATTCTTTTAATCACTCTTAATTTAGAAGATCTACTTCTATTATTTTCTTCTATTTCTTTATTCGTAGGAATAATTGCTTTATGGTTTACTAATTCATAGTCTGGTAAATATTCTAGAGGAACATTTGGAAGACCTTTCACAACTGGATTTACATTCGTTAATTCTTTAAAAACATTTTTTACGATTCTATCTTCTAAAGAATGGAAAGTAATAACAGATAAGATACCACCTACTTTTAACATACTAGCAGCATCACGCATACTTTTTTCAAGAATTTCTAATTCGTGATTTACTTCAATTCTAATTGCTTGGAATGTTTTTCTAGCTGGGTGTTTATCACGTTTAGCTTTTTCTGGCATCGAATTTTTGATAATATCTACTAATTCAAAAGTGGTTTCTACTGGCTTTATACTTCTTGCTTTTACGATATTTCTAGCAATACTGTTAGCATATTTTTCTTCACCATATTGAAATAAAATTCTAGCAAGTTCTTTTTCTTCATAGTTATTTACAACATCATAAGCTGAAAAATCACTATCTCTATCCATCCTCATATCAAGTTTAGCATTTTGATGGTAACTAAATCCTCTTTCTTGTTCATCAAGTTGTGGGCTAGATACTCCTAAATCAAACAAAATACCATCTACTTCAGTAATTCCTAGTTCTAATAATTTTTCTTTTAGATAAACAAAGTTACTTTTAACAATTGTGTAATTATCTCCAATTTTTTTTAATCTTTCATTAGATGCGTTAATAGCTATTTGGTCTTGATCGAATGCAACTAGTCTACCCTTTTTTATTCTCTTTAAAATTTCACTGGAATGTCCAGCATAGCCTAAAGTACAGTCAACATATATGCCATCTTCTTTAATATTCAAACTGTCAATTGATTCATTTAATAAAACACTAATATGCATAAATATCACCTACAAGTTTATATTATCGGTATCAAATAGATTTTCGGCAATATCAGATAAGTTATCCTGATTTTCTGTAAAGAAAGTGTTCCATCTATCTTTAGACCATATTTCCAAGCGGTCACCTACTCCTAATACCACACATTCTTTTTCAAGATTAGCATATTCTATCAAAGATGATGCAATATTAATTCTACCTTGTTTATCAAGTTCTACTTGATTAGCACCTGATAAAAAGAAACGGTTAAAGTTACGGGCATCTTTTTTTGTGAAAGGAAGACTATTTAGTTTAGCTACAATTTTATTCCATTCTTCATAAGAATAAACAAATAGACAGTTTTCAAGGCCCCTAGTTACTACGAAATTAGTACCAAGTTCTCCTCGAAACTTAGCTGGAATAATCATGCGTCCTTTTTCATCAATTGTATGATGATATTCTCCCACAAACATAGAAATCCCCCACTTTTTACCACAATCAACCACTTGTCTACCATAATGGTACTACATTCCCCTTGAAAAAGCAATTCTTTTTGAACCTATTTTGCGTAAAAATATGTAAAAAAAGAAAGGCTATTTACACCTTTCTGCAAAAAATATAATCATTATTATTTTAAATCTTGTCCTAATACCTTATTTGCCACCATTTCATTTACATGAAGAATAAAGTCTTCTTGTTTTAAAGTAGTAGTTTCTTCACTACCATGAATACGATAGCTAACTGTTTTCTCATCTCTTTCTTTATTTCCTAAGATTAAGATAAGTGGTATTTTTTTTGTTTGTGCTTCACGCATTTTGTAACCTAGTTTTTCATTTCTATCATCAAGTGTTACTCTAATATGATTTTTTTCTAATAATTCTTTGATTTCATTTGCATATTCTAAATGATAAGTATTATTAACAGGAATAATAGATACTTGAACAGGTGCTAACCATAATGGAAGTACACCCTTAGTTTCCTCTAGTAGAAAAGCAATAAATCTATCAAGAGAACCTAATATCGCTCTATGAATTACGATTGGAGTTTCTTTTTCTCCTTTTTCATTAATATAAGTAAGTTCAAACTTTCTAGGAAGTAAGAAATCTAATTGAATTGTTGATAGTGCTACTTCATTTCCGACTGCTGGTTTAATTAAAATGTCTAGTTTTGGTCCATAGAAAGCAGCTTCTCCAATTGCTTCAAAGTAATCAACATGAATATCTGTTAATACTTTTCTAAGTGATTCTTCAGCATTATTCCACATATCATCATCTTGGAAATACTTTTCTTTATCTTGTGGATCTCTTAATGATAATCTACATTTAAAGTCTTTAATACCAAAATCTTTATAAACGTCCATAATTAAGTCGAGTACGCCTTTAAATTCTGATTCAATCTGTTCTTTAGTACAGAAAATATGAGAATCATTTTGTGTAAATGATCTAGCTCTTTCAATTCCTTTTACAGAACCTGCTGATTCATATCTAAAATCATTCGCAATTTCCGCAATTCTTACTGGCATATCTTTATAAGAATGTAAGAAGTTTTTAAAAATAACCATGTGATGTGGACAGTTCATTGGTCTTAAAACATAGGCTTCATTATCCATTTCCATTGCAGGAAACATATCATCTTTATAATGATCCCAGTGTCCTGATGTTTTATATAATTCAACACTTCCAAGATCTGGTGTATGAACATGTTTATAACCATAACTTACTTCTTTATCAGTAATATAGTTTTGTAATGTTCTCCACAATGTATAACCGTTAGGAAGCCATAAAGGAAGACCTCTACCTACTAAATCACTAAGCATAAATATTCCTAAATCTTTTCCTATTTTACGATGATCTCTTTCTTTTGCCTCTGCTAATTCTTCTAAGTAACTATCAAGTTCTTCTTTGGTATCAAAACAAATTCCATAAATTCTTTGTAGCATATGATTTTTCGCATCATTTTTCCAATAAGCTCCACTTACTTTTAATAATTTAAAATTCTTAAGTTCTTTCGTATTATCAACATGAGGTCCACGGCAAAGGTCCGTAAAATCTCCTTGCGTATAACATGATATTACTTGCTCATTTTCGTCCATTCTAGAGATTAAATCAATCTTATATGGATCATTTTGAAACATTTTAAGAGCTTCTTCTTTCGTTATTTCATGTCTTACGATATTTTTATTATCTTTACTACATTTTTTCATTTCTTTTTCAATAACTGTTAAATCATCTTCTGTTAGAGTCTTTCCATTTAAATCAATGTCATAGTAAAATCCATCTTCAATAACGGGACCTACCCAAAATAAAGCATCAGGATATAAATGCTTAACTGCCTGTGCTAGTAAATGAGCACAACTATGGTTTAATTTACTTAATCTTTCATTTTCTTTAATATTTATCATTTTAATACTCCTCCATATCTTGTTTTAATTTTAATACTAATTCTTGATAGACATCATTATCTACTTCCATACACTTTTTATCATAAGAAGATAAGGCCATATCCCCATAAAATGTATTTTCTTTACTATGAATAATCATCATTAACTGTTCTAATTCTAAACTATCCATAACTTGTATTAACAAATCCATAGAAACAGGTTCCTCTTTTTCTATTAATCTATCAGTAATTAGTTCTTTAAAGATTTCTTCTTCTACTAAGTTAGTAGAATTTAATAGCATTTTAATCATTTTATGTAATGGTATATTTTCTTTCTTATATCTTCCAATAATAATCTTTTTCGTAATATCGATGGTCTGTTTTATTTCTTTCATTCTTGTTTTTAGTAATGGTGATGCATAGTCTATTGCTTTTATTTGTAATGATAATAGTTCTTTTTGATTTTGTTCAATAAGTGAGAACAGTATTTTTGTATCGAACTGATTTAATGTAACTTTGATAACATACACCCCCTATCAAAGAAAAAGAAAACTCCTATTATATCTTATGATATAACAGGAGTGCGAACACGGTACCATCCATGATTTTACTTAATTAAGATAACGGTTTCCCGGATGCCTATTAAGGCTCAACTTAGAAAGTAGTAATATTTATAGTTCAATATCTAATTTCACCAAACTTAGACTCTCTACGAAAATTCCTATAAAATCATGTCTTTCATTATCGTTTTTCTAAAAAACTTAAGTTAATAATATGACTTTTTAAATTGTTTGTCAATGACTTTTCTGAATTTTACTTACGATTACTTTCCCCTATTAGTTCAAAGTCATTGGTTAAACTTTTAATCCTTTCAATCATTCTTCTTGCTTTAATTTCTTCTTTTCCTACACTCGTTATACTAAAGTGCTCTTCTAATTGTTTTAAATTCATATTAGAAGTAAAAAAGGTTGGTAATTCTTCGTCCATTCTATACTGTAAAATAGTACCTAATATTTCATCTCTAGCCCATGGCGTTAGATACTCTGCTCCAATATCATCTAATAATAATAATGGTGCCTTTTTAATATAATCATACTTTTCTTCAAAATCATTTCCAAAAGATGACTTTAATACTCTTAAAAACTCTGGTACATAAACAATAGCACTTTTGACATTATTCTTGGCAAGTTCATTAAATAAAGCTGCAATTAAATAAGTCTTTCCTACTCCATAACTGCCATGTAGATAAATACCTTTAGGATTTTTAGAAGTAGTAAAATCCTCAATAAAAGTCTTTACATATTTCATAAAGTTTACTCTATTTTTATCATTTTTATATAAATTACTTAAAGATGCTTCTTTTACTTTTTTAGGAACTTCAAATAGATACACATTTTCTTGATACTTAGTATCATAGCCTTTCTTTTTCTGATAACTGCAAGCTACATAACTAAAGATTATTTTTTCATGTTCTAGTTTTGGTGTATACATATAACCTTTTATTTTATTTTTACATTCTTCTAAAGATTTACAACTGCGACAATTATGAAACTCTATACTAGCATCTTCTAAAGATGAAGTATATTCCATTAAAATTTCATCTGGAACATTTAAGGTAGAAATTAATTCTTTAAAATCTCTATTATCTAATTTTTTAATATAATTTTGTTTTAAATTATTGATTTCATCACTAGATATTTTTAACATTTCCTGAATATTTCTCATTTTACCACCTCGATTATTTTTTTATAATAAGTAAGCCCTGTTCATTACTATCATAACATATTTCATTCAAATTAGAAAAAGAAACCTTTAAAATTTAAAAAATACGTATAAATTTTTTTAACTGATATTCAAAAAGTAAGTATAGTTTCATTTTATAATAGTTTCACGTTTTTATGTACTTTTTCGATACCTAATTTCACATTTTTATAAAATCAAACAAAAAGCACTGACTATTTTCATCAGTACTTACTTATTATTTTACTTCAACTAACTCAATTTTACCGATAAATATTTTATCCATGGCACCATTATCTGCATTATAATCTAACCACATTCTAAACTCAAATGTTTCTTCACTCTTAGCATCAATAGTAGCTGTATATAAAATTCCATCATCAGATAAATTTTGAATATTTTTAAAAGGTTCATTTTCTTTATTGATTACATATCTTAAATACTTATTTGGTAATACTTCTTTTCCTTTTAACTTAGCTTGTTCTTCATTATTTTGAAATACTATTTGATAAGTAATTTTTGAATTTGAATTATTTACAATTTTAAATTTATAGGCATCATTTTTTAAACCAGTACTATCAGAAGTTGGATAAGCATCTTTTAATAAAATACCACTTGATAAATCTTGCATATAAAATCTTTTTTGATTTTGTAAGAACGCCATAGATGATAATAAATTTTCTTGTTTTGGTAAATATACAAAGGAAGTCATAAACATTAAGAATAGTGAAACACTAATAATAGAAAAAATTAATCTTTTTATTTCTTTCTTTTTATTTTTCATAATATCTTCCCCTTTTTCATTTAGTGGCTGTATTATACCACAAAGTATGAAAAAAAGCAAGAAAAACCGCTTAAAACTACTTGTTTATAGTAGATATACTTTGATTAATAGAAGATAAAATATCATCTAATTCTTTCATATCTTCTTCAGACATTTCTTCATTTTTTAATTCTTTATTAAACCAATCTGGTAATTCTTCTTGTTTCTTTTGTGTTTTCGTATAAGTATTCGTATTTGATTTTGTTTTATTTTCAAATTGTTTCTTTAGTTTTTTATGTTCTTTTTCACTAATACGCATTGCTTCTTCTACTGTTTCAATATTTAATCTTTTCCATTGTCCAGCTATAGTTTCAATATAATTTTTTGATAATTTTTGATTATTAATTTTTAACACATAAGCAATTAAAACATTTACAACACCTGGTGTCATCTTCTGATCTACTAATAAACTCTCTATTAATTTTAAATCTCTTAAAGATGGTTCCCCTGTTTTATATTTACTTCTTAAGAAGTCATAAGGGTGAACAGATTCAAAAGTATAAACCATTTTTGCCCACTTACTATTATCACCTTGTGGCATTTTTAAATAGTCTGGTTGTTTACTATAAACAAAAGTTGGAAGTTTACCATCATTTTCAAATTGATAGAAATTACGAGCATTTTTACGAAGTTCAGTTTTATCAATTAAACCTTTTTCATTAATACTATTACGAACTAATCCTTGCATATTTGCTTCATCAATATCATAAGTGTAAGCTAATGCATTAATTAATTCTTTTGTATCATCATTAAAACATCTAGGACTTACCATCGTACTAGGAATACTAGAAATAAGCAAGTTAAAATCAATCTTACTGTTAATTACCATTTTATTCGTATTTTCTTTACAAATATTTTCATTTTCAATTAAAACATTTCCACTAACAGAACGAAATACATCACTAAAACTAGAACTTACATCTTCATAATCCTTTAAATTTACTTTCGGTATCTTAAAAAAATCAACAATTCTATCATACTCTTTTTTCCCTAGATTATTATAAAGTACGATATTTAATACAGGGTGATTTAAAAAGTCATTTGCTGACATAGGAGAATATAATAGATAAACATAATTATTGACATGATCTTTTTTATAATAAGTTTTTAAAAGTCCTACAGCTTCTAATTTTTGTCTAGCTACCACAATATCATCTAGTTTTAATTGCATGGTACTCATTAAATGATGATGTGTTAAATCTTCACTCATTAATTCTCTTTTATCTAAATCATCTACTAAAGTAAAATATAAAGAGGTAGCAGTATAACCAATAATTGGTTGATAAAGCATAGTGATTAATTTACGATCTAAATCTTTAATAACAGTTTTATTAACTACTGTATAGGTATCTGCTGGTAAAATCACAATTTCTTTCATAATGCACCTCACTAACACCTATTATACACAAATTCATTCTACTAAAAAAGTAGTTTCATCTAAAAATTGATAATTCGTCTTATACTTTAATTCTCTTACTAATCGAAATAATGCCTCATCTTTTTGTTTTGCTTCAATCATAACATCAAAATCTATATTACAGAATTTAATTTTCTCAATAAAATCAATAAAAGTATCACTATCTATATAATCGTGATGACTTCTTTTTTCCCTTTTATTTTTAGGAGAAGAAAAATGAATTTTAGGCGTTGTTTTCCAAGTCTTAAAAATACTTTCAATATAATCTTCTATTTTTTCATTATTTCTATTTACTAAAAAGTGATGATAATCTAGTACCATAGGAATCTGTAATTTTTTAGCCAAAGATAAGGTGTTACGAATATTAAAAATTTTATCATCATTTTCAATAGTAATTAACTCTTTTACTTTTTTAGGTAACTGATTAAAGTTATTCGTAAATCTTTTCATAGCTTCATTTTTTCCTTGTTGACTAGAACCAATATGAAGAATAATATTTGTTTTTAAATCTAGTTTTTGCATAAGTTGATAGTAGTCATTTAAAGCATTTATTGTAGAAGTTACTACACTTTCATTGATACTATTTAAAACTAAAAACTGATCTGGGTGCATATCTACTCTCATGTTTTTAGCTTTGATATAATTACCTATTTCTGATAACTTACTTTTATATTTAATTAAGATATTATGATAGCTATCTCTATAAGTTAATAGTGGTACTAAGTGAGAAGTCATACGATAAAAATGAATAGAATTTGCTTCGTTATATTTTAAAATTTCTAGAAAATTAGTTAGATTTTCTTCTAAAATTTTGCATCTTTTTTCTTCTCCCTTTCTTTTTCCTAATTTTTTATAATTCGTTACTGTAATCGTTTTAGAAGAAGTTATAGGAATACTAACAGGAAGGGCAACATAACCTAATCGAATTTTCATATTTATCACCGTTTTTAGTTTTTCCTAAAATAGTTTAATTATACTAACTATGATTTTTCCAAATTACATTCATACATTTTTTCTTATCAGATAGATTAGGGTGAACATATAAGTTTAATGTCGTACTAATATCAGAATGGCCTAACAGTTCACTAACAGTTTTATAGTCTATTCCTAGTGAAATACAGTTAGTAGCAAAGGTATGACGTAGACTATGGAAATTAATATGCTTAATTTTTAATTTATCAAGAACCAAATTAAAGTGTCTTCGATATGCCCGTGGTTCTGTTTCTTCAAAAGATGATGTTAATACGTAATGCTTACTATTTAGTTTTAATGGTTTAATAACAGATGCAAAATCTTTATTTATTGGAATATCACGGTTAGAAGTTAATGTCTTGGGTGGTGAGATTACTAATTTAGGGGTTGTTTCATTTTTATCATCTTTTATATAAACTCTTTGTAGGGTCTTATTGACATGTATAATATTTCGTTTAAAATCAATATCTTCCCATTTTAAAGCACAAATTTCCCCTATTCTCATACCTGAATATAAAGAAATTAAAATACCTAGATTTCTAGGCGTAAGATTTTCTAACACATAATCTGTTATTTTTTTTTGTTCTTTCTTAGTTAAAATATAAATTTTCTTTTTCTTTGTATTCTTAGGATAAGTAAAATCTAAATCAATAACATTCATTGCTCCTTGGTTCATAGCATAACGAATGGTACTCTTTAATACCATCATAATATCTTTTACTGTTTTTTCAGAAAGATGACTATTCTCTCCTATTCTACCTGATTTTAGTTTATCTAGTATATACTGTTGCAACATGTTATGGTTTACACTTTGCAAAGATATTTCTCCTAAATCTGGTATCAGATGATTGTAAAGTACTGTTGCATAATTTGCATAGGTAGACTCCTTTACAAAATCTTTTTTGTTAAGTAGCCATTCTTCGGCCCACTCTCTATATAAAAATTTTTTTGGTTTCATTTTCACACAAACCACACTCCTTTTCTATTTTAAAATACCATATTTTTCCAATAAGGACAAAAAAGTTGCTGTTAGTAGAAAAATTTTTAATAAATTTTTTTAGAAAAAGTGGCAATTTTTAGGGGTGTTTTTTTTGAGTGTTTTTCTAAAAAAAGTGATGTTTTCAAAAATAAGATTAGCTATATAGAATAAGGTTAAAGTTACGATTTTGAAAGGTTTCTAAGTAACTAACTTAGATACCTCTGGTGTTAAGGCTATAATATTAGCAGCTAATAATTACTATAATAATCATTC
>UQOS01000029.1 GCA_900542735.1 uncultured Mycoplasmatota bacterium | reverse complement strand
CAATCATAATAAAAAGAAGTGTAATATTCAATCACATTTCTGTAATTAATTATTACACTTTTATAGTACCAAAAAGAAAAGACTGCCTGTAAAGACAATCTCAAAACTATAATATTTCGTATACAGTACCATCTCTAGTATCTTTTAACTGAATCCCTTTTTCTAATAATTCATTACGAATAGAATCAGCTAGTGAAAAGTTTTTCGCAAGTTTTGCTTGATTTCTTTCCTCTATCTTAGAAAGAATATAACTTTCTAAATCAGAATCAATTTCCTTTTCATTATCAATTAAATCAAGAGACAATACCTTATCAAAATCATCAATTAAATAAAGTTTCGTAAAATCTGTTAAGTTATCATCTTTTAATACGTCATAAACCAAAGTAAGCATACTAGAAGTATTTAAATCATTAGAAAGTGCCTCTTTAAATTTATTTTGGTAATAATCAAGTTTATCTTCATGTAAATCAGGTGTTCTATCTAGTTTCGCAATTCTATTCTTTAACTTAAAGTAAGCATTCTGTGCTTGATCTAGAGCATCATATGAAAAAACAAGTACCTTTCTGTAATGACTACCTAAACAAAAATAACGATAACTCAAAGGATTATACCCCTTTTCCTCCAATAAAGAAACAGTTAAAAATTCTCCCTTAGATTTACTCATTTTACCAGTTTGATCGTTTAAATGTTCTCCATGTACCCAGTAATTACACCATTTATGTCCAAAATATGCTTCGCTTTGTGCAATCTCATTAGTATGATGTGGAAAAACATTATCAACTCCACCACAGTGAATATCTAAATACTCTCCTAAATACTTACAACTAATACCACTACATTCTATATGCCAACCAGGATACCCAATTCCCCATGGTGAATCCCAACGCATATCTTGATTCTTAAACTTGCTGTCTGTAAACCATAACACAAAGTCAGCTTGATTTTTCTTAGCACTATCACTATCTACTGTATCACGAACCCCAACCATTAAATCATCAGGATTTTTACCAGATAACTGATAATAATCTTTAGCTTTACTAACATCAAAATAAACATTTCCATTAGAAATATAAGCATACCCATCTTCTAGCATCTTAGAAATCATTTCAATATAAGTATCAATATGATGACTAGCTGGCTCCACAATACTAGGCTTTTTAATATTTAATTTATTACAGTCACTAAAAAAGGCATCTGTATAAAACTTAGCTATTTCATAAACAGTCTTTCCCTCTCTTAATGCACCCTTTTCCATTTTATCTTCGCCAGTATCACCATCACTAGTTAAATGTCCTACATCTGTAATATTCATAACTCTCTTAACAGAATAGCCAAGATAGCGTAATCCCTTTTCTAAAATATCTTCAAAAATATAAGTACGAAGATTACCAATATGAGCAAAATGATACACAGTAGGTCCACAAGTATACATATTTACTTTTCCATCTTCATGAGGAACAAACTCCTCTACAGTTTTGGTAAGTGTATTATAAATTTTCATAAAATCACCTCACTAAATAATAATTCTATTATAGCATAATACTACTAGAATTCATGAAAAAAAGAAAAACTAACTATGATTATTTACATAGATATTAGTTTTTCCCTCTAAAATACTATCAATAATAGTATCATCTACCTTATCTTCTAAAACTTGATCTATCTTACGAGCCCCAAATTCTTGGTACCTAGTAAGAACTACCATATCATCAATAATACTATCACTAATATGAACTTTAATATTTCTTTCTTTAAACTTTTTCTTAATATAATCTAACTTTATTTTAATAATTTGCTTAATATCATTACTATCTAGTTTCTTAAAATAAACAACTTTTTGAATACGATTTAATAATTCTAAAGACAAAAACTCTTTTAATTTACTATCTTCTTTACTAACTTCTTGGGTAAAGCCAACTGAATCCTTATGACAACCAATATTTGAAGTCATAATAATTACATGATGATTAAAATGAACCGTGTTTCCTCTAGAATCTGTAATCTTACCTTCATCTAAAATCTGTAAAAATAAATTTAAAACACTAGGGTGGGCTTTTTCTATTTCATCAAGTAAGATAACAGAATGAGGATTCTTTCTAATTTCTTCTAATTTATTTTTGCCATCATCATAACCAATATACCCAGGCGCAGAACCAATAATTTTAGTAATTGAACTACTATCACGATATTCACTCATATCAAAACGAATTAACTTATCTTTACCAAATAGATAATCTGCATATTCTAAAGCAAGCTTTGTCTTTCCCACTCCAGTAGAACCAACAAACAAATAAGAATAAGGTTTATCATAGTCCTTATAACCAAGTTTCATTCGCTTTGTTGCCTTCACTAATTCCGTTATTGCTTCTTCTTGCCCAATTACTTCTTTTCTTAATCTCGTTTCCAAGTCTTTCATATATTTATAAGAACTACTATTAATTTCATAAACAGGTATTTTTGTTTTCTCTGAAACTACTTCTGCTATATCATTTTCCCCAATAATATGAATTGTTTTTCTATGATTACTTTTTAATTCCAATTGATTAATTTTAGTAAGGAGCGCTTTTTCCTGTTGTTTCACAATAGTAGCATCTTCAAAGTTTTGCCTCATAATATATTGATTCTTTTTATCAATAATTTGTGTTAATTCTTCTTTATAGCTACCAAGTCTAGAAGATGGCCTATGATGAATTAACGAAACTCTAGAACACACTTCATCTAAAATATCGATAGCTTTATCAGGTTGTTTTCTATCATAAATATATTTATTAGATAATTTCACAATTAATTTTAATTCTTTATCATTAATTTTAACACCATGATATTTTTCATAAATAGGTCTTAATTTATCTAAAATATGATACACTAAATCATCATTAGGCTCATAAATAAATACGGTTTGAAATCTTCTATCCATGGCCCTATCTTTTTCTATCGTTTGTTTATATTCGTCAGTTGTAGTAGCACCAATTAAACGAATTTTTCCTCTAGCTAAAGCTGGCTTAAAAATATTAGCAGCATCAATTGCTCCTTCTGCTCCACCTGCACCCATTAAAGTATGGACTTCATCAATAAATAAAATAATATCATCACTATTTTCTAATTCTTTTAACATCTTAGTAACTCTTTCTTCAAATTCACCACGGTATTTAGTACCAGACACTAAAGTAGCAATAGATACGGAAATAATTCGTTTATTTTTTAATTTTTCTGGCACCCTATCAAGAGAAATCAACCTAGCAAGCTCTTCTATAATAGCAGTTTTCCCAACCCCAGCATCTCCAATTAGTAAAGGATTATTTTTTCCTCTACGACAAAGAATCTCCATAACCCTCTTTAATTCTTCTTCTCTACCAATAACTGGATCTAGTTCGTTATTAACAGCTCTCTTCGTTAAATCTACTCCTAATTCTTCCACTAGTAATTTCTTTTTTCCATTTTTCTTCTTACTACTAAGTCTAGAGGAAAAATAATCTTGTAAGTCTGAAATATCTACTTCCATTTTATTTAAAATTCGAACAGCTACTCCCTCTCCCTCTTCTAAAATAGCAAATATTAAATGTTCACCAGTTACTTCACCTTTAGAAGATTCTTTACTGATTAATAAAGCTGTTTCCATTACTCTTTTTAATAATGGCGTATATAAAAACCAATGATTTTCTTCTTTCCCAATCCCCACTAATTCCACTAATTTATCTTTAAACTTAGAATAAGTAATCCCAAAATCATTTAGTTTTTTACTAATATCACTTTTCTGTTTTAAAATAGCTAGGAATAAATGTTCACTACCCACATAAGCATGTTTTAACTCTTGCATTTCTTTTTTTGAATTAATTAATATTTTTTGTGCTTCTTCACTAAAATTAGAAAACATAATAATTCCTCCCTTATATTCTATGAACATTATGAGGAAAATATCAGTAGTTTATACAGAATTTTAAATTTAATAAAAACTAAGACATATACTATTATGAGGAGGAATGAAATGTATAAATCAATACTAAAACAGTATATTGAAAGGTTAAAGAAAGAAGATATTATAAAGTTTATTGGTAAAAACAATTATCAAGTAAGTGATAAAGAAATAGATACAATTTACTTCTATATTAAAAACTATTGGGAAGATATTTTTGATAACCAAGAGGACATTTGGAATAAAATCAAACAAGAAGTAAGTCCAAATACTTTTATTCAAATCCAGGGACTATATCAAAAATATAAAAAATATATAAACTAAAAAAAGAGCCGAAGCTCTTTTTATTTGTCTTAGATTAAAAATACAACGAAGAATATAATTACAAGAACAATTAATAATTGTAAGAATAATTTCCAAATATGTTTTAACCATTGACCATATGAAATTCCTAAATATGATAATGTACCAAGTAATATTACACTAGTAGGTGCAACTAACATTACTAATCCATAAATAGATTGGAAGATAATTGCAAGTAATGGATATAAAGCAGAATCAGTAATTACTGATGTTACATAAGGTAATGTGCTTTGAGCAACATAAGTACACTCAATATTGATAACACTAGATATCATAGCAACAATTGACATAGTAATTACATTTAATCCCTTAGTCATATCCAAGAAGAACTTAGTAATATTTAATTGGAACGGATTATAAGTAGCAATAACTAATACTAAATATACTAATAACATATAAATAGCTGGTTTAATAGCTTTTTTAACACCATCTACTACACCATCTAAGAATTCATCTAATTTTAATCCATAGATAAATGCTAAGAATGCAGAAGAAATAATGATAAGTGTAGGCATTTCAGAAGTTAAAGACCATTCACCAAATGCGTTTACCTTACCAAGTATCTTAGCAAAAATTGGGAATCCTCCAATTTCAAATTCTTTAATAGCAGTTAAGGCATCACTAAAGATTTTAACTTCAAATACACCAGACCAATCAAATGATGAAATAGCTAATAAAATAAGTGCTAAATCAAATACTAAAATAAATGGCCAAGTTTTCACTTTTTTCTTAGGTTTTACAGTTACTTTAGTTTCAACCTTAGATTTTAAATCATAAGCTCTTGTCTTAGTACTTGTTTTCTTAGCAGTTGTTTTTGCTTTTGTACTAGAAGTCTTTTTAGTAGCAGCTTTTTTCTTAGTATCTGTCTTTTTAGAAGATTTATCTTCTTTTTTGTTAGTATCTTTTTTAGTATCAGCTTTCTTTGATACTTTTTCTTCTACTATTTTTTCTTCTTTTCCTTCTGTTTTATTAGGAACAAAATCTACTACTTTGTCAGTATTATTTTTAGTTTTCTTAGCATAAGCTAAAACATTGTAAATAAGTAATACTAATGCAACAACTAAGATAACTACTTTTGTAATCATTTCATTTGTTACTTCAGTACTTAATACAGCATTAATATAGTAAGTTGTATTAGAACCAATAGTAGTACCTAAAATACCAACGATAGTAGAACCAACAGTTACGCTAGCTGCAACTAATTTGTTATATCCCATTAATAACACTAAAGATATAACGAATGGAAATACAAATATAATTCCAAAAGAAAGTCCAGAAACAGAAACGATAACAGCAATTAAAGTCATAATAACTGCTAAACAAATATTTTCTTTTCCCTTAAACTTTTTAACAAGATTCTCTAAAAGAACTTGATAAGCTGGAATTTTATAAGCAACTCCATAAAAGATACCAATAGCTAAAGTCATTAATACTACATATGGAAAATAACGAAATAATTCTACAGCATAAGAGAATAAATCGAAAATTCCAAGTTGACTTCTATCACCTACAGTAAGTGATGATTGATAAGAAGCAGATGGAAAAATCCAAGTACATAGTAAAGCTACTAGTATAGATAGTAAAACTACTTTTAAAATATTATGTTTCTTCATATTAACCCTCCCATAATAATTATACATAATTTAAAACAAAATACAAACTATTTTAAGTGAAAGTTTTGTGAAAAAATGAAAAAAGACTAGATATTTTTTCTAGTCTTATATAAGATCATCTTTATTTTCAACTGGTTTCATAATTGGGAATAATACTACATCTCTAACAGATGGTACATTATAAATAAGCATCATTAAACGATCAATTCCAAATCCTAAACCAGAAATAGGTGGCATACCTTGTTCCATGGCAAGTAAAAAGTCTTCATCTAAATCCATAGTTTCATCGTCCCCTTGAGCTTTTGCTTTTAACTGTCCTTCAAAGGCTTCTCTTTGTTCGATAGGGTTAACTAACTCTGAATATGCCTTACATAATTCTGTTCCAGCAGCAACAACTTGGAAAACATCAATTCTTCTAGAATCATTATCATTTCTACGAGCAAGTGGAATTAATACACTAGGATAATTATAGATAATAGTTGGATCAACAATATTAGCTCTTATTTTCTTTTTATATACAAAATCGATAATTTGACTTAAAGACTTATAATCAGCTAAATCTTCTTCTGTAAATAAACCTTTTTCTATAATCTTACTCTTTAAATCACTAGGTTCATCAATACTTAAAAAATCAAAACCAAATATATCAGTCATAGCTTCACAGTAATTAATTTTATCCCATTCTTCTTTACCAAAATCTAATACTTTATCTTGGTATTCAATAGTTGTAGTGCCAACTAATTCCATTAATAACTCTTTAATAAATCTAGAATAAAACTTCATATTATCTTCATAATTCCAATAAGAAGCATACCATTCTACTTGTGTAAATTCTTGTAAGTGTTCTGAATCCATTCCTTCATTTCTAAAACACTTAGCTACCTCATAAACTCTATCAAATCCACCAGCGATACATTGTTTTAAGAAAGTCTCAGGTGCAATTCTTAGATTACAGTCTAAGTCAAGAGCATTGTGATGAGTATAGAAAGGTTTAGCACTAGCTCCACATACAGCAGTTTGAATAATAGGAGTTTCTACTTGTAAGAAACCATTATCTGCTAAAAATTTATGTAAAAAGGCATAAAATTTACTTCTACCTAAAAATACTTTTCTACTTTCTTCATTAGTAATTAAATCTACATAGCGTTGACGATATTTAAGTTCTGTATCAACAAGGCCATGGAATTTCTCAGGAAGTGGTCTTAAAGCCTTTCCTAAAAATTCAAAAGAATGAACACGAAGTGTCTTTTCACCAGTTTGGGTAGTAAATATTTCACCTTCTGCACCAATGAAATCACCTGTATCAATTAACTTTTTAAAGAAATCGTATCTTTCTTCTCCAACAACATCAATTTTAAATTCAAGTTGCATATCGCCTTTTAAATCACGAATTCTAACAAAACTTAATTTACCCATTTTTCTAGCAAAAATAATTCTACCAGCAATTCTAACATCAGTAGTACCGTCTTCTAATAGTTTGGCATCTTCTAAAGAATGTGTTTTTACATACTTTTCTGGGTATGGATTACATACTTTTCTAATTTCTTCTAATTTTTCTCTTCTAACTGTTTCTTGTTCTGAAAAAGTTCTCATAATATACCTCCTAATTTTCTTGAATTACTTTAGTACCAGTCACAACATCATGAAGACCACGACCATCTTTACGGAAAAATATCATCATTAAAGTAACAAAGATAATAATCCCACTAAGAATTTGTAAAGAAAGACTAGCATAGTAATAATAATTTCTTCCTGAAAATAATAAAGCTGCTATCATAAATAGATTAATTAAAATAGAATCTATAATAAGTGCACGACAAGTAACTTGATTTAAGGTTAACTCATTTCCATTATTATTTACCACTCTTAACTTCATTAATTTCTTACCAAAAGTCTGTCCTTTATTATAAAACTGAAAGACAATAAAGTAAAGAATTAATAACACAACTTCTACTATCATAGATAATACATTACTGTAATCTATATCATAAGTAATATCAGCTACTTTATGAATGTACTCATCTGCTTCTATTTTATTATCAATAAAATTGGTTTGAACTTCTTGATATTCTTTTAAATATTTAGAATAGTTTTCATTTTTAGGAAATAAAAACAAAATACCACTACATACAATAGATACTAAAGTAACATCAATAATATAAGCAACAAGACGAGGGAAAAAATATGGTTTATCATTTTTTAATGTTTCTTTTGTTAAAGCCTCTTCTATCTTTTCACTAGACATAATAATCACCTAACTTTCTAATTCATAAATATATGTTTTATATTCATTTAATATTTCTATTATATCAGAAATATGCTTTTGAAGAAATATTTTATTCTTGATTTCATTAGAATTAGGCATACCTTTTAAATACCAAGCAATATGATTACGGATTTCTAATACTGCAAGTTTTTCATTTTTTAATTCATATAAGTTATTCAAATGTTCTAAACACATATCAATTCTTTCAATAAAAGTAGGATTAGGTAAGATAATTTCTTCTTCTAGATAGGCATTTATTTGCTTAATCAACCAAGGATTACCAAGTACTCCTCTACCTATCATAATAAGATCACACCCTGTTTCATCTAGCATTTTTTTAGCGCTATAAATATCTACAATATCACCATTTCCAATTACGGGAATAGAAACAGCTTCCTTTACTTTTTTAATAATGCTCCAGTCAGCTTTTCCACTATAACCTTGACTACGCGTTCTAGGGTGAACACATATCGCACTAGCACCAGCTTCCTCACATATTTTAGCAACTTCTACTGCATTAATATGGTCAAAATCCCAACCACTTCTAATTTTAACAGTAACCGGAATTGGTACACTACGAACAACACTAGAAACAATATCTCGTATTTTTTCAGGATTTTTAAGTAAAGCACTCCCTGCCTGAGCCCTAACTGCTACTTTAGGGACTGGACACCCCATATTAATATCGATAATATCAGGATGCATATTTTCATAGATAAATTTAGCTGCACTAACAAAAGATTCTTTATCACTACCAAATATCTGCTGCGTAATAGGTCTTTCCATATCTTCCATATAAAGCATATCAACTGTCTTTTTATTTTGATAGAGTAAAGCCTTATCACTTACCATTTCTGCATATATTAACCCAGCACCCATTTTCTTAATAATCTTACGAAAACTAGAATTTCCAATTCCTGCCATAGGTGCAAGCACTGTTTTATGTTTTATTTCTACATTTCCAATATAAACCATACTATCCCTCAAATCACTATAGATAATATCATAAATCTAAAAAAATGAAAAGAAAAAGGAACAAAGCGTTCCCTTAATCATTAAAAAAATCAATGGTGTCATAAATAGAATTATTTTTAATTGTAATATTATTGTATTGATTTTTCATATGTACTAAAGCAACTAACAGAATACCTAGTACCACAATAGTTAATGTAATAATTAACCAGTCTTTTTCATTCATATTCATAATGATACCTCACATAGTAAATGAAACAATAATATAAAATGCATATAAAATACTAAAAACACCTATCATAATTCCAGAAATTGCTAAACCACTACCATGCTCTTTCTTAGAATTGATTTGTGCTAAGCCCACACTTGATAATACAACACCTACTATTCCAACTATTCCCCAAAAATTTAAAAATAATGAAATGATTGATGTAATAAATCCAGCTAGTGCTAAAGAATTGATTTTATTATTGGAATCCATAATTTTACCTAACCTTTCTTAATTTGAAATTCTACTGTAACTTTTGTTGCATAATTATCAAACTCTAATGCATAAAGACCATCGCCATCATATTCAAAATACATATACTTTGTATAAGAAGCACCACTTCTCAAATCACCAGCATAATCAATATCTTCATCAAAATAAGAACCAAGTTTTTCTACTTCTGTACCATTTGAACCATAACAAGTATAAGAAAACATATTAAGTCCATGCGTATCACTACTAATATTCTTTACAGTAACAGGTAATTTTAAAACCTCGTGATTATTATAATCTGAAAAACGGTTCTGAACTACAGTGAATGAATAATTACTGCCTATGGTAATTTCTAAGTTATCAAAAACAAAAGTTTCATCGAATCCATATACTTTATTCTTATTAATAACAGTATCAACATCATTCTTATTGTCATAATCACTGCTAGAAGTACTACTGCTATTAGAATTAATACTACTATTTTGATAATTATTATTTGTATCATTAGAAGTATTTTTATCTGATGAATTATTAGCAATAACTAGTATAAGAATAACAACAGCAACAACAAAAATAAAAATAAGTATTTTTCTTGTATTTTTTGTCTCAACACCTTCTAAATTACTGTTTGTTTTCATAATCTTTCCCTCCTTTAAACTGATTATAACACATTTCAGTCTATTTCCCCAAGAAAAAAGTATATTTTCCCAATTTATTGTAAAAATAAAATTGGTGATAGATATGATTATTTATAGATTAAGAAGCACAAGGGAAACCCTTAATTTAAAACAAAAAGACCTAACAACCTTATTTGGCGTAACCTATTCAACGATTTCTGGTTGGGAAACAAATAAAGATACAATACCACTAGAACAGTTAATTAAATATGCAAACAAATATAACTTTAGCTTAGATTACTTATTTGGTTTAACCAATAAAAATCAAAAATATGAAGAGCTTAAAATAGACTTAGACACTATAGCAAAAAATTTAAGAGAAATAAGAAAACAAAATAAAAAAACACAACAACAAATCGCTGATGCTATCAATACCAGTCAGTCTGCATATGCACATTATGAAAACAGTAGATATTTGATTCCAACTAATTTTTTGTTTAATCTATCAAAAATATATAAAGACTTTTCAATTGACGGAATACTTGGAAGAAAAAGAAAATAAAAAAAAGAAACTATTAATCTTCTTTAATAGCTTCTTCTAATTCTTCTTTCGTCATTTTAGTATAACCTTTAATACCTTTTTCTTTAGCCTTAGCTTTTAATTCAGTTAAGGTTTCTTCTTTTTCAATAGGCATGTGTCCAGTTTCTACTAAAGAATCAATTTGTTCTTTTGTAATAGTTTCATTTTCAAGTAATGCATCTGCAATTAACTTAATTAAATCTTGGTTTTCTTTTAAGATACGAGTAGCTTCTTTATAACAGCTATCAATAATCTTACGAACCTCTTTATCAATTTCATGTGCGATTTCATTAGAGAAATTCTTAGTTTTATTATAATCTCTACCTAAGAATACGCCACCTTCTTGTTGTTCTAATTGAACAGGTCCTAAATCACTCATACCATATTCAGTAACCATAGCACGAGCTATCTTAGTAGCTTTTTCAAAGTCATTATGTGCACCAGTTGTTACTTCTTTAAAATGAATTTCTTCTGAAACTCTACCACCAAGTAAACCAGTAATTCTTTGAAGTAACTCACTCTTAGTAGCAAGATAAGTTTCCTCTTTTGGCATCATTAAAGTATAACCACCAGCTTGACCACGAGGAATAATAGTAATCTTTTGAACATCTTCAGCATTTGGAAGTTTAATACCTAAAACAGCATGACCTGCTTCATGGTAAGCAACAACTTGTCTTTCATGTTCTGTATATTTTCTAGATAACTTAGCTGGACCTCCAATAACACGGTCGGTAGCTTCATCAATTTCACTCATAGTAATAGCTTCTTTGTTTCTTCTAACTGCTAAAAGTGCAGCTTCATTTAATAAGTTTTCAAGTGCTGCTCCACTAAATCCTGGAGTACGTTTTGCTAAATATTCAAGTTTTACACTAGGAGCTAATACTTTATTTCTAGCGTGTACTTTTAAGATTTCTTCTCTTTCTCTAACATCTGGTAAATCAACAGTTACTTGTCTATCAAATCTACCTGGACGAAGAAGTGCTGGGTCTAATACATCAGCTCTGTTTGTAGCAGCCATGATGATAATACCCTCATTAGCTCCAAAACCGTCCATTTCCGTAAGTAATTGGTTTAAAGTTTGTTCTCTTTCATCATGTCCACCACCAAGACCTGTTCCTCTTTGACGACCAACTGCATCTATTTCATCAATAAAGATTAAACAAGGAGCAGTATGTTTAGCTTGTTTAAACATATCTCTTACACGACTAGCACCTACACCAACAAACAATTCTACAAAATCAGATCCACTGATAAAGTAAAAAGGTACATTAGCTTCTCCAGCAACAGCTTTTGCTAGTAATGTTTTACCAGTTCCTGGAGGACCTACTAATAAAACTCCCTTTGGAATTCTAGCTCCAAGTTTTGTAAACTTTTTAGGATTTTTTAAGAAATCAATTAACTCACTAACTTCTTCTTTTTCTTCCTTTAATCCAGCAACATCTTTAAAAGTTACTTTGCCATTATCATTAGAAAGTCTAGCTCTACTCTTACCAAAATCCATAGATTTATTAGCACCATTCATCTGTCTAGTTAAGAAGAAGAATCCAAAGCCAACAATTAAAACAATTGGTAATACATTAACAATAATTAACCAGAATGAACTAGATTCAGGGTCAACATTAGTAGTTAACTTAAACTCATTATTGCTTCCAGCTTCTAACACATTCTTAATAACAGAATCTGTAAGAGGAACACGAATAAAGAATCTTTCATTTTCACTGTAATCCTTTAATTTACCATAAATTTCATAAACAACTGCTCTTTCTCTAGGAGTAATTGACATTTCAGTAACAGTTCCCTCATCAAGTGCTTGAATTAATTCATTATAAGTAAGTACCTTAGGTTGATTATTAAGTACATTAAATAAATAATAAACACCAAAGATAACAAGTACTAAAAATAAATAAGGTAATAAACCTTTTTTTACTGTATTTTTATTCATTTTTGCATCTCCTTTAATAATATTTTATTATTATATCACATTTCTCATTTTTTTGCTTGTTAAATTTACTCTTTTTAAGACCTGGTATCCAGACAACTTCGTTATTAGAATCCACTACAACTGGCCATAACTCTCTATCTTTCATTGCAACTTTACAGTCTATAAAAATATCTTTTATCTTTTTATGCCCATTTGTTCCTTTTAAAGCCATTTTTTCACCATGTCTTCTAGTACGAATATAAAGAGGTAACTTGACTTCACTACTAGATAAACGACATACATCATTACCATTTGTATCACAAGAAGAAACCATTTTAATATGTTTACCATTTGGTAATTTAGCATAATCAAATAATTCTATTTCATAATTATCAACTTGATTTTGTTCTCTTATTAAAAATAATTTATCATACTCTTTCATAACTTTTACATTATTCGGTAAATATATATAGGTATTCTTTTTCTTAGATTGAATTAAGTCATGAATTAACTCAATATGTCTATCATTGATAAGCATTACATCATCTGTATAAAAATTAGAAAGTATCATATTTAAAATTTTATCTTGAATCACTTCATCTAACTCTAAATACTTAGGAATATCTAATACACTATCATGATAAACAGAATAAAAATATCTACTAGCCTGTTTATTAATATAATCATTATATTTTTCTAAAGTATTACTAAATTTTATAAACTTTTCATGCACATTAGGATTTTCTTTCTTTAAAAAAGGTAAAACAACTTTACGATATCTGTTTCTAGTATGTATATCATCAAAATTAGTCTTATCAATAACATATGGAATATTATACTTTTTATCATATTCCATAATCTCACTCTTAGTAGTAAAGATAAGAGGTCTTACTATTTTATAATTACCGTTATCTACCAATTTATGAAAACCTGCATACCCATTTAAAGTAGAACCACGCACAATTCTCATCAAAATTGTTTCCATTAAATCATCACCATGATGAGCTGTCATTAAATAATTAGCATTATATTTCCTAACAATATCATCAAAAAATTTATATCTAATAGTACGTGCTTCATTTTCAAAATTATCATCACCATATTTTTGAATAGTCATAGTTTCAAAAACAATATCATGATCTAAACACCATTTTTCAACAAATAATTGTTCCTCTTTACTAACCGTTCTAATATTATGATTTACATGAGCACATACTAAATATATGTTTTTAACACTTCTAATTTTATTTAACATATAAAGTAAAGCCATAGAATCAGGTCCACCAGAGCACCCTACAACCACTATTTCTTTTTCATTTATTAAATTAAACAAATATTGATAAGTCTGCTTCATAAACACCACCATTCGTTTACACAATTAATATTTTACCATAAGAATTTAAAAACAACTACCAAAAGAAAAAGAAATATACTTTCTTTACATATATTTCTTATCAAATTTATTTATCTTCATCAGGTAATCTTAAAATAATTTCTCCCTCTTTAGAATACATATACTTTTCTCTAGCATATCTAGCTACATAATCAGGATCTTCTAATCTTTCAACATCTACTTTTAATTCTTCTTCTTTTTCTTTTAAAGCTACAATTTCATTTTGTAACTCTTGTCTTTCTTGATACTTTTCAGCAATTTTTAACCAATAACTACCTACTGATACAAAAATAGTAATTAAGATAAGAGAACAAATAGGAATGAATAAACATAAACGGTATTTAGTTTTAACTTTATTTTTCTTACTAGCCACCCTAATCATCTCCTAGTATCATTATAAAACAAAATTATTATTTTACCAACAAAATAAAATGACATCTTTTGTATCTTTACAAAAAGATGTCAATTACTTTTTTCTAGTTTTTAATAACTTAACTCCAAATAAATACCCTAAAATAATTAAAAGTAAAAAATAAATATGAAACATGGCATTATTTATCATTCTAAGAATTAAAAAGTAAAGTAAACAATTATCAAAAATAAACAAAGTAGTAATCAGAATTTTATAATATAATTTGCTTTCAAATAAATACCGGTATTGAATCTTAATTAAATAGGAAAACAAAATCCCATAAACAAAAGAAACGGTAAGAGCCTGTAATTGTATTGATAATTCCATTATTTAAATAGCCTACTAATAATACTATTTTCCTTATCTTTTTTCATATTTTCATCTAAATAAGAGAAAGACTTTAGTAATCCTTTAATAGAAACATTTCCCTGTAAAGTATCAAGTTTTAAAAGTTCTAATCCCTCTCCCTTTAATACCAAAAAGCCCATAACAGTTTCCATTAGAAATTCTTCATCATCAAAACTTTCTATCTTCTTAACACCAGTAACCAATATATTTTTTCTTTCAAGTACATTAATGCTATGATTATAATTATTAATTGTATGTTCCTTGTCCATATAATTGCCTCCTAGTAAATAATATGAGAAAAAGAAAAAAATAGAATAAAAAATTAAAAAAGTATATGTAAATACTATCAATATAGCGTTACATATACTTTTACTAAATGTTTGAATGTGAAATTATTCAACGTTAAACGGATTTCCTTTACTGCCATCACCATCAGAAATTTTGGTATTAGCTGTTAGATTTAAAACTGGACGGACGGCGTAAGCACGATTGACAGAGAAGTAGTTGTTGATGCCACCTGACGTAATCACGCTCCATACATCCGAATAAGAACCCGAGAAGCCGGCGGGGCTCATCGTCCACCAAAAAATAGATGGATTATTTAAATAATAATTACTATTACTTTGATTAAAATAACCACCTGCATAAACTACTTCATCGTATGTTAGTAATCCTACACTTGCATTTACTACTCCTTTTCCATTTCCATCACTACTACATTTAAAGTCTGGGGTATATTTATTATAAGTAGTCATTGTAGCACTTCCTGATGTAGCATTATCAAAATTTTTTGTTTTTGCTTGTTCGCAATAATAAGCTCCACTAGCTACACTACTTGCTAAATCTTTCTTACTTCCGATATTTGTTTGATACCAGCTTTCTAGTTGTGTTTTAGCTTGACTATTTGTATAATACATATAAGTATAATTATTATAGTTTGAATTGAATGCAATATTAGCATTACTATTGATTCCATCTTGCATTATGATACGGATAGTTCCATCTTCATTGATTCTAACAATTCTCCATATCTGTCCTGCAAAACTTACATAATTATTAGTAACATTTCCTCTAAAATAATAAGTTGCTTCTCCTGTATTGGTAGCAGTTGATTTATATAATCCACTTGCATCACTTGTATTGTTTGATGATGTTGTTAGTGTTGGATTAGCTGTAATTACTGTGTTTTTCATAATTTCAGATTTTAGCTCTTTACCTTCACCTTTTCTAGTAATATTGATATTATATATCTTTTCACTTCCATCTTCTGCTATTACTCTAATTGGTAGTGTGTTTTTTCCGACTGTCAAGTCTTTCGCTCCTAGTCCTCTTACTTTTGCTTTTGTACTAGTAGCAGTTGCATTTACTGTTACACTTGTTACACTATTTTTAACTGTACAACTATATTCTGTAGTAGCACTATTAAATGCTGGATCTAATGTACAGTCTGATACTGTAATACTATCTAATGTATT
>UQOS01000028.1 GCA_900542735.1 uncultured Mycoplasmatota bacterium | reverse complement strand
GTAGAATCAAGTATTGAAAAAGCTACCAAAATAGCGAAAGGGTTTGATTTAATGGAAGAATATTTGAATGAATCAGAAAAAGTAATTACAGATATTAATTTTGGAGAATCCTATGACAAAGAACTTGCTTTAAAAGATTTAGGAAGGCAGGAGGGTGAAGAAATTGGCATATTACGCGGCAAAGAAGAAAAACAATTAGAAATTGCTAAAAATTTACTTAGCTTAGGAACCGTTTCTATTGAAGATATTTCAAAAACTACTGGATTAGATATTGATACTTTAAAGAATTTAAAATAAACTGTTATTAGAAAGGAAAATATCATGTTAGAATTAAAAAAAATAAGTAAAAGTTATAAAACAGGAAGTTTCGTTCAGCAAGCACTAAAAGAGGTTTCTATTCAGTTTAGAAATAATGAATTTGTAGCTATTTTAGGTGCTAGTGGTAGTGGTAAAACAACATTATTAAATATAATAGGTGGTTTGGACCAATATGATAGTGGCGATTTAATTATTAATAATAAATCTACTAAAAAGTTTAAAGCCATAGATTGGGACCGTTATCGTAATCATTGTGTTGGCTTTATTTTTCAAAATTATAACTTAATTCCTCATATTTCAATATTAGATAATGTTGAAATGGGAATGACTTTAAGTGGAGTAAATAGTAAAACTAGAAAGAAAAAAGCAAAAGAAGCCTTAAAAAAAGTAGGATTACTAGAACACATTCATAAAAAACCAAATCAATTATCAGGAGGTCAAATGCAAAGAGTAGCAATTGCTCGTGCGTTAGTAAATAATCCTGATATCATTTTAGCAGATGAGCCGACCGGGGCATTAGATACCAAAACAAGTATTCAAATTATGGAATTGATTAAAGAAATTGCAAAAGATAAATTAGTCATTATGGTAACACATAATCCAGATTTAGCAAAAGATTATGCAACTAGAATTATTGAATTTAAAGATGGTACTAAAATTAGTGACTCTAACCCAGTAGCAGAAAAAGAAAAAGATACCTCTATTTTAAAAATTAAGAAAACGGCTATGAACTTTAGAACAGCTTTAAAACTATCTTTTAATAACATTAAAACTAAAAAAGGTAGAACTTTATTAACAGCTTTTGCTTCTAGTATTGGTATTATAGGAATTGCTTTAATTTTATCATTATCAAATGGTTTTAAAATAGAAGTTGATAATTTTGAAAAGAATACTTTATCACAAGCTCCAGTTATTATTAGCACACAAGCTATGACTATGAGTGAAGAAACAGCAAGTCAGATAAAAAAAGAAGATAGTCCTAAATATCCAAAGGAAGAAAAAGTTTATGCTTTAGAAGATGTGATGGAAACAGTCCTTCATACTAATATACTATCAGATGAATATATTGAGTATGTAAAAAAATTAGATACTAGTTTATTATCAGGTGTATCTTACCAACAAGCAACTAATTTTAATATTATCACAAAAACAAAAGATGGCTATAAATTAGTAGCCGATAGTAGTAATTGGATATTACTACCAACAAATCCTAATAAAAATGAAAGTGGCATCATTTATGATAATTATGATATCTTAGCAGGTGAAATCAATGAAAACGAGCCGGGTTTAATCTTACAAGTAAATAGTAAAAATCAAATTTATCAATCTACTTTAGAAGCACTAGGTTTATCTGGAAAAGAAGTAAGTTTTGAAGATATTTTAAATCAAGAATTAAAAGTAGTAGGAAATGATGACTATTACTTACAATATGGTAGTATTTTTGTACCAAATCAAGATTTAGAAAAACTATACCAGAATAAAAACAATATTACTTTAAAAGTACAGGCAATTATTCGTGGTAAATCCGATAAAGAAATGATTACAAACGGTAGTGGAATTGGTTATACAAATGCTTTAACTGAGTTAGTAATATCTAAAAATAAAGATTCTAAAATAGTATCTTATCAAGAAAAAA
The DNA here is from genome assembly GCA_900542735.1 of uncultured Mycoplasmatota bacterium. Taxonomy (GTDB): domain Bacteria; phylum Bacillota_I; class Bacilli_A; order RF39; family UBA660; genus Alloscybalousia. Next base: position 14,483 of record UQOS01000028.1, on the reverse strand, counting down.
GTGATTATAATATTTTAACAAATCAACCATTTGATGAAAAAGATGGTAGTATGAACACAAAAGAAATAATGTTAGGATACTTAGGAAAAGATGTAAAACCTAATGTAATTTATTTGTACCCAAAAGATTTTGAATCAAAAAAAGAAATTACTACTTATTTAGATAAATATAACGAAGGTAAAGAAGAAAAAGATGTAGTAGAGTATACTGATATGGCTGCTATGATTTCTACTTTATCAGGAAATATTATGGACGCTATTACGGTAGTGTTAGTAGCATTTTCTTCCATTTCTTTAATTGTATCTAGTATTATGATAGCAATTATTACTTATATTTCAGTATTAGAAAGAATAAAAGAAATAGGAATTTTAAGAGCATTAGGAGCAAGAAGAAAAGATATTAAGCGTGTCTTTAATGCAGAAACCTTTATTATTGGTTTAACTTCTGGTATCTTAGGAATCTTAATTGCTTATTTATTAACAATTCCCGCTAATCAAATTATTGAAAATCTATCAGGTCTTGCTGGAGTAGCAAAATTAAATATTTACCATGCTATAATTTTAGTAATTATTAATATTATCTTAACCATGATAGGTGGTGCGATTCCATCAAGAATGGCTAGTAAGAAGGATCCAGTAGAAGCTTTAAGAACAGAGTAAAATATTACTCTTTTCTTTTTAATAAAAAAATTGTAAGGCTATTGACAAATTTTAAAAATAATCATATTATGGTATAGGTCATTCAAAAAATAGTAGGTGTAATTATGAAAAAGAATTCTGTGTTATTAGAAATTAAATCATTAGAAAAGATGATTTTTCGTTCTCTTATCAACTGTGATAAAGAAAAAGTTAGTAATTTTATTTCTGTACCAACTCCAACCCAAATGCAAATACTTGAGTATATCTTAAACCATCAAGAGGAAGAAATCTATCAAAAAGATTTAGAAAACATCTTAAACTTAAGACGTGCTACAGTATCTGGTGTTTTACAGACAATGGAGAAGAATAACTTAATAGAAAGAGTAGTTGCGTTAAATGATGCTAGAGTAAAAAAAATAATTCTTAATCCTAAGACAAAAGAATTGTTTTTAGAGAAAAGAAAACAGATGGAAGAACTAGAAGAAATAATAATAGATGGAATTAGTGAAAAAGAAATAGAAGAGTTTTTGAATGTTTTGAATAAAATAAAAGGTAATGTTAAAAATTATAATATTTTAAAAGAAGAAAAGAAAGGAAGATAAAATGTTAAAATTAATAAAAGATTTTAGAAAAAAAGATATTTTATATATTTTAATTAGTTTTGTATTAATCGTAGTCCAAGTATGGTTAGAATTAAAAATGCCTGACTATATGAGTAGTATCACAAGATTAGTACAAACTGAAGGAACTACAATCAATCAAGTAATAGAACAGGGTATCTATATGCTTGTTTGTGCTTTTGGTAGTTTAATATCTGCTGTTATTGTAGGGTATTTAGCTAGTCATATAAGTTCTAGTTTTTCTATGAATTTAAGAAATAAAATCTTTAAAAAAGTAGAAAAATTCAGTACACAAGAAATTAAGAAATTTTCTACTAGTAGCTTAATTACTAGAACGACTAATGATGTTACTCAAATTGAAATGTTAATTGGTATGGGCTTACAGTTATTAATTAAAGCTCCTATTATGGCAGTTTGGGCTATTACGAAGATATTAGATAAATCGGTAGAATGGAGTATGCTAGTAGGTATTTGCGTTATTATATTATTAATTACTATAGGTATTATTATGATAATCGTTATGCCAAGATTTTCTAAGGTACAAAAACTAATTGACCGTGTAAATAGTGTAATTAGGGAAAATTTATCAGGTATTCGTGTTATTCGTGCTTTTAATGCTGAGAAATACCAAACTAATCGTTTTGAAGAAGTAAATAGTAACTTGACCAGTATGCAACTATTTAATCAAAGATGTTTTGCTTTTTTAATGCCAATTATGAATATTGTTATGAATGGTTTAACTTTAGGAATTTATTTTATTGGTGCTATTCTAATTGAGAAAGCTATGATGGGTGATAAACTTTTAATATTCAGTAATATGGTAGTTTTTACTAGTTATGGTATGCAAGTAATTATGTCATTCTTAATGTTAGCTATGATATTCATGATGTTACCAAGAGCTAGTGTTTCTGCTAAAAGAATAAATGAAGTATTAGATGAAAATATTACGATTCAAGATGGTAGTTTTGATACTGATACAACTGAAACAGGTACAGTTGAATTTAAAAATGTATCCTTTAAATATCCAGATGCTGATGAATATTTACTAAAAAATATATCATTTAAAGTAAATAAAGGTGAAACTATTGCGTTTATTGGTTCAACTGGTAGTGGAAAGAGTACCTTAATCAATCTAATACCAAGATTCTATGATGCAACAGATGGTGAAGTATTAGTAGATGGTGTGAATGTAAAAGATTATAAACAAAATATTTTACATAATAAAATGGGTTACATTCCTCAAAAAGCAGTAATGTTTACAGGTACTGTTAGTAGTAATGTTACTTATGGAGATAGTGGTAAAGTGATTACATCTGAAGATATGAAGAAAGCAATTGAAGTAGCACAGGCACAAGAATTTGTTGAAAAAATGAGTGATACTTACGATAGTCATATTGCTAGAGGTGGAACCAATGTATCTGGAGGGCAAAAACAAAGATTATCTATTGCTCGTGCGATCGCTAGAAAACCTGAAATTTATATTTTTGATGATTCTTTCTCAGCACTTGACTATAAAACAGACTTAATCTTGCGTAAAAAATTAAAAGAATACACTAAAGATGCAACTAGTATCATTGTTGCTCAAAGAATTGGTACGATTATTAATGCTGATAAAATTATTGTCTTAGATAAAGGTGAGTGTGTGGGTATTGGTACTCATCATGAATTATTAAAGAACTGTCCTATTTATCAAGAAATAGCTTTATCACAATTATCAAAGGAGGAGTTAGAAAATGCCTAGACCTGGACCAAGAACAAATGAAAAATCTAAAGATTTCTTTGGCTCTATGAAAAGATTATTAAAGAACTTAAATCCTTGGAAATATGTCGTAATATTTGCTTTAATTTTAGCCATGGTTAGTGCTATTTTATCTTTGATAGCTCCTAATAAACTATCAGATTTTACAGATATCATTACAGATGGATTAAAACCAAATACTACGAAATTAGAAGAAATAACGACTTCTATTATGAGTAATTTTGATACCGATAAACTACAAAATAAAACCTTTCGTATTTTAGCAGATTCTTCTATTTCACAAGAAGATAGTAGTAATATTATGAATTTGTTAAATGAATTAAAAACTGTAACCTCTCAAGAAGAAGCTCAAAAATTATTCTTATCTTTACCAGATTCTACTTTATTACTATTAATAGATGATATTAAAGTAGATAATCAAGTAATTTCCAAAGAAGATGAACTTGCTTGTATAAAAGTATTATTAACTACTGATACCAAAGATACAAATAGTATGCTTAAAAAGTTTGATGAATTACCAACTTCTGTTTATAACTTAGTAAAACCAAAAATTGATATGGATTTAGTATATAAATATGTCTTTTTCTTAGCATCTTTATATGTAATTAGTGCGATATTTAGTTATATTCAAAACTTTTCTATGACGACAGTATCAAATCATTTTGCTAAAAAGTTAAGAAGTAATATCAGTACAAAAATTAATAAACTTCCTTTAAAATTTTTCGATACTCATGAAACAGGTGATATCTTATCTAGAGTAACTAACGATGTAGATACTATTAGTCAAAATTTAAATCAAAGTTTAGCTAGTTTAGTTAGTAGTATTACTTTATTTATTGGTTCTGTTATTATGATGTTTGTAACCAATTGGATTATGGCACTTACTGCAATTTTATCTAGTTTAATTGGTTTTTCTCTTATGTTCTTAATTTTAGGAAAATCTCAAAAATACTTTACGGAAAAACAAGAACAGTTAGGAGAATTAAACGGTTATATTGAAGAAATTTATTCAGGACATAATGTTGTGAAAGCTTATAATGGTGGAGCTAGTAGTATTCATCACTTCCAAACTTTAAATGAAAAATTATATAATTCTAACCGTAAGAGTAACTTCTTATCAGGACTTATGCAACCAATTATGGGCTTTATTGGTAACTTTGGTTATGTAGCTGTTTGTATTGTAGGAGCATTACTTGTAATTAATAATCAAATTTCCTTTGGAGTAATAGTAGCTTTTATTATCTATGTTCGTCTGTTTACAAATCCTTTAACCCAAATTGCACAGGCTATGACTTATTTACAGTCTACTGCTGCGGCATCAGAAAGAGTATTTGAATTCTTAGATGAAAAAGAAATGACTGATGAAAAAGATATTAAAAAGCATTTAGATAAATCTAAAGTAAAAGGTGAAATTGAATTTAAACATGTAAAATTTAGCTATGATAATACTCGTGAAATTATTAAAGATTTTAGTGTTCATGTAAAACCTGGAGAGAAAGTAGCAATTGTTGGTCCAACTGGTGCCGGTAAAACCACAATGGTCAACTTACTAATGAAATTCTATGAAATTAATGATGGTGACATTTTAATCGATGGCGTTTCTATTCATGACTTATCTCGTGAAAATATTCACGAATTATTCTGTATGGTTCTACAAGATACTTGGTTATTTGAAGGTACTATCTTAGATAACATTAAATTTAATAAAGAAAATGTAACAGAAGAAGAAATATGGAATTCTTGTAAGACTGTAGGGGTAGACCATTTTATTAAAACATTACCTGGGGGATTACATTCAGAAATAGGAGATACCGATACTGTTAGTGGTGGAGAAAAACAACTTCTTACAATAGCTCGTGGTATGTTAGAAGATGCACCATTCTTAATCTTAGATGAAGCAACTAGTAATGTAGATACTAGAACAGAAGAATTAGTACAACAAGCAATGGACAAATTAACAGAAGGAAAAACTTCATTCATTATTGCGCATCGTTTATCTACCATTAAAAATGCAGATATCATTTTAGTAATGAAAGATGGTAATATTATTGAAACAGGAAATCATGAAGAATTAATTGCTCAAAATGGTTTCTATGCTGACTTATATAACTCACAATTTGAATTATAATAGGGAAATATTATATTTCCTTATTTTTCTATAAGAAAGAAAGTGATAGTATGATTTTAAATGTAAGTGGAAGATGTGATATTGTAGCTTTTTATACAGATTGGTTTATGAAAAGATATCAGGAAGGTTATGTTGATGTTAGAAATCCATTTTATCCTAAACAAGTAAGTAGAATTTATTTTGAAGATGTAGATGCTATTGTGTTTTGTACTAAAAATCCTATTCCTATTGTAGATAAACTATCTTCTATTAAAAAGCCAATTTTATTTCATGTAACACTAACCCCTTATAAAAAGGATCTAGAGCCAGGTGTAATTAGTAAAACTAAAATTATAGAATCTATTAAAAAAATATCTACCATAATTGGTAGTGATAATCTTTATGTACGCTATGATCCTATTTTAATCAATGATCATTATACATTAGAATATCATATCAAAGCATTTTCTAAATTATGTAGTTTATTAGATGGATATGTAAAACATATTATTATTTCTTTTGTTGATGACTATAAAAATGTTAGAAACAATTTAAAAATTTTAAATATAAAGCCCTTTACAAAAAAAGATTATGAAGAAATAGGAATTCATTTTAGTGAAATCGCAAAAAGACATCATATGAGTATTCAAACTTGTTTTGAAGAAGAAAATTTAGTAGAATATGGATTCTTAAAAAAAGATTGTGTAGATGGTAATTTAGCTTTTAAACTAACTGGTAAAACAGATTTTAAGAAATGGAAAGCACGTGGGTGTAATTGCATTGAGATGGTTGATATTGGTAGTTATAATTGTTGCAAACATTTTTGTAAATACTGCTATGCAAATTATGATGAAAAAATGGTAATCGAAAACACGAAAAAACATGATGATAATTCTTCTTTGTTAATTGGACACTTAGAAAATAGTGATATAATTAAAACTAGAAGAAAGTAAGAATATGCAAGAAGAAATAAATAGTATTTTAAAACGGTTAGAATTATCAAAATTTAGAAGTAGTTTTCATTTAAAAGAAAAAGATAAAAAATATGTTTTAGAAAAAGGGCTTGCTACCATAAAAAGCCATGCATATGATTTTATTAGAAAAAGACTTGCTCCTGAAGTAATATTAAACGATGGAAAACAAACACCAATGCGTGGTCATCCTGTTTTTATTTCTCAACATGCTACTGCTACTTGTTGTAGAGGTTGTCTTTCTAAGTGGCATAAAATTCCTAGTGGTAGAGATTTAACAGAACAAGAAATTGATTATGTTGTTAGTGTGATTATGGCCTGGATTTATAAAGAAATGGAAAAGAAGAATTGATTATAATAATTTTTGGAAAATTGACATTAGGAAATTATATCTTGTTTATATATTGAAAATTTGGTATACTGTAAATGTAAATAAAGAATAGAATGGATTTCTAAGTTGGAAAAATTAAAAAATTAAAATTAGGGGTAAATATGAAGAATGAAAAAGCTTTTACTTTAATTGAATTATTAACAGTAGTAATTATTTTAGGAATTTTATTAGCACTAGCATTACCATCTATCCAAAGTTATTTGACTCGTGGTACTAAAGAATATTATCACAGTCTAGAAGAAACAGTAAAAGAATCGGGAAAAGATTATTTAAATGATTATAGGGCATTGCTACCAAGAGAAATAGGAAATGTAACAGTAATTGAATTAAAAGAATTAACTAGTAATAATTATATAAAGAATGTTGTAGATAGTAATAATAAGGCATGTGATGCTAGGGTAACCGCTAAAAAAATTGGAAAAAATGAATATGAATATTATAGTTGTTTAGATTGTGGTAATAATTATCAAACTGCAGGAGAAGCATGTTATTTTGATGAAAATGAGAATGTTACGACAGATACTAAGAATTATGAAATAAAAGTAGACAATAATAATAGTAATTATGAAATAGATGTAAATGGTGCTTATATTATAGATCAAGGAGAAGATTTTACTTTACCAGAAGCTCAAGCTTATTATAAAGGTCAATTAACTAGTGGGAAAGTAATACCAAAACCAAGAATAATAGATACTAATAAGTTAGGAACTACAAAAGTAACTTATGCATATCAAGGTGCAACAACTGATATTACCGTAAAAGTTGTAGATAGAGTAGCCCCTAGCTCTCCTCAAATAGTTTTAAGACAAGAAAACAGTACTGGCAATATTTATACAGGTGGTTGGTATAGTGGCAATATTTATCAAGAGTATTTATCTACAGATTATAGTAAGCCCGGTATTATGGGTAGTGGAGTAAAAGAATATCAAATAAGTAACGATAATAAAACTTTTAATACTTTAACTAGAAATAACCAAACAACATTGGAAAATGGAAGTCATACTTATTATGTAAGAAGCATTGATAAAAGTGGAAATGTTGGCAATAGTAATACTTACACTATTAAAATAGATAAAGAAGTTCCAACTTGTAGTTTAAAAGTGGCAAGTGGAACCTTAGGCAGTAATGGTTGGTATACAACAGATATTACGATAGATTTTGCTAATATTACTGAGAATGTAAGTAGTATTGCTTATAAATATATTAGTAATACAGCTATTACTTCTAATACAACAGGAGCCACAATATATGGTATGGTAAAAGATCAAGCCGGAAATGTAGGAACATGTAGTATTAGTGTAAAAGTAGATAAAAACTATCCATCTATAACAGCTAAAAATAATGGCACGACTTACATTAATGTTGGAACAAGTGGTAATCCTATTAATTATTTTAATTATGGTTATAGTAATGTTAGTGGAAATGGTAATTATTCATGTACAACTAATAATCTATCTAATTTGTCAACAGGAATTAATAATGTAACTTGTACTTTAACTGGAGTGAATGGTCTACAAAAAAATGCTACTATGTTATTTAGACATCAATATACAGCAACTGCTACTTGTAGTAGTGGTAGTGTAACAAATAATAATACATGTAGTTTTACATCTAATCAATCAGTATGTGGTCTGGAATCTTATTCATGTAATCCTCATGACTGTAATTGTCGTACTTATAGTTGTAACTGTAAAGATAGAACAGAGAGTTATGTTTGCGGAACTAGTTCATATAAATGCAATTGTCATAGAGAAAAATATTGTACAGAAGGTAGTTGCTCTGGATATGGTCAATGTGTAAATGGCTGCTGGAATGATAATTATGATTATGAAACAGTATGCAGTACTTGTCATAGGAATAATTACTGTAATCGTACTGTAACAGAATGTGAGACTTGTGAAAGCTGTGATACATGTTATGACACTTGTCATAGAGCTGCTTCTTGCACAAAAACAAGTTATTTAAATTATACTTGTCCAACAAGAGGAGTAAATACTACAAGTGGCAATACTACTATTAATGCAACTCCAGTTGGGGCATCTTGTAATGGAACGGTATGTACTTCTATTGCTACCTGTAGATTTTAAAAGGAGTCTAAAATATGATTAAAAAGAAACAAGTAACGATTTTTATTTTGATTTTAGGAGTAATACTAATTATTCTAGGTATCTTTTTTCAATTTGCTTTTGTAGAATCTAATAATCAAAGGTATGTAGAAAAAGAATGCAGCAAACAAGCGGATTCTGACAATGAAGATTATGAAGAAAAATATATTACAAAAATTAAAATTAATAAAAGTGATAAAAATGCCATTTCTTTTACCAATTATGAGTTACTTCAGTTTAATAAAAAAGATAGATATGAAAAATATACTAGAAGTTTTAAAGTGGAAGGAGCAACCGTTACTAATTATGATGAAAAAATTCAAATTTTAATTGCCTATCCTGAACAATATTATAAAGATGAAAATAATCATCAAGTAGCTCCTTCTTTCGAAGAAATAAAATCTTCTTATGAAAAAGATGGATATATTTGTGAAGATTAAAAACTTGTATAGATTTATGCAAGTTTTTTTGAATTTGACACAAACTAATTTTAGGTGATAGCTATGAATACTCAGAAGTTAAATAAAAAACTTGATATTTTAGAAATAGTTACTATTTTTCTTTTTTTGCTTCTAGCTTATTTTTTATTTAAGACTATTTATCTAAAAGAAGATTTTTATAAAGAAAAATTAAACAGTTTAACGAATGTAATAGTATATGGAGAAAGTGCTCCTCGTGGTAGAATTTATGATAGAAATTATAATTTATTAGTAGATAATATAGCGGTTCCTATTATTTATTATAAAAAGGTAGATAAAATAACGAAACAGGAAGAAATTGAACTAATTTATGAGGTTATTGATAAACTAGAGTTAGAATATGATAAGTTAAAAACTAGAAATTTAAAAGAGTTTTATCTTGTGTTATACCCAAATAAAGGAAATGAAAAAATAACGGAAGAAGAATGGGATAAACAGAAACAAAGAGTTTTAAATAGTAGTGATATTGAAAATTTAAAAATAGCTAGAATTACAGATGATGAATTAAATACTTTATCAGAAACTGATAGAAAAGCAGCATACTTATATTATTTAATGAATCAAGGGTATTCTTATAGTGAAAAGATAATTAAATCTAGTAATGTAACAGACAGTGAATATGCTTATTTTTCTGAAAATAATTATAAATTAAAAGGTTTTGATACAAAGGTAAATTGGGAAAGAAATTATTTATATCAAGATACTTTAAAGAAAATATTAGGAAGTGTTGGTAGTATTCCAAAAGAAGAAAAAGAATCTTATTTAAAAAAGGGTTATGAATTAACAGATATTGTGGGGTTAAGTAATATTGAAAAACAGTATGAAGATATTCTAAAGGGTACGAAAGCAAAATATAAGAAAGTAGCAAGTAATAAGTTGGTTTTATTAGAAGATGCTAAAAGAGGAAACGATATTGTTTTAAGTATTGATATTAATCTTCAAAAAGAAGTAGATAGTATTATTGATAGAGAACTAATTAGAGCAAAAGGAGAAGCAAATACTAAATATTTAAGTAAAACATATGCTATCATTCAACAGCCAAGTACAGGAGAAGTATTAGCAATTTCAGGTAGGGAAGTAATTAAACAGAATCAGGAATATATAACCTATGATATTACCCCTTATAGCTTAACAGATCCCATGACACCAGGTTCTGTTATCAAGGGTGCTTCGATGTTAGTAGGGTATAATACTGGCGCTATTCAAATAGGAGAATATACTACTGATGAATGTATTAAAATTAAAAATTTGCCTGCTAAATGTTCTTCTCATAGAGTAGGTAGATTAAATGATATTATTGCTTTAGCAGAATCTAGTAATGTTTATCAGTTTAAAATTGCAATGAAAGTAGGAGGTGCTACATATTCTTATAATGAGCCACTTACAATTAATCCAGTAGCATTTGATATTTATCGTAATACTTTTAAAGAATTTGGACTAGGTGTGAAAACTGAAATAGATTTACCAGTTGAAAGCTTAGGCTATAGTGGTACTAAAACAGCCCCTGATTTACTTCTTAACTTTTCTATTGGTCAATATGATAGTTATACACCAATTCAACTTTCACAATATATTACGACCATTGCTTCAAATGGAAAAAGATTAAAACCCCATTTATTAAAAGAAATTCATGAAGCTACTAGTTATGAAGAACTTGGAAAGACTTTAGAAATAAAAGAACCAGTTATCTTAAATACAGTTTCTACAAAGGAAGAATATTTAAAAAGAGTGCAAGAAGGCTTTGTTGCTGTAATGGAAGTAGGTCTTGGTAAAAAGGTTATGGGTAATAGCCCAAATCCCGCTGGTAAAACTGGAACCAGTGAGAGTTTTATTGATACTGATAAAGACGGAAAAATTGATACTGAAACCACTAGTAATGCTTTTGTAGGGTATGCTCCAAGTGATAATCCTACTATGACGATTACTGTAACTTCTCCTGATGTAGAAGACCCTAATACAGGTTATAACTATAGAACTTATATGAATAGAAGAATTGTCAGAACGATTTCTAACAAGTATTTTGAAATGTTTCCTATTAAAAATAACTAGAAAAGAAAAAAAGTTTTTGCATTTTTATAAATACTAATGTATAATACATATAGGAAACAAGGAGGGATTATTGTGGCAAAAGTAGGAAATAGACAAAATAAGACTTTAGTTTGTACTGTTTGTGGTAAAGAAGGATATAGAAAAAGTAAAAATGTAAAAAATACAACAGACCGTTTAGAACTTAGTAAATACTGCTCTAATTGTAGAAAACATACTACACATAAAGAGAAAAAGTAATCAAAATATAGCTAAAAAAGGAGAAGAATATTCTCCTCTTAATTTCTAAAAAGGAGGTTTTAAAATGATTAACACAAATGATTTAAAAGTTGGAATGACAATTCAAATGGATGGTAATATTTTTACAGTTCTTGAAACAGGTCATGTAAAACCAGGTAAGGGAGCAGCTTTTGTTACAGCTAAATTAAAAAATTTAAGGACAGGTTCTATCATTGAAGAAAGATTTAATGCTGGAACTAAAGTAGAAGCAGCTCGTATTGAAAAGAGAGATATGCAATACTTATATGAAATGGGTGGCATATACTATTTCATGAATATGGAAACTTATGACCAAATTGAATTAAGTAAAGATACTTTAGGGGACGATGCTAAATTCTTAAAAGAAAATTTAATGGTAAATATTACTTTCTATGAAGGAGAGGTATTAGGTATTTCCCTTCCTGATAAGATTGAATATGTAATTACTCATTCTGAACCAGCTGTTAAAGGTAATACTTCAAGTGGTGCTATGAAAGATGCAACTCTTGAAAATGGTATGACGATTAAAGTTCCATTATTTATTGGTGAAGGAGAAACTGTTTTAGTAACTACCAAAGATGGAAAATATGCATCTCGTGCTTAAAAATTATTTAATATCGTAAAAAGAATCTTCTAGTAAAATAGAATATTCTTTTTTTTCTGTCATATCTTATACTAAAAGGAGAAATGGATATGATAAATAAACAAAGTCTGTGGTTTTTAACACTATTTAGTTTAATTTTGGTATTAAGTGTATATTATATTACGATGCCAAATGAGTTACTTCTTACCAATAATAGTAATTATTTAGAAAGTAAGAATACAAGTAAAGAAGAAGATAGTGATACGAAAGTAACGATAGAAGAAAGTGAACTATTAGTAACGATGCGTGTAAATTTGGAAGAAGAAAGAAGTGAACAAATAGCTGATTTAAAAACTACTCTAACTAGTAGTGATGCAACGAGTGAAGAAAAAAATAATGCGTATGAGAAAATCAAATACATTACAGATTTAAAAGGACAAGAAGAAGCAATTGAAGAAAAAATTAAGAAAGAATATAATTTAGAAAGTTTTGTAAAAATTGATAATAATGAGGTAAAGGTAGTAGCTGTGAAAGATAAACATGATAGCACTCTTGCTAATAAAATTATGAAAACCGTTCAAAGTGAATTTCAAAATAAAGTTTATGTAACTGTTAAATTTGAAACCTAGCTAGGCAATTTTACTAACTCCTATATATCTTTTTACATACAATACTATAGGTATCAATGTATAAAAGAGTAGGAGTGAAAAAGTGAATACAAAAATTTTAACCAAAAGAGAATATGAAGTTTTCTCTTTGCTTATTTTAAATAAGACTACAAAAGAAATAGCAGAAAATCTAAAAATTAGTGAAAAAACAGTAAGAAACCATATTTCTAATGTAATACAGAAATTAGGCGTAAATGGGAGAGCATCAGCAGTAATAGAATTATTAAAGTTAAAGGAAATTAATTTGTAGAGAAATAGAATTTTCTATTTCTTTTTTTTCTACTTCTAAAAGATTTGAATTATCCATATATTTAATTAGGTAAGGTGAATTTATGTTAAAAAGAAGAGCACTTAGAAAAATCATTATTACGACATTTTCTTTACTAACTGTTTTTGCTATCTGTATTATTCCCAATAGTTTAAATAGTAAAGATAATTTTTTAGATACTAAAATTGATTTAGAATATGTAAATAATTTAGGTACAAATGAAATTTATTTATTAGGACCAAACAAATATTTAGTAAAAACAAATGTCTTATTAGAAACAGATAATATAAATACTAAAATTCGTAGTATTTTGGATTATTTAACGATTCAAAAAAGTGATAAATTACCAACGGGTTTATCTGGAATTATTCCAATGAATACAAAGGTTAATAATGTTGAGATAAAAGAATCTATTGTAACAATTGATTTTTCTAAAGAATTATTAGAGGTAAAAGAAGAGTTAGAAGAAAGACTAATAGAAGCAATTACTTATAGTATTATTAATATTGATGGGGTAGAAGCAATTACGATTAAAGTAGATGGAAATTTATTAACAGAACTTCCAAAAACGAAAAAGAAGCTACCAGAATTATTAAATAGAAATTTTGGTATCAACAAAGTCTTTGATATCGATAATCTAAATGGTATTCAGAAAGTGACTTTATATTATTTAGATAAAATCAGTAATCAAAATTATTATGTACCAGTAACTAAGTATTTAAATGATGATCGTGAAAAGATTAATATTATTATTGATAATTTATCTAGTAATTATATCTATGAATCTAGTTTGGTATCTTTATTAAATCAAAATACGGAACTAATCAATTATGAAATAGAAGATGAAATCATGACCCTTAATTTTAATAATAGTATTTTTACTCATGATAAAATCTTAGAAGAGGTAACTTATACCATTAAAGAATCAGTATGTAGTACATATCCAGTTAAAAGCGTTATTTTAGAAGTAGAAGGAAATGTAGAATCTACTAATAAATGTAATTAAATATAAATAAAAAGCTCAGATGGCAAATTGAATGACTATCTGAGTTTTTAATGATTTTTTATATAAAAAAATAGTACTCAATCCGCATTAGATTAAGTACAGCACTAAACTTAGGGCAAGTACTTAACACGCAAAAGTTAAGTATTTCCCTTATTTATTGTATGAAGCTTCCTTCATCTGTATACATAATATCATAAATACAGATTATATTCAAGTACTTCAAAGACTATTTTCAATCTAATGAAATTCATTTGACTTTTAAAATATTGAATAATATATGAATATAATATAAATAATTATCAAACGGAGAGGTTAAGAATTTTTTCTAAAAGTATTGACAACTTTACTATAATAGTTATATAATTTAACTGTTCATTTGAGCAAGACGCTCTGTTAGCTCAGCTGGATAGAGCAATGCCCTTCTAAGGCATCGGTCTGGGGTTCGAATCCCTAACAGGGCACCATTATGAAAATAAACTCGAGTTTTTTACTCGGGTTTTATTATGTAGAACAAAAGAATAAAAATTAAAATTTTTATTCGCCTTGGTCGTTGCCTTCCAAGTTTCCTACTTCATAGATAGAGT
>UQOS01000027.1 GCA_900542735.1 uncultured Mycoplasmatota bacterium | reverse complement strand
ATTAATATACTTAGTAACCTATTTTTTATTACATTTAAAGTATATCTTATTTTCTATCTGTAAACAAGTAGTAATTTCAAAAAAATAATCATACTCAGTCATTTTACCTACCTTACTTTTTCTTAAGACCATATAGTAATATAGGGTGATTAGTATGAGCTACTATCTATCTTTTTTCTTTCTATTATTATCTTTATCTATGGACACTTTTTTAGCAGCTGTTTCTTTTGGTATTTCAAATATAAAAGTCCCTATCTATTCTATTATTATTCTTTCCTTTATTAACACCTTATTTCTAATTATTGCTTGTTTTTTAGGAGAATATATTAAAATATGGATTCCTATTTCTATGATTCGTATTTTATCTTCTTTTCCTTTTTTTATTTTAGGGTATCTAAAAATTAAAACTTCTAAAAGCTTATTTCAAGATAATAATTTAATTTCCATTTATCAAAGACCTCAAACAGCTGATAGAGATTACGATAAAAAATTATCATTTTCCGAAATGGTTTTTCTAGCAGTTTCTTTATCTATCGATAATTTAACAGTTGGAATTGGAATTACTATAGAAGAAAATGCTTACTTTTATTTATTCTTACTTAATTTTTTATTAACATTAGGAGCCTTTCTATTAGGCACTATATTATTTTCTAAATTTTCATATAACTCCAATAAATTATCATTCATAAGTGGAATTATTCTAATTTTTGTTGGAATCTATCGAATGTTTTGATAACTTTTTTCTAATATAAGGCATAAATTACACTAGGTGATTATCATGGATTATACCTATTTAGATACTACTATCTATTATGAAAAACACGGTTCTGGTAAAAAAAATATCGTTATCTTACCTGGGTGGGGAGATACTAGTAAAACTTTTTCTTATATGATTTCATTTCTTAAAAATTATTTTACTGTTTATATTGTTGACTATCCTGGTTTTGGAAACAGTGTATTTCCAAATAGAGATTTAACGATATATGATTATAGTTTACTTATTTATAATTTTATACAGGATTTAGAAATAGAAAATCCTATTCTAATAGGACACTCTTTTGGTGGTAGAATTATTACGACACTACTTGGATACTATCATTATTCTTTTTCTAATATTATTTTAATGAATAGTGCCGGTATCAAACCTAAAAGAACACTTTATTCAAAAATGCATAACTTTTTCTATAAAGCCTTAAAAAAATTAAAAATAGTATTTCCAAAAAAATATCGTAAAAAATACTTAAAATACTTATTTCAAAAATTTGCATCTAGTGATTATCAAGCATTACCACCTAATATGATGCAAACTTTTAAAAATATAGTTAGTGAAGATTTAAAACCTTACTTAAAAGAAATAAAAGCAAAAACTTTGTTGATATGGGGAAATAAAGATAGTGCTACACCACTTAAAGATGGTAACACTATGAATAAATTAATTTCTGATTCTGAAATTGTGGTATTAGATGGTTGTAGTCATTTTACCTATCTAGAAAAGCCATTTTTAGTAAATCAGATTATTTATGAACAATTAAAAGATGAGATTATGTAATTACACATAGTCCCATCTTTTTTTAAAATTTAATTTGATTCTTGATATAATCAGCTAATTCTTCTACTTTTAAAGTAATCTGTTTCATCGTATCACGATCTCTTACAGTTACAGTGTTATTATTTAATGTTTCTTCATCAATTGTAATACAGAATGGTGTTCCAATTACATCTTGTCTACGATAACGTTTTCCAATATTACCAGATTCATCATAAGTAGCACTAAATTCTTTACATAAAGTTTTATAAATTTCCATAGCTTTTTCACTATGATATTTTTTCATAAGTGGTAAAACAGCTACTTTGTAAGGAGCTAAATATGGATGAAAATGCATTACTTCACGAGTTTGACCATCTTCTAGTGTTTCTTCTTCATAACTATCACATAAAGTAGTTAATACTAATCTTTCTACACCAACACTTGGTTCAATTACATAAGGAATATATTTTTCATTGGTTTCTGGATCTAAATATTCTTGAGATACTCCAGATACTTTTTGATGTTGTGTTAAATCATAATCAGTACGAGAAGCAATTCCCCATAATTCTCCCCAACCAAATGGAAATTTATATTCAATATCAGTAGTTGCATTACTATAGAAACATAATTCTTCTTTAGAATGATCTCTTAATCTTAAGTTTTCTTCTTTAATACCAAGTGATAATAAGAAATTTTTACAAGTATCTTTATAATACTTATGCCATTCTAATTCCGTACCTGGCTTACAGAAAAATTCAAGTTCCATTTGTTCAAATTCTCTTACTCTAAAAATAAAATTACCTGGCGTAATTTCATTTCTAAAACTTTTACCAACTTGACCAATTCCAAATGGTACTTTAAGACGCATACTTCTTTGAACATTTAAAAAGTCAACAAATATTCCTTGAGCTGTTTCTGGTCTTAAATAAATAGTATTTTTAGAATCTTCTGTTACACCTTGAAATGTTTTAAACATTAAGTTGAATTCACGTATATCTGTATAATCCAATTTACCACAATTTGGACATACAATATTATGCTCTTTGATATAATTCATAAGTTGTTCATGACTCATACCACCAGCATCTTCTACTCCACTATTTTCTACTAATTTATCAGCTCTATGACGAGTTTTACAATGTTTACAGTCTATTAGTGGGTCAGAAAAAGTTTGAATATGACCACTTGCTTCCCAAGTTTTAGGATTCATTAAGATAGCACTATCAAGTCCAACATTATTAGTATCTTCTTGAATAAATTTCTTTAACCAAGCATTTTTAATATTAGCTTTTAATAAAGCTCCTAATGGTCCAAAATCCCAAGTATTCGCAAGTCCACCATAAATCTCACTTCCTTGAAATATAAAACCATATTGTTTACATAAGTTTACTAATTTTTCCATTGTTAATTCATTTTTCATTTTTATCTTTCCTTTCTCATTACAAAATTTTCTAAATATTCATTCCATTCGTCATAATTATGAATAATAGTTAACCATTTACTAATATCTTCATTTAAAAAATATTCATTTTGCATCAATCCTAATTCTTCTAATAAGAATTTATAATAATTATTTTCATCATAAATTACGATTGGAACATTTTTATCATTACTTCTATTTTCTTCCACAAAAGCTAATACTTCTGACAAAGTACCAATTCCTCCTGCTAAAGCTACTATTAAATCAGAATTTTCAAATATCGATTTTTTTAAGTCAAATGTTGTTTCTCTAATATAATGTTTAGCTAAAGGCAATTTGATAATATCATTTGCATACTTTTCGGTAGTAAATGAATAAATATTTCTACCTTTACTAGCAAACTCTTGATAACATACACCCATCATAGATGTAGAACACCCGCCAAATACTAAATCAAAATTAGTATCTGCTAAACTACCAGCAACGCTTCTCGCAATACTTAAATAATAATTATCTATTTCTTTACTACTAGATGATAATATAGCTACATTCATATATTTAACTCCTCTTTTATATTTGTCTGTCTTTATAAAAATTAAAAAGAGTTCTTCTATTCTATAGGGACGAAAATAATATCCGCGGTTCCACCCTACTTATTCTAGAAGAATCTCTTTTCTTTATATTGCTCCGGCTTTTCCAAGGCCATCATCACATTGATACATTTATTTTAATACTTTTTTGATACAAAAGTCAATTCCTAAAAATTAAATGAAACAAAATAAGAAATAATAAAGACTAATATTCCACCAATATATACGATACCAAATAATAACAAATATAAAATAACGTATAAATAATAAGCAATATTCGATAGTATATTATTGGTAATTATTTTTTTATATAGTTTTGTTTTTAAAATTAATACAGTAAATAGTAAAGTAATCATACTAATAATTAGTGAAGAAAGTAAACCTTTTGGTACAAAACTAATTTCTATATTATTGATTCCTTCCTGTACTTTAATTCCAATAAAATTATCATAAACTTTTAAAGCTTCTATTTTCTTACCATTATTTGTGAAATGATAACCATCATTATAACTGATTGGTAACATTAAAATCTGTTCTTTATCGATAGTTACACTTAATTTAATTTTATTACGATTATATTTTAAATTTGTATTTATATAATTATTCTTCGTAAAATCTTCGTACAGATTATTATCCATCATTCCAATCGTGATATTATCTAAATCTGTATTATTTATTAACTCTATTTTTACATTAACAGTTTCATCTTTATAAATTCCTAAGTCAATTACGCCATTATCATTTTGTTTTAATGCTTTATTTTGATATAATTTATTATTTATATAGATATTAAATTTTTCAAAAATAGCTTGGTTATCATTATTAGCTAGTGATCTTAATATTTCTAAATATAGTGTTTTTTCACCTTCTACAGTAATATCTGTATCAAAATAAGCATAATCATCTTTATCTATAATTTCATAGTATTTATTATTTTTATAAGAAGATACTTTTATATTTTTTAAATTGAAATCATTTATAATTTCAAATAAATCTTCTTCTTTAGCAGTAATATTTTTATAAATAGAGTTTGATATTTCAAATGAATTTTTCTTATCAAAAATTGTATCATTATTATTTATTAAATAACCATATGATGGTGTTTCTTTTAAAGAATAAAAGTTAACATCTTTATATTTTTTTTCTAATTCATAATATTTATTATTTATATTTTCTCTAGTCATTATATATTTATTTGCTAAGATATTATCTAAAAATAAATTACCACCACGCGATGAAGTCTTTACCCAAAATGATGAATACCCCATTTTCTTAAGTGCAGATAATGTATTACCATCACTTAAGGAACTAAAATGATCAAGTGATGAGTATTTCATAACTAAACTACTATTCATAATCATATTATTTAACTCATTTTTAACACGATAATTGTTATTATCTTTATGGTCTTTCGCTATTTCATTTAAAAGTAAATATTGATTTATTAATTCTTTTTGGGTACTATCTATACCTAAATATATAGTAGTATTTACCATAATATGGGAAATTGTTATCACACCAATTAATACTAAACTAAATTTATTTAAGTTTTTATTAAATACTATAATTAGATAACAGCCTATAAAAGAAAGAATAGTTGATATCAGTAATATAAATAATAGGACATGATTTGTAGAAATTGTTAATTTAGATATTGCTAATTGAAAATCATTGTAATGAGTTGCTGTAATTACGGCAATAACTGAAGTAATAAGAATCGTTAATATTACAGAAAATATTTTATTTTTTCTTGGAATTATACTTTTTACACTATCATATTGATTAAAGGCATAACCAGCCCCTACAATTAATAAAAACATAGTAATAAAACCAAATCGATATGGGAAAAAGGCATAAGAACCAAAATGCCATATTTTATTAATTGGCTCTATCATAACAGGAATTAAAACAATTAGTAGTGTAGGAATATAAAAGGTTAAAAATTTAAAATTCTTTTTATAATTTTTTAGTAATAAAAATAATCCTACATAAACAATCCCACCAAAGAAAAACATAGATAATTTATCAGTAATAGGACCTACTCCTGAATTTAGTAAACTATTTATTTTAAAAACATTTCTAGCTGAAATTGAGATTTGCATATAAGAAGGAATTACTACAAAGCTTGATAATAATAATGAGATTATAGTAGAGATTCCTAGTGATGTTACTATTTTTTTTCTTTCTTTTCTATCTTCCTTATATACAATTAAATATATAAGAGATAAAAAGAATATAAAGATAATTACCATTATAGTAACATAAAAACTAAATATTAAAGAAAGTGATAAAGTAATTATATACAAAGTAGGCTTTTTAAAATTTAATACATTTATTAAGCCTAGCATAATAAATGGAAGCATATACATAGCATCTATCCAAGAAGTAATTTGATACATAATTAAACCATACCCAGAAAATGCATAAATTATAGCTAGCATTATACTTAATAAAGCAGGTAGTTTTTTAAAAACAGTATTTAAAAAACATTGACAAGTAATGCTACATAATAATATTTTAAGAGCTATAATAACTGAAATAAACAAATATATTTCACTTCTTTTTACTAAAAGAATCAAAAAGCTAAATGGACTCAATATATAATAAGATAATATACCCCAAAAATTAACTCCTGAACTTGCTCCAAATAAAACAAGCAGTGATTTATCAGATTTAAAAGCATCATAGAAGTTATAATAAAAAGCCGTTATTTGATCGTGCATATCTCCCCAAATAAGGGTATTATTTCCAAAAGGATATATTTCCTTATATATAAATATAATCGTTAGTATCAATAATACTATAGCTATATTTAATAAGTATAGGTTTCTTTTCTCCTTCATTTTACATCTATCCTATCTCTATTTTTAATGTAACTATCTAAGTAACAGTATCATTTCAAATATCATAATAAAAATTAACTATTTATTTTTATTAGTTTTTTTCATATATTTTTTCTTTATAATATATCCAATTAGTCCTATATAGAAAACAAGTGAAATATATTTCGTTATTTTTTGAATGATAGTACCTTTATAGATTACTTTAATATTTTTTAAATTTTCAGAATTTTTAATTTGTATCAATCCATTTTTACTTTTTTCTATTTCTAATTCATGATTATTAGAATATACTTTATAACCTTTATAATAAGTAACTGGTAATTCTAATTCTTTATTATTTTTCGTATTTTCATTATTTATTTTAATATAATATCCATTTTTAATGATTTCTTTTTGATAGTTTTTATTTTTATATGTATATGCATACTCAGAATTTGGTACTTCAACTGGTAAGTATTCTCCATTTCCTATCGTTTTATCTGTAAAACTATTAGTATTCCATAATCCAGCTATAATAAGATAACAAAACGTATTAATAAGTGTTAAAATACACGCATAATATAATATTTTTTTATTATTTTTATTGGATAAAACAAACCCTATTGGAACGAAAATAGTAATTAATGTTACTACTCTCCAAGGAAACTGTAAAAATGAAAAAATATCTATATAAGTAATTAGTTTGGTAAAAGAAGCTAGTAAACAAAAAATACCAATATAAGTTGAAAATTTTATTAAGAATTGATTTTCTTTATCATTCTTTTTCTTAATAATATTATAAATATTAACTATTAACATAAATAATACTGGTATAAAACAAGATGGCACAATACCATATCTATATACTCTATCTATTCTTAAAGTTGGTGCTAGTAAGTTTTCAAGTGGTATAAAATGTCTCCAAAAGAAATTAGGAACAAAAAGATTTAAAAAATATAAAACGCCATCAGATAGTTTATAAGTAAAATCAGATGATACATATAAATCTTGAAACTTCATTTGTTCTAACATTGGAAAAATAAAAAAAGCTGTTGAAAGTATAAAAATAATTATAGATTTTAAAAATTTTACGATAATTCTAGGATTCTTTATTATCTTTTTAATATGAAATAAGGTATATATAATTAAACCTATAATTAAAATCACTGTAGTTTGAAGATGAGAAATCATCATAAAACCAACACACAACCCAAATATTAAATAATCATAACGCTTTTCTTTATCGTTTATAATATTTAAAAAAGTAAAAACAATCCATGGTGCAAACATATAAGTAAAATTAGCTCCTAAACAATTTCTCTCTGTTAATTCAAATAATATATAGTTAGAAAAAGCATATAAATAAGCTATAATTCTAGAATTTCCTTTATAATTATAATAATGCTTATAAGCATATTTCATACTAAAATATATGAATATAAAGGAAATGGCTGTTAATAATGAATAAACTAAATTAACACTCATACCTAAATTAATCAATAATGCTGGTGGTATTAAAAATAAATCACCATAGAATAATTCAGTTGCATATCCAAAATTATTAAATGCTGGAAAATTTATATAGTATGGATAATTCAATAATCCATTTGTCTTTATTCCTTTAGCTAATTCTTCTAGTCTTAACATATGGAATGATTTATCACATGACATATTTCTATATTCCACTACAAAAGCCATTATAGTAAACAGTATAACTGTAAAAGTTAATATTTTTTTTATTATTTTTTCATGTTCTTCTATATAATTTCCTATTTTATTAATAAAAGTAACCATACTACATCTCCACCCTACTATTCTTTAGAATCAATTTTCATTAAATTTTTTAAAAACTCTCTACTTTTTAAATATAATCCAGAATAATCATCATAATATTCATGTATAAATTCATTTAACTCTTTTTTTGTTTCTTCCTTGATTTCTAGCTTTGAAATTTGACTTACATCTAAGTAAAAAAATAAGCGAATTAACTGAACCGTTTTATTTGTGTATATTTTACCACCATGATAGCAGTTTTGGCAAATGTAACCACCTTCACTAGTAGAAATAGTGAGTATATTTTTACTACTCCCACAAATACTACAGCCATCAATATTAGGACGAATTCCTAAATAATCTAATAATTTTAATTCATAGATAGCAGTAAGAGCTTCATAGTCATAACCATCATTTATTTTTAAAAGAATAGAAATTAGTAATGGATATATTTCTTCTTCTTGAGAATGTTTATATACTTGCTCTGTTAAATCTAATAAATAAGAAGTATAAGAAATACGATTAATATCTGTCATAATATTTCGTAAAGTATTTATGGTATCAGCACTAATTAAAGTAGATATACCATCTTTCTTATAATTAAAACTAAATCTAGCATAAGATAATTTATTACTTACACCACGAAGTTTACTTTTAAGATTTCGACACCCTTTAGACATAATACTAATTAAACCATAGTCTTTAGTAAATACTTTTAATATCTTACTAGACTCACTATAATTAACTTCGCCTAGCACTATCCCCTCTGTATTTATAATTTCCATACTTTTTACTTCTTTCTATTTTACCTAATAAATTAAAATACTTAATATCTCCTGTTTCTTTAAATAGATTCCATAATAATTTTTCCATTTTATCACCTATTTACATAGTGAGATATTTTTTTAAGCTTTATACTATATTTTTTAATTTTCTAAATCATCTAGTCCTAATTCTTTTAAATATTTTTCTTTTTCACGCCAATTTTCAATTACTTTCACGAATAATTCTAAATAAACTTTTTTTCCAAAGTATTCTTCTAAATCAATTCTTGCTTGCATACCAATACTTTTTAACATACTTGCATTTTTTCCAACAATTATTTTTTTAATAGATTCTCTATCTACGATAATACATGCTTGTATGATTTCTTTATCTTTATTATCAATTCTTTTTTCTACTACACAAGTAACAGAATGAGGAACTTCTTCTCTTGTCTTACGAAGTACCTTTTCACGAATAATTTCACTGATATAAAAATTAGTAGAAATATTAGTAAACATATCACTTTCAAATATTTTTCCTTCATTTGGTAAATATTTTTTAATCGTTTTAATTAACGAATTTACATTATCATTTTTTAATGCTGATATTGGAAATATTTCACTAAAATCATATAAGTCTTTATACTTCATAATCAGTTCTAATAGCTTGTCTTTATTTACTCTATCTACTTTATTTAATACTAGAATAATAGGAAGATTTTCTTCTTTTAGTTTTTCTAAAACAAACATATCTCCTTTTCCAATTCCAGCTTCTATATCTACTAAAAATAAAATTAAGTCTACATTTTCACTAGTAGAATATGCTTTTTTATTTAAAATATTGCCTAGTTTATTAATAGGCTTATGAATACCAGGTGTATCTACAAAGATAATTTGACTATCGCTATCTTCATAGATTCCTTCAATAATATTTCTAGTTGTGCCTGCTTTATTAGAAGTAATCGCAAGATGGGTTTCTAAGATACAATTTAATAAGGTACTTTTTCCTACATTAGGTCTACCTACAATGCTAACATAACCACTTTTCATTTTAAACTATCCTCATCAAAACTTTCATTACATAAATCTTTTAGTAAATAAGTTTTACTTTCTCCTAATTTATTATAAGTAACAATTTCTAAATCATCATTACAATAATCATTTAAAGCTTGTCTGCAAACAAAGCATGGTGTAATAAAATTGCTTGTTTCATTTAAAAGATAGATTCTTTTAAAATCATCTTTATTTTTACCATTTGCTAGTGCAAAAAAAAGAGCACATCTTTCAGCACAAGTTCCTGCTCCAGGAGAACTAGTTTCAATATTAACTCCTTGATAGTAGGTATTATCTGTACATTCTAGAATAGCCGCTACTGGAAAATGATAATACTTGCTTTTAGAATTTTTAATTACTTGTTTTAATTTTTCAAAAATATTTTCTTGCATTCTATACTCCTTTATCTTTTAAAATAAAGCTATTATTTTAGGAATAAAAATAATTCCAGCTATTACTAATGACATCATAGATAAGATAAGAGATGCACTACTAGCACAGTCTTTCGCTATTTTAGCTAATGGATTTTCTTTAGTAGTTTCTAAATCAACACAAGCTTCTATCGCACTATTAATTAACTCACAAGCAAAGGTAGTACCAATACAAATAATTACTAACATTAACTCGATTTTAGAAATATTAAAGAAGAAACTAGCTATTAAAACTAAAATACTAGCAAGCATCATAAGAATAATATTGTGTTCTTCTTCTACTGCGTAAATAAGGCCATCTACAGCATGAAGAAAACTTTTATAATATCTATCAAGAAAATTACCAGTATCTTTCTTTCTTTTAATCTTTTTCATATATTTTCCCTCCTAATTCCAAATTCATTTAAAATATCTTCCTGTTTTTGAAACATAATTTTTTCTTCTTCTTTTTCCATATGATCATAGCCAAGTAAATGAAGTAATCCATGAATAGTTAAAAAAGCAAGTTCTCTTAAAAAAGAATGTCCATATTCTTTTGCCTGTTCTTCTGCTCTTTCTACACAAATGTAAATATCGCCTAATAATCTATGATCAAGTTCAATTGTTTTATTATCTTCTAAAGCAAAACTAATTACATCAGTTACTCTATCTACATTACGATAAGTTTTATTGATATCGTGTATTGTATTACTATCTACAAAGATAACATTAAACTCTACATTATCTAATTTTTCTCTTTTTAAAGCAAATGCTAATAACTCATAAAGCTTGTCCGTTTCTTTTTTTAAATCGTAATTTGTTTCATTAAAAATTTCATAAGTATTCATCTTACCATCACCATCCATATATATCCTATAAAAACACCTAATAATATTACAGAAACACAGTTTAAAAACCAGTTACTTTTAAATACTTTAGGAATAGAATCTCCTATCATATCTATCAGTCTATAAATTCCATAACCAACAAGACCACCAATTACATTTAAGATAATATCATCAATATCAAACACTCTACCAATTAATAATTGAGTAGTTTCAACAGTAACCGATGCAAAGAATACTAAACATAAAGCATGAAAAGGTTTATCTAGTTTGGCATAAAGGGAAGCAAAAATACCATAAGGAATAAACATCACTACATTCCCTATTACATTTTTAATAAATAATCTGCTTCCTACTTTATAACGCATAATTTCTTTAAATGGTACTAAGTTGTTACTAGATATGAATAAGGACTGATCTTCAAAAGTAACAATCTGGAATAAACATAAAATATAGATTAAAAAGAATAGTAAAAAAATTTCTTTATATAAAACAAATGGCTTTTTATTCTTCACAATATCAGTAATTCGAATAGAAGAAAGTGTTAATACACATATAATAACCATTGGCCAAGTAAATTCCATAACTCCTTTAATCGTACTATCTAACGGTGTTATCATATCATCACCTGTTTCTTATTCAGTCTTATTATTTTCAATATCTGGACTGATTTCTGCATAGTCTGTAATATTTTCATAAACTTTATAAAACATTACTACTATTATTTTACTATTTTCTTCTGATATTTTCAAATTTTTTTCATATAATATTTCAATATCTTCTCCTAATTTGTTTTTAAGTCTTTGCTGAGCTAATTCTTTTGCTGCTATCACTGCATTTTCTTTGGTATAAACTTTATCAATAATATTTACTTCTTCCATATCAGTAAGAGCTAAAGAAATAGGTAAAAGTGGACTTTTTAGAGTAAAAATATCTTGATCGTTATAGTTTTTATATTTTTTAAAAGCAAATAAATGTGTGTTATTTTGAAACCACTGAATGCGTAAAGTTCTCTGTTTATTTTCTGTTTTAATTTCTTCATGGTAATGATATGGTAATTCAATATTAACTGTGTACCAAGTTTCAGCATAAACTAATCCTTCTGCTTTTACTTTAGCTACTTCTATTTCTTTATTATGAATGGTACCACTAATTAAAATGTCCCCTTTTTTTACATATTGGTCTTTCTTAGCTACAACTTCACCAGTAGAAGAAGTTATTTTTTTAATGATACCATTCTTTTTTGCTACTATATTTTGACAAGTTGTATTCGTTATCTCACTATTCTTTTTTCTTTCTTCTACTTTTACAGTATATTTAGTACCTTGCTTTTCTATTTCCAACCATTCTATTTTATCTTTATATTTTTTTAAAATATTAGCTTTTATTTTTTCTTTCTTTTGATAAGTTACTGTAAAACCATGTTTATAAATACCCTCTTGTTTTAATTCTTCTAAAATTAAATTACGCAAATCTTTATCATTATGAACTACTTCTACTTCAAAAACAATATGGGTTAAGCCCAAAAATAATAAGGCACCTAATAGTAATATTATAAAGAAAATAAAATACTTTTTTATAAAATATTCTATATAGGCAAGACCATATACTTTCACTAATTCTATTTCATAAATCGTTTTTATACTTAATATTTTTTTATAATCTTCTTTAGATACTTTAATGATAACACTGTTTTTAAAAAAGGTGATATTTAAAAATTCAATATGCATTTTATGTAAATTATGTAAGAAGCGTTTAACATCTTTACCAGTTATTTTAACATCGTAAAAGCTTATATTATTTCCTAAAATCAATGTTTTCTATTTCTCCTACGATTACGATTTCATTATCTAATAGTTTTTGTACTCTTAGGTTTTCACCTTTTATGACGATTGTACCTGAATGATAAGATAATGATATTTTTTCATCTTCCATATAGTTAATCTTCTCATAATTCACAATATCTAATTTTTTATTAATGTATACTATTTGAAAATCAGTATCATTAATAAAATGCCTAATGTTAAACATAGTATCACCTAAAGAAATATATGATGAAAAAAGACTTGAAATTCTTATATTTAGAATGAAAAAAATATTATTAAAATTTTTACATAATAAAAAGGCAATCAGATAAAATTAATTGCCATAGTAATACATTTAAAATTTTGTATATTATTTTGCTTCTTTTGATAATTTTTGTAAAGTATTCGTATCAAGTCCAGTTGCTTTTGAAATGTCTTCTATAGAAAGAGTTCCTAAACTAAGTAAATTTTTAGCTATTTCTAATTTGTTTTGTTTCATTCCTTCTTCATAAGCCATTGCTTTTTCTGTATTTTGAATAAGTTCTTGGTCTTCTTCATAACTCATAAAACTTCTAAATGTTTCTTGATTATTTAAGTCTGTAACTTTATCTTCATATGCTTCCACAAAATCATCTCCATTTGATATCTTATCAAGGTCATCTTTCTCTAAATCTAACATAATTAAATGTTTATATTCTTTGACCTTTTCCATATCTAAATTGTACCAATAATCTGTTATTTTGTCCACATTGTATTTGGGTAGTTTCAAAGTTATGAATATTTCTATCACCTAATTTTTTCTAAAAATAGTATCATAATAAATTTAAAAACTGTTAAAAAATCAATAATTTAACTTTCTAACAGTTCTTTTTAAAGACTACTATACAATTTTTATTTCATTTCTTTTGATAATTTTTGTAAAGTATTCGTATCAAGTCCAGTGTATTTTGATATGAGTTCATAATCTTGAGTGTCTTTTAACATATTTTTAGCTATTTCTATATTTCTTTGCTCAATTCCCTGACTTACACCATTTTTAGTGCCTTCTTCATAAGCCATTGCTTTTTCTGTGTTTTGAATAAGTTCTTGGTCTTCTTCATATGTCATAGCACTTTGAAATGTTTCCTGCTCATTTAAGTCTGTTAACTTCTTTTCAAAATTACCCACAAAACCATCTCCTTCAGACAATTTTTTAATCCTTTTGTTTCTAAATCTAACATAATTAAATGTTTATATTCGTTAACTTTTTGTATATTTTTATTGTACCAGTATTCCATGATTTTGTCCATATTGTATTCAATGATTTCTATATTTTATAAATATTTTACTTCTTTATCACTTTGAATATAGTAATGAATATATTCTTCTTCACTATTCATTTCATAAGTTAAATCAATATGTATGAATTTCGTTACATAATCATACGCTTCTCCTCTTTGTACCTTTTTACAGTAAAATGTTGAAAAATAGATAAAATTTCTAATATGTAAATATTTAGGACTACTTCCATTAATTTCTATATGAGTATATTCTCCATCTACTTTTACTAGCACATCTACTGTTTTTACTTTTTCTAAAGTTGTTTGTACTGGTAATTCATTTCTTAAAAACTCTATTATTTCTACTTTCTTTTTTAATAATCTTGATAAGATTTCTTGAAATAAATCTTTATTATCCTCATCACAAAGAATTGTTTTAAATACTCTATCATACTTTGCAGTATAAAATTTTTTTATTTTTGTACTCATTCATATCTCCTTTCTGTTAGTATTATTCGGCTTACGAATATCACTATAACAGAAGGAAAAAACTATGTAAAATGACCAATTTTAAAAATTCAAATCAAAAAGAAAAGAGATTTTAAGTTTTCCGAAAGGAATTTTTAAAATCTCTTAATATCTTAGTATTTAAAAAATAAGTTTCATAGTTCTAAAAATTTATTGTACAACAAATGGATCTGTACTTGTTCCTGAACCAATGGCAGTAATATCCGCTTTTAAATTTATAACTGGTCTAATTGTCCAACTTGCATTAGCAGAATCCTGGCTATAAATCATACCACTTCTTAATTCCCAAACACTACTGTGATACCGATAACCATTAGGACTCATTGTCCATGTAATATTACCATTATTCAAATAAATTTGATTATTATTTTTGTTATAATATCCTCCAGCATAAACAATCTCATCATAAGTTAATAATCCGATATTAGATTTTACTATTCCATGACCATTACCATCTTCTTCACATTTGAAATTAGGTACATAGTCAGTATATAATTCAACAACTGCATTACCAAAACTATAATTATTAGAGGACTTTACTTTTGCCTGCTCACAATAATAATCGCCAGTAGCTAATTTATTTGAATAATTATTTTTTATTTTTTCTTCATACCAATAATTTAAATTATTTGATAAGCTACTTAATGTATAGTACTGATTTGAATTACCATAGATTTTACTACCATATATTCCTTCACTCATTATTAAGCGAATCGTTCCATCTTCATTAATTCTTACTATTCTCCATGTAAATCCTGCAAATGATACATAGTTATTTTCTACATTTCCTCTAAAGTAATAAGTTGGACTTCCATCATTAGTAGCAGTTGATTTATATAAACCACTGGCATCACTTGTATTATTTGAGGATGTTGTTAAAGTTGGACTTTCTGTTATTAATGGATTTAATCTTAATATTTCATCTTTTAATACTATTTTTGGTTTTTCTACACTTATTTTTATTTTAAATTCATTGATCACTTCTTTATTTTCGCTTGTTACTGTTACTTTAAAGTAATTATCCCCTGGATTTAATTCTAGCGCTCTCTTAGTAGATAATCTTTTAATATTGGACTCTTGATAGGCTAAACTATCGATTCTTTCTATGCTAACGGTTGCATAAGGACTTTCTGTTTCTACATTGATAGTTGTACTTGTTGTTCCAGCAAGTAATGTGGTTTCATAGTTGTAATCTTGTCCTTCTACTTTTGTTAATACTTCATCACCGATAGACAAACTACTGATATCTGCATTACTTTCTAATGCTATATCACTATCAGTTACGATTTTAGCATTGGCATATACATTTACGGTTACTGTAAAGGTCTTTCCATTATAAGGATACGTTCCATCTTCATTTGGACTAAAATCTGTATTTTCATCGATCCACATTCTTAGGCGAAATGCTTGTTCATAATTAGTACTATTTGCTGGTACTTTTCCTTGATAAATAGTCTTTTCTGTATATTTACTTGTTTCTACTTTTGTGGTTTGTGTTAAATTACTATAATTATCTAGTAATACTTCTTCTTCATCAATACCTGTTACTTTTGTTAAGTACATTCTTACTGCACTTTCATCTAAAGTAGAATCGCTTTTCTTTCTTGCTGTTACTTGATAACCAATACTAGAATTCATTGAAATATTTGATGTTACTTTAAAATCAAATACCTTTCCTTCTCC
>UQOS01000026.1 GCA_900542735.1 uncultured Mycoplasmatota bacterium | reverse complement strand
ATATATGTAAAAGTAGTAGATAAAGTTGGAAATATCACAGTATTAAGTATGCAAGTAAAAACAAAAGAAAATGATAATGAAATAACTCCTAACCCTACTGATTCTCCTAACCCAACAGTAAGTCCACTTCCTACTGATAATGGAAATGGAAATCAAAATTCTTCTAATCCAACCGATAATGGAAGTACTAATCCTAGTGTTACACCAACCCCTACTGAAACCCCAGTTCCAACAACAACACCAAGTTCAGCTCCTACTATATCACCAAGCCCAAGTACTACACCAATACCAGATGAAGAAAAAGAAATTCCAGTAATTAATTTGGATAAAGTACCAAGTAGTTTTACATATGGAGAAAAGTATGATTTACCAAGTTATGTAAGTTTTGGTAAAGATACAGGAACTTATAGTTGCGTTGTAGAGGGAAAAGAATATAATGATACTTCTACATTAAAAATTGGAAAACATTTAATTGTATGTACTGCTACTTCTTCTAAAAATATTAGATTAATGGTAGAAAAAGAAGTGGAAGTAGTAGTAGGAACAGGTAGTGAAGAAGTGTGGGATGGATGGATAAGATTAAATTTATATTATCCAGAGAATTCTACAAATTGGCAGTGGAGGATAGGAAAAGAAGGGGAAATTAGAGATGGGTACGAAAATACCGAATGGCAAGATTATACTGGTCCAATTTTAGTAAAATTAGAAGATGTAGAAAATGTATACATTAGATATGATTTATTAGGAGAGACTTACATTGTTGCTCCAAGTGGAAAAGTAGCGGTAGATATAGAACCAAATAAGTATACAATTAAAAAAGGTGAAAAGGTAAAAGTTAAGATTTACTATGATAGTAAAGCTGAAATAAAAGAGTATCGTATCGGAACCTCTGAATGGAAAAGTTATACTAATGAATTTGAAGTAGAAGCAAATACTATAATAGAAGCAAGAGCTACTAGGAAAGAAAAAGTATATAATAGTGATGGAGATTATGTATATACAAAAACAATCACGGGTACAGATAGTGTATTTATAAGTGAATATGTAGAAGCTGGTAATAATGGTGGAACTACATCAGGCGGAAGTACTGGAAATATTACTTATGAACCAGTTACTAGAATAGATGGAACGATAACTACTAAACCAACAACTGATAGTAAACCATCTACTTATTTAGCTGGCCCTGTTATTACTAGTAGTCCAAGTAGTGAAGTAGTAAGTAGTGTAAAAGTCAAAGTAACGCCTCAAGAAGTATCTGATAAAATATATATTAAAATAGGAAATGGAAACTATCAGGAATATACAAATGAAGTAGAAATAAGTAATAATACAGTTATTCGTGCTTACTATATAAGAAGAAGTGATGGACAAGTATCAGATACTAGTTATTACTATGTACAAAATATTAAGAAAGAAAGTAAACCATATGTAAGAATTGATACTAACCCTACCAATTATTTAAATGGTACTCAAAAGAGTGTAGAAGTAAGTATAAGTGGAAGCAATTATAATCGTTTATTATATAGTTTAGATGGCGTTATCTATCAAGATTATACAGATACTATTACAGTAACTGAAAGTAGTACTATCTACGCAAAAGGAATTAATGATGTTGGTGAGACCATAGAAAGTTTAGTAATTCCTACAGTAGAAGCACCACAAATAAAGAAAAATATTGATATTACTATTAGTTTAAATCCAGGTAAAGAAGAAATAGAAGGACTAGTAAATAAAACAAAGGTAAGTATATCTTATGATAGCAAAGCTACTAAAAAATATTATAAAATAGGATATTCTGGTGAATGGAAAGAATATACTGGTGAATTTGAAGTAACTAGTAACATAACAGTCTATGCCTATGCAACAGGAAATCATGCAGTAGGAAGTAGTAGTAGAAGTATTTCATTTTTAACTACTGGAATATCCAATCCTATTATTCAAGTAAATACTACTAGTAAAACACAACAGGTAAAAGTAACGATAGATTATGATGAGAATGCAGCAATCACAAGATATCAAATAGGAAATGGACCTTTACTTGATTATAATGGAAGTTTTTATGTATATGAAAATACTACTATAAGAGCTTATAATAAAAACAGTTTAGGTTATGAAGCTGAGAGTAAATATACTATTAATAATATAGTTAGTGCACCAGACTATTTAGTAATTGAAAAAGGAAAATACTTTATTATTAAGTTAAATTATCCACAACAGGCAAGTGTTAAGGAATATAAATGGAAAGCTAACGGTACTTGGAAAGAGTATGATAGTAAAGGTATTTTATTAATTAAACCTGAATATAAAGATGAATTTGATATAACAGGGAAAGATGGAATACAGGTAGAAGATGATAAAGGAAACAAAGTAATATTTACGGATCATTATTATTTAATAGATGTACCATTTAGTGAATTAATGGAAAATTTATTTATGAGATGGGATAGTGTAAGACCTAGCGCCCCTAGTATTATAGTAGAACCAAGTACTCCGGCTAAAGAGGCTGAAGTAATTATTAATTATGATAAGTCATTAGTGAAAAAATATTATAAAATAGTAGAAGAAGATGGAACAGATACAGGTTGGTTAGAATATACTGGAAGCTTCAAAATAAATAAAAACAATAGTATTATCTATGCTAAAGGTGAAACTAGAAATGAAATAGAAAGTAATGTAAGTAGTAAGAAGATTACAAATATAGATTTAATTGCGCCGGATATTAATATTAAAGGTGATTTTACTACACCAAAACAAAAAGTAACTGTTACTGTAGATGCAACAGATAATATTATGATGTACATGGTAAAATGGTCTAGTGGAGAACATGGTACAAAATACTTTAAAGATAATGGAGAAAGTCTTCGAAATCATGGCAATTTTAAAGCAGAAGAAAATGGAAAATATACTATTTATGCAGTTGATCAAGCTGGAAATGAAACAGTGCAAGTAATAGAAGTTAGCAACATAGACAAAGAAGCACCAAATATTATTATTGATGTATTAACAGAAAGATATGGAACTACTGCAGAAGTTAGTATTGATTATACGGACAGTAAAATAAAAGAATATAGAATTGGTAAGAATAGTACAGAATATAAGAGTTATACAGACACTCTTACTATAAATGCAAATGATGTATTAAGTTTAGTAAATGAAGATGGAAGTTTAACAATTTATGCCAGAGGAACAGATGAATCTGGTAATGTTAAAGAAGTATCTGAAGATATTTATGTACTTGATTTAGATGCACCAAAAGAACCAATTATCTATGCAGGTGCTGGGTATCCAATATTAACAGAATATGGAGTTAAATTAGGAGCAGATAGTTATATTGTTTATGATGATACAAGAGATGATATTATAAATTATTATTCAATAGATAATGGTAAAACATGGAAAGTATATACAGGATCATTTGAGATAGCAAGTGGAACGATTACGGCTAAGAGTGTTAAGAAGGTATCTGGATTAACAATAAGTACTACTAAAAAAGTGTATATGCCAAGTGATGCATTAAGACCAGAGGCATATGATGGAAATTTAGATACAAGTGTAGATAATCCAAGTAATCAATATATATTTGTTTCAGAAGAAATGATGAATAAAGAAGCATTAATTATCAATAAAACAACTGCTCAACAAAGAGATTTAAAATTTTATTTTTATGATGAAGATGAGGTTCAAATTGGTTCTATAGCTATTGCAAATAATAATACAATTAAAAATACAGTAATAACAATCCCAGACAAAACACATAAAATTAAAATTAGTAATGGTGGAAGTTCTTGGACAGCTTCATTATACGAAATTCAACCTAATACTGCACCTACAATTGTAGGAATTAAATACAATCCAACCTTAACAGAATATGGCATAGAAGCAGGGTATAATTTCGTTACTGTTGGTTACTTTCAAACTAGCGTACAAAGATTATACCGAATTAATAGTGGTGAATGGAAGAGTTATCAGGATAAAGGAATTAGATTAGAAATTGGTGATAAATTAGAAACTAAGGGCATAAATAAATATGGAGTTGAAACCGGAATATCTACCTATACTGCAGTGCTTCCAAGTGATGCGTTAGGGCCAGAAGCATATGATGGAAATATTTCAACAACTGTTGAGAATGGCTATTTGAATATATCTAAAGAGTTATGGAATAAGAAAATTTCAATAGTAGATATAGAATCTCAATACTCATATAGAATAGGCATAGAATTTTTGGATTCTTCAGATAAAGTTTTATTAACAAAATCTGGCATAAATGGAAAGCAAATTATACAAGTACCTGAGAATACATTTAGAATTAAATTTACTGGTGGATATGGTGGCTATACTCACGCAAGACTCAGTGAGGTTGCGGTGTATAATCAACCAGAAATTAAATCATATGTTTATTATCCAACCTTAACAGAATATGGTGTAGAATATGGTTACAATGAAGTAGTTATTGATTATTTTGTAACAAGTGTCAAAAAGCAATATAGGATTAATAAAGGAAACTGGCAAGAATATCAAAATAATGTCATAAGACTTGAAATAGGTGATAAATTAGATGCTAGAGGAATAGATAAAAATGGTAATGAAACAAAAATATCTACTTATACGGCAGTACTTCCAAGTGATGCGTTAGGGCCAGAAGCATATGATGGAAATATTTCAACAACTGTTGAGAATGGCTATTTGAATATATCTAAAGAGTTATGGAATAAGAAAATTTCAATAGTAGATATAGAATCTCAGTACTCGTATAAAATAGGCATAGAATTTTTGGATTCTTCAGATAAAGTTTTATTAACAAAATCTGGTATAAATAGAAAGCAAATTATAGAAGTACCAGAGAATACATTTAGAATTAAATTTACTGGTGGATATGGTGGCGATACTCATGCAAGACTTAGTGAAGTTATGGTAGTAATTTCGCCAGCAATTTTTGAAAGAAACTATTATTCAACAGTAACACAAAATGAAATTATACAATCTTATAACGAAATAAAAATAACATATTTATCATATCTTCCAAAAAAACTATATAGTTTGGATAATGGTACAACTTGGTTAGACTATACAAAACCATTTAAAGCTGATATTGGTACTAAAATACTTGCTAAAGCTATTGATAAAGATGGTAATGAAACAGAAGTAGTTACTTATACAGTAAAGGTATTAACTGATAATATGCCAAATGAGGTATTTGATAATAGTAAAGAGACTAGTAGTGTTATTTCTAAAAATAGTAACAAATTGTTTGGATTAAATGGCGTTGATAATAATACATTAAGAATTTATACTACTGGAGAAGTTGCAAGTAATTCCTATATTAAGTTATTCGATAGTAGTAATCAAGAATTAGCTAGTGTTTCATTAACTCAAAATTTAACTACTTTGGTAATACCAATTGGTAGTGTAAAAGCAAGTGTTTACTCTGGAAGTAGTACTCTAACAATTACAGAAATTAATTTGAGAACCAATGCTATTAAAGATAGTAGTCCATCAATAGAAATTAATGATGTTAATTGGTCAGTTAATAAAACGATCGATATTACTTATCCAGAAGGTTATAGAAATGAATATAGTTTAGATTTAGGTGAAACTTGGATTGAATACTTATCCCCAATCACTGTGGAAAATGAAACTACAGTATTAGCAAGAGTTGTGGATAATGGTAAAGTAGTATCAAGCAGTAGTTTCACTATTACTAAAATAGACACAACAGAACCAACTATTGAACTTAATTTGCCTGATCGTTTAGTGCAAAACCTTGATTTGCAATTACCAACAAAATACACATTTGGTATAAGTGGTGCTACTGTAGTTTGTAAAGATGCTGAAAATGTAGTTATAAGTACAAAAAATTTGGAACTTGGTTCACATGAAATAGTATGTAATATAGAAAGTGGAGCAGGAATTAGTAAAACGGTAAGTAAAAATATTATAATTGTTGAATCTGATGATGAATATATTAGTAATTATAATTATACTGGTGATGAACAAATCTATACTATTGGTAAAACAGGATTTTATCAGTTAGAAACCTGGGGAGCTCAAGGAGGAAGTGTCAGTAGTTATATTGGCGGATATGGTGGATATTCTAGTGGTATAATTTCTCTTAACGAAGGTGATAAACTTTATATTAATATAGGTGGTCAAGGATCTGGCGCTACTTATATAGGACAATCACTTAGTGGTGGTTATAATGGTGGTGGTAATGTAATCGGAAATTCTGGTGCTAATCATATGAACGGTAGCGGTGGTGGAGCTACTCATATTGCTACTTCAAGCGGATTATTATCCAATTTAGAAAAAAAAGAATCAAACATTTTAATTGTATCAGGTGGCGGCGGTGGAGCTAGAGATCAAGCTAATCATGTCAGTGCTGCTCGTTGGGGAAATGGTGGCTCTGGTGGTGGTATGAATGGAGTTGGTCCAAGTTCTTCATTTGGTAGTACTACTTCATTTACAGTTGTATCATCACTAGCTGGTACACAGTCATCTGGAAATGCATTTGGAATTGGTGAATCCATTTTTGGTAATTCTGCCGGAGGTGGTGGATATTATGGTGGCTTTAGTGGAGGAAATAATCATTCTGATTATGCTGGAGCTGGTGGCGGCGGTTCTGGCTATATAGGAAATTCACTTTTAACGAATAAAGTGATGTATTGTTATAGTTGTAGTGAATCTAGTGAAGAATCTACTAAAACTATTTCAACTACTAATGTATCAGAAGAAGCAATCAGCTATTATGCTAAAATTGGAAACGGTTATGCTAGAATTACCTATATAGGAGAGTGAAAAATATGGATAAAAAAGTAAGAATATGGTTTGAAAAAAGTAAGAAACCAGTTATTATTGTAGGTAGCTTGTTAATTGTAATGGTTTTAGTGTTTATTATTGGAAAATCATTTGCAGATCCTAATACAGGATATTTAAAAAATCAAACAGTAGATGGATTAAGTTTTGAAAAAGCTAATCTAATTTATGAGAATGTAATTACTACTTTTACGGCCGAAGTAAATAATGAAAGTGGAGATATTTACCATTTAAAAACTATCAACATTAATTTAACAGATGCTAATAAAAAGAAAACAACTTTAGTAGCTTATATAGGGGATACTTTAGAAAGTGAAGAAGGCAAATACTTAAAAGCTAGTATTGATCAAGATCTAAGTGATAGTATTTCCTTAGAGTATGTAATTAATAAATAAAAAATAAAGTAGATAAGAATTTTAAACAAATTTCTTACTACTTTTTCTTTATAATTAACCTGGTGATATTATGAAAGTAAAAGTATTTGATTTTGAAGACGAGAAAGATTTAGAGAGTGCTATTAATGATTTTTTAGATGATACTATAGAGGTAATTGATATTAAATATCAAGTATCTATGGGTATTTTTAGTGAAGAACAGATTTACTGTTTTTCGGCAATGGTT
Organism: uncultured Mycoplasmatota bacterium; assembly: GCA_900542735.1. Lineage (GTDB taxonomy): Bacteria > Bacillota_I > Bacilli_A > RF39 > UBA660 > Alloscybalousia. The sequence goes on along the minus strand of UQOS01000026.1, from coordinate 9,126 downwards.
GTATATTATAAAAAATAGCTTGTTCGATTGTTTCCTTAACTTTTCTGTTTTATAATAAATATGGTGGTGTTATGAAAGAGAGACTTATTTTTCATATTGATGTAAATAATGCCTTTTTGTCGTGGACTGCTGTTGACTTATTAAAGAAAGGGTATCCTGTTGATATTAGAACGATACCATCTGTTATTGGTGGCGATGAAGAACAGAGAAAGGGAATTGTGACTGCTAAGAGTCCTGTTGCAAAAAAAATGGGAGTAGTAACGGCAGAACCTTTATATATGGCTAGAAGAAAGTGCCCTAATTTGAAAATATTTCCTGGTGATTATGAACTTTATCATAGAGAGTCTAATCGTTTGTATCAATATTTTTGTACTCTTACAGATAAAGTGGAGAGGTATTCGATTGATGAATGTTTTTTAGATATGTCTGGTACAGAACTTTTGTATCCTAATCCAATTGAGCTTGCTTATCATATTAAAGATGAAATTCATGAAAGGTTTGGTTATACTGTTAATATTGGAGTAGCTAATAATAAACTATGTGCTAAAATGGCAAGTGATTTTGAAAAACCAAATAAGGTACATACTTTATTTCAGTATGAAATAGAAAGAAAAATGTGGCCTTTATCGGTTACAGATTTATTTATGGTTGGAAAATCTTCTAGTAAGGTATTACTTTCTCTTGGTATTAAAACGATAGGGGATTTAGCACATACAGATATTAATTTTTTAAGGAAAAAGTTTAAGTCCCAGGGAGATATGATGCATAATTATGCAAATGGTATTGATTTTACTCCTGTTAATCCTGATAACCATAGTGGAAAAAGTAAAAGTATTAGTGTAACGGAAACGCTTCCCCAAGATACGGATTCTACTTATTTATTAAAGCAACTTTTAATGAAGCAAGCAGATCGAGTAGGTAGACAAGCAAGATATGAAAAGGTATATGCCAAAACGATAGCGATTATTTTTAAAACAGGTGATTTTGTTTCTTATTCTCATCAACTTAAGGTTACGAATCCTACTAATGTTACTTCTGAAATTTATAAATATGTGGTGGAGCTTTTAGATAAAGGTTGGCGTGGTGAACCTCTTCGTTTAATTGGTATTAGATTAGCAGACTTTACTAGTGATAATAGTAAGCAGTTGTCTCTTTTTGATAAAGAAAAGGATTTACATAATGATAAAATTCAAGAGGTAATGGACGATATTTCTGAAAAATATGGAGATGGTATTATTATACCGGCATCTTTAAAACAAATAGGTGGTGAAAAAAAGTAATATGGATAATCAAACATTTATGAATCAGTTAGTATTAGAAGAAATTAAGTTTAGTAATAAGATTGCTGATGAGTATCATTATCCTGATAATATTACGCATTTACTATATTTAATTGTACCGGCTTTTATTTTAAAATATGGAATTTCTAATAAAATGTTAGTAGAAAGTTGTTTTGAAAATGTACCTATTTTGATTCAAGATAAGCAAGATAAAGTGTATCAGGCTTATTATTTTAGTAAACCTATTTTAAAAGATAATCAGTATAAAATAGTAAAGGGCGTTGTTTTAAATAATTATCAAAATATTTCTCTTATGCAGCTTTTAGATAATTTAGTACATGAATTTAATCATGCTATTAATTCTATGAAAAATGAAATGTTAGTAGATGATACGATTAGAATTCGTAATGGACTTGTTTATCATTATTTTGATAAAGAAAATTTATCTTATCTTCGAAAAAATGAATTTACACTATTAGAAGAAGTTATTAATACCAAAGAAACGGAAATGATTATTGATATTATTCGTAGTTTTTCTACTTATACTTTTACAGATTCTAGTATTAATACAACGCTATATTCTATTTATCATTCTGTAGATAGTAATTATCACTCTAATAGTTATTTACTAGAATCTATTATTTGCCGTAAGTTACTTGACAATAAAACATTCTCATCAACAGTAGAAAGTTTGCGTTTTCAGGGAGAAATTGATGAGTTAACACATTTTTTTGATGGTATTACTGGTAAAGATGGTTCTCTAATAGAATTAGTTCATTGTTTAGAAGAAGTTACTAAGTTGCAGTTAGAACTTGTAAATACAAAGTGGTTTAAAAAATATAAAATAAATAAAATTAAAGATATTAATACGAAAGCTTTAAAAATTATTAAGTTGTTTGATCAAAATACTATTTATAAATAAAAGAATCCTATTTTATCATGACAGGATTCTTTTTTGTATTATAATTTTCTTTTATTCTATCAATTAACATGAGTGGTATTTTATAACTTTCTATCTTTTTATTAGTAGTTAGAGTATTTTTATCTAGTTTAAATTCTATTTCACTATCAGTATTACTTTCCCAAGCTATTGGATTTTTTCTTACTATGTTACTTACTATATAAATAATACAGTGTGTATATTGAGCAAAAAATTCTTCTCTTTCTTTTGAACTTGGGATTTCACTATTAAGTGTTTTTAATAAATAATCTAAATTGTCGATTTCTTCTAAGTTTAGTTTTTCAATATCTATATTCCATTCTACTAACTTTAAAATTGAATAGTTGATTAGTGATCTTTCTAATAAAGAAATATTTGTCTCTTGATTATTTTCTAAAAAATTGTGTTCTAATAAGTAATTACTGGATTCTAGAGTTACATCTACTGATGAACTAGCATAATTAATTTTAGTATAGTTAACATTTTCTTTTTTCATATATTACCTCTTTTTTTGTTTTTTATTATAATAATATCAATTAGTTTTGTAAATAGGTTCTATTAAAAATTTAAGTTTTGTGGTATATTAGTTTATAGATAGAATGGAAGGTGCATGATATGAAGAAAAATTCCTTTATGCAGGGTGCGTTTATTGCGACTTTGGGAATTGTACTTAGTAAAATATTAGGAATAATCTATGTAATTCCGTTTTATGCTATTATTGGTGAACAGGGTGGAGCTTTATATGGCTATGCGTATTCTATCTATTCTATATTTTTAGGTATTTCTCAAGCTGGTATTCCTCTTGCTATTAGTAAGATTGTGAGTGAATATAATGTACTTGGTTATTATAATGCGAAAAGAAGAACTTTTAAACTAGGAAAAAAAGTATTATCATTTTTAGGAATTATTTGCTTTCTAATTATGTTTATCTTTGCTAGATGGATAGCTATTTTAATTATTGGTAATGTTAGTGGTGGTAACACGATAGAAGATGTTACTTTTGTAGTAAGAGTAATTGCATCAGCAGTATTAATTGTTCCTATATTAAGTATTTATAGAGGTTATTTACAGGGACATAAATTTATTACTCCTACTTCTATTAGTCAAGTATTAGAACAGATTGTTAGAGTTTTAGTGATTATTTTTGGTAGTTATTTGACTCTAAATGTTTTAGGTCTTTCTTTAACGACCGCAGTAGGGGTAGCAGTATTTTCAGCTACAGTTGGAGCACTTACTTCTTATTTTTATTTAGTATATAAGACGAAAAAGAATAAGAAAGAGTTAGAAAAAGAAACTTTAAAAGTAGAAGAACCTAAAATTACAGATAAAGAAATTATTGAAAAGATTCTTATTTATGCTTTTCCTTTCATTATGATAGATGTTTTTAAATCATTAATTAATTCTGTAGATGTTTTTATGTTAGTAAAAGTATTGGTAAATGGAATTGGTTATACCGCAACAGAAGCAGAAGCTATTATGAGTGTTGTTTCTACTTGGGGACAAAAGATTAATATGATTATTGCTTCTATTTCTACAGGTTTAATGGTTAGTTTAATTCCTCATCTAACAGCTAGTTTTGTGAAAAAAGATATGGATGATGTTAAGAAAAAAATTAATCAAACGATACAATGGTCTTTATTTTTTACGATTCCTATGACATTTGGTTTATCTGTTTTAGCAAAACCTGTTTGGACTTTCTTTTATGGAGTTAGTGAGTTTGGACCTAGTGTTTACCAGTATTATGTATTTGTAGCCCTTGCTACTACTTTATTTACTGCTAGTGTTACTATATTACAGTTATTAAAAGAATATAAACAAGTATTTATTTGCTTGTTAACAGGTTTACTTACAAATGCTCTTTTAAATATTCCATTACTATATGCTTTTCATAATATGGGATTACCTGCTTATTATGGTTCTACAACTTCTACTATATTGGGTTATTTTGCTTGTAGTTATTTAGCTTTAAGATATATTGGTAAGAAATATAAAATTAGTTATGAAGAAACAATTAAAAGAGTTATTAATATCTTTTTAATTACACTAGTTATGGTTATTTGTTTACTTATTATGAAATATATTTTCCCAATTACTACTACTAGTAAAATATTAAATATGTTATATGTTTTATTGTTTAGTGGAATTGGAGTCGTTATTTATTTTACGATTATGTTTAAGAGTAGGTTAGTTTATGATATTTTTGGTAGAGGAAATATTGAAAAAATATTTAATAAGTTAAAGAGAAGGTGAGAAAATGGAATTTTGTATCTTAACAGAAGATGAATTTAGAAATTTTTCTAAGAGTTGTCCTTATGAATCTTTCATGCAAACGGTAGAACTTGCACATTTAAAGGAAGAACTTGGGAGTAAAATTCATTATGTTGGTGTAAAAGAAGATGGTAATATAATAGCTAGTTCTTTAATGTTAGAAGATACTACTATTTTAGGTAAGAAAATGTTTTATGCACCCCGTGGATTATTAGTAGATTATCATAATAAAGAGTTACTTACCTTTTTCACAAAAAGTTTAAAAAAATATATTAAAAAACAGGGTGGCTTTATTTTAACGATAGATCCTAATGTTATTTATCGCGTTAGAACATCTGATGGAGAAATTGATAAGAATAATCCTAGTGATGATGAAAGTATTCAAAATTTAAAAGACTTGGGTTATAAGCATTATGGTTTTAATATTTATTTAGATTCTAGACAGGCTAGATGGTGTTATCGTTTTACTTTAGATCAAGATTATGAGTCAAAAAAAGTAAAATTTTCTAAAAGTACCAGAAAGAATATTGACTTTTGTATTAAAAAAGGTTTAATGGTAAGAGAGGGTACTATTGATGATTTAAAGGTTATGGCTGAGATTTTTGAAGTTACTTCTAAGCGTAGAGATTTCTTTTCTAGAAGTCTAGATTATTATCAAAAAATGTATAAGCATATGAAGGATTTGATGACCATTTATATTGCTTATTTAGACCCTAATATTTATTATAGTCATACTCTTAGTTTATTAGAAGAAGCAAAAAAGAATTATCAAATTGTGTTAGATAAAATGGAAAAAGATATGGTAGGAAGTAGATTACTTTCTCAAAAAGAAAATGCTTTGAAACAGATTGAAAAGTATGAAAAAGAGTTAGAAAAAGCTACTAAATTTAAAGAAGAAAATCCAAATGGTAAAGATATTGGGTGTTTGCTTTCTTTAAGATCTGGTAATGAGTATTTAACTTTATCTAGTGGGGTTTTAGCTGAATATAAACAGTTTACTCCTAAATATTTAATGTATGAACATCATATTAAAGAAGCTTATAAAGAAGGCTTTGAGTATTGTAATTTCTATGGAATTACTGGAGATTTTAATCCAAATGGTAAGTATTATGGAATTTATGAATTTAAAAAGGGTTTTGGTGGAAATGTCATTGAATATATAGGACAGTTTGATTTAAAGACTTCAAATTTTTATTATATATATAAAGGTTTAAAAAGAATTAAAAAGTGGATTGGGAGGTAACCATGAAAGATAATTATGTATTTGAGTATTTAAATGAAAATGATTTTAGAGTAAAAGAAAGATCTGTTCGTAAATATAATATGCTTGCTTATAAGAAGATGATGTTTGAGTATTATCCAAAATTAAAACAGGGAGAATTCTTAGGAGTAGCAGTAGGAGAAAATAAAGATGGTAGCATTATGTATGAACTTAAGTTACCAACTGATGAAATGTTTAGTAAAGTACATGGTGTGATTACTCTTCATTATACTGTTTATTTAGATAAAAAGGTTGTGTTATTAACTAATATTACTCCAGAAGATATACTAGAAGAAGGACACCGTACAGAACTTTCTGCTTATAAAGGTGTTATGGTATCTAAAACAAATAAAGATAAAGATATGTTTAAAATTAATTTATTAAATATGATGAATAAAGGGTATGGAAGCACTTTTGCTCTTACTACAATTGTTGCTTCTATGGTAGTGCTTTTAATTGGATTAATTGGATTTTTAATATTAAAGTAAAAGAAATAGAGAAGAATTTTTCCTCTCTATTTTTTGATATGATTTTTTATATTTTTAAGTATTTTATAGGTTTTGAATGCTAATTTATATAAATGATATAGTGGTTTATTTATTACTAAATCAAATTCTCCAATTAGTTCTACTACGCAAGCTGAAAATCCCCTTTTAAAATCGAATAAACCGTAGTTTTTAGATTCTTTACTGAAATCGCCATCAATTCCGTAGAAGTTAAATGTTTGATAGTTATGTTCTTTTGCATAGTTAATCATTTGCCACTGTAGAAGATATTGAGAATTATATTTCATAAATTCTTTATAAGATGCACCTAATAGATAGACTAATTGTCTTCCATATAACATATATAATCCACCAGCTATTATTTTGGTATCACCATATTTCTTTTGATATTCTAGTAAATTTTCTATTCTTTTATCAAAAGATGTTAATTCTTGGGTTAATTCTTTTAATTGATTCTGTTTTTTAGGATTATCTTTACTTCTTTCAATCTTTTCTAATAATTCTTCTTTTTCTTTGGTTGTTTTTTCTAATAATTCTTTGAAATTGATTTCTACTAGAAGGACTTTTATTAAGTCTTCTTTACTTAATACATCATACATATTTTGATAGTAAGAAAGTGGTCTATCAATAAATTCTCTTCTTTCAGCTGTATGTTTCATAAGAAGTTTAAATTCTTTTAAGTCATCACGACTACATTCAATTACTCTTAGACAGTTTTTTTCACTATTTCGAATAGACCACCTAGTAGTGGTACGCATTTCTTTTAGTATTTCATCAGTAGTTTTGTTTTCTAACTCTAAAACAGATAACCATCTTGGCTCTAAGTCTTTTTTTTCGTCCATAGTAATATAGAAGCCTTGATGTATGTAACCAAGTTCAGTTAATTTTTGAATTAATTTATCATTTTTAGTATTTTCTATTATGTTACCATCAATATCATGTTCTTGATATTTGATATAAGGATTTATTTTTAGAAAAAGAATATTATTTTTTTTACAGTATTCTTTTATTTCTTGAGTGAATTTTTCTAGTAATTTTTCATCTTGATAATCTAATAAAAAGCCACGAGGAGCATAGGCCATTTTTTTATTAATTCCTTTTATATTTTTTGTTAAAATAACTGTTGCTGCTATGATTTTATTTTCTTTTTTCATTCCTATCATAGTACCATTCCAATTATTGAATTTTTTTATTTCAATCCAATAGGGGCTTTGAAAGAAAAGAGAATAGGGGTAGTTTTTAGAAAATTCTATAAATTCTTCTTTTGATAATTCTATTAAATTCATTTTTGACCTCTTTTCTTTTTGGCTAGTTTTTTCACTAAATTACGATAAATTGGTACTAGTTTTGTGAAGATGAAATACATTGGTTTATTGATGATGTAATCAAATTCACCGGTAAATTCTACATAATCACCACCGAATTTCTTTTTAAATTCATGAAGTCCTAGTAGTGGATTATCTTTTCTTAAATCACCTATGGTACCAAATTGGTCATAAGTTTTTATTTTTTTATCATAGTAGTATTTGATATGATCTTTATAGGTTTCATAATTTGTATAGGTATCTGTTAGAATATTATGGTTTCCAGCATATAATACCCAAGCTTTATCAGCATATTCAATTATAAAATGAGCACTTAGCGTAATATCACTACCGTATTCATTACGAATTTCAATATATCTAGTTAAATCACTATTTATTTTTGAAATTCTTTTTTCTAGTTCTTGTTTTTTTGTATTTTGACTTTTACTTAGATTTTCAGTAGGGAGTTTACTAAGTTCTTCTTTTAATTCATCTAGTGTATTATTTTGTTTATTTATAATTTTATCAAGATTTACAGAACCTAAGAATAGATTACAGGAATTATCTTGATTCCATATTTCATAGAGAGATTTATAATATGCTTCATTATGGGTAATAAAATCTTTTCTATTTTCAGTTATTATCATTAAGTTGTAGAAAGTGTTAATATCATCATAACTACCTACTTTAACATCTACAAAGAAATCTTCTGCTTTTTTAATCCTTTGTTTCGTTGTTTTAGAAAAGTTATTTTCTATTTCTTCCCAAGGCTTGTCCATATTAATTCTAAAGGTATAACGAGGTTGCATCGTTTCGAAATTTTTAGTAAATCCTAAATGTTTATAACCTAATTTTTTTAAAGTATTTAACTCTTTATTATTATCTGTTACTATTTTATTACCAAAGGTATCTTCTTCGTTATAGATAATATCTGGGTCTATTTTAACAAAGATAGCTTTTTTCTTTTTAGCAAAGACTTTGATTTGATTTGTGAATTCTGTTAATAAATCTACATTATCATAGTCAATTACATAACCACGAGGGGCATATAGATATGACATACCTAGTGGTAATTTTTTTTCTAATAGAAGAGTAGCTGCTACTAGAGTATCGTTATCATCTTTTAGACCAATGTAATGTGGAAATAGTCCTTTTTCTTTTTTAGCAAATTCTCCCCAGGCATAGGATTGTAGAAAATGACTTTTTTTATGGTTCTTAACAAAATTTTCATATTCTTCTTTAGTTACATTTTCGATTAGTTTCATAATTTATCACCGTTATAATTATACCATTTCTATTAATTAAATACGAGTAGTAACAATAATAATTTTAATTTATTGACACCACATCTTTTTGAATGTAAAATGATAATAGAATAGATATTGATTAACGATATGTTAATACATAAATTCTTAAAAATAGTAAAGACTAAGCAGTAGGAGGTCACTATGAAAAATAAAAAGAAACAAATAATTATTACATTAATAGGAATTATTAGTTTAATAGTAATAACAGTAGGAGTAACTTATGCATTTTTTAATTATGCAAAAGAAGGAACAACAGATAA
>UQOS01000025.1 GCA_900542735.1 uncultured Mycoplasmatota bacterium | reverse complement strand
TAAAAGCTAGAGTTATGTTGATTAAAGGATTATATAATCCTATTAAACAAAATTAAAGAGGACTATTTCTAGTCCCCATAAATAGTAATTCTATTATCATTAGTTTTTGGTCCCACCAACACTACTTGACATAGAACCTATATAAGTAATCTTAATCTCTAATTTTATAATATGAATTTAAGTTAGACAACTTTTTTAACATCTAAATATTAATCACTTATTCTTACATTTACCTCATCTATATTTTATATATACGTTTTTCATTCTTAGAAATATTTTTTTCTTTTTCGTCTGATAAATCAAAACCTAGCATTTCAGATAATCCTAATATCTTTTTGAATCTTTTTTAACTCCATATTTTTTCTTCCTTGGATATTTTGACATTTCTACTTTCTATCATCATTTTTAATGGCAGCCTGTGCAGCAGCGAGTCTAGCAATTGGTACTCTAAATGGACTGCATGATACATAAGTAAGTCCAACTTTATGGAAAAATTCTACACTAGAAGGATCTCCTCCATGTTCACCACAAATACCAAGTTTAATATCTGGTCGTATTGTTTTACCTTTTTCTACTGCCATTTCTACCAGTTTACCAACTCCAACTTGATCAAGTCTAGCAAATGGATCTTGTTCATATATTTTATTTTCATAATATGAGCCTAAGAACTTACCAGCATCATCTCTAGAAAAACCAAATGTCATTTGTGTTAAATCGTTGGTTCCAAATGAGAAGAATTCTGCTTCTTTTGCAATATCATCAGCAGTAAGAGCAGCACGAGGAATTTCAATCATAGTACCGATATGATAATTTATATCTGAATTTTTCTCTTTCTTAACTTTTTCAGCTGTTTCAATAACGATATCTTTCACAAATTTTAATTCCTTTACTTCACCTACTAACGGAATCATAATTTCTGGAATAATATCAAAACCATCTTCTTCTTTTACTTCAATTGCTGCTTCCATTAAAGCACGAGTTTGCATTCTAGCTATTTCAGGATAAGTTACATCTAGTCTACAACCACGATGTCCCATCATAGGATTAAATTCGTGTAAATCAACGCATTTTTGTTTTAACTGTTCCACTGTTACACCCATATCTTTAGCTAAATCTATGATCTCTTTTTCTTCAGTTGGTAAAAATTCATGAAGAGGTGGATCTAAATAACGAACGGTCATTGGAAGACCCTTTAAAACTTTATACATAGCTTTAAAATCACCTTTTTGATATGGAATCAATTCAGCTAAGGCTTTTTCTCTTTTTTCAACAGTATCAGATAAAATCATTTTTCTCATTGAATGAATTCTTGCTTCATCAAAGAACATATGCTCTGTACGGCAAAGTCCAATTCCTTCTGCTCCTAATTCTACTGCTTTCTTAGCATCGGTTGGATTATCAGCATTAGTTCTTACTCCTAGTATTCTATACTTATCAGCCCAAGCCATAACACGACCAAATTCACCAGCTATTTTAGCATCTGTTGTCGGAATTACACCATCATAAATATTACCAGTTGAACCATCTATTGAAATAATATCTCCTTCATGATAAGTTTTACCAGCTAGGTTAAACTCTTTCTTTTCTTCATTCATTTTAATATCGCCACAACCAGATACACAACAAGTCCCCATTCCACGAGCTACTACTGCAGCATGAGAAGTCATTCCACCACGAACGGTTAAAATACCTTGGCTAGCTTTCATTCCTGTTATATCTTCAGGAGAAGTTTCTAGTCTTACTAAAATTACTTTTTCGTTCTTGCCACCAAGTCCTTCTCTTTCGGCATCACTTGCAGTAAACACAATTTTACCACAGGCTGCTCCTGGAGATGCTCCTAACCCTTTTCCAATAGGGGTAGCAGATTTTAATACACCAACATCAAATTGTGGATGAAGTAAAGTATCTAAATTTCTAGGATCTATCATTAATACAGCTTCTTCTTCCGTACGCATACCTTCATCTACTAAATCACACGTAATCTTTAAAGCAGCTTGTGCCGTTCTTTTACCGTTTCTAGTTTGTAGCATATAAAGTTTACCATGTTCAACAGTAAATTCCATATCTTGCATATCTTTGTAATGATCTTCTAGAATTTTACACACTTCTTTAAATTGTTTGAATGCTTCTGGGAATTTCTGTTCCATTTCCGTAATATGCATTGGCGTTCTAACACCAGCTACTACATCTTCTCCTTGTGCATTGGTTAAAAATTCTCCAAATAAACCTTTTTCACCAGTTGCAGGGTCACGAGTAAAAGCAACTCCAGTTCCACAATCTTCTCCCATATTACCAAAAGCCATTGACTGTACATTTACAGCAGTTCCCCAAGAATATGGAATATCATTATCTCTTCTATAAACATTAGCTCTAGGGTTATCCCAACTTCTAAATACTGCTTTGATTGCTCCTAATAACTGTTCTTTGGGATCATCTGGAAAACTACTACCAATTTTAGTTTTGTATTCTTCTTTAAACTGTCTTGCTAACTCTTTTAAATCTTCTGCATTTAATTCTACATCTAATTTGACATGTTTATTTTCTTTCATTTTATCAATTAATTCTTCAAAGTATTTTTTACCAACTTCCATTACGACATCAGAATACATTTGAATAAATCTACGATAACAGTCCCATGCCCATCTTGGATTATTTGATTTTTCTATTAAAGCATTTACCACATCTTCATTTAATCCTAAATTTAAGATAGTATCCATCATACCTGGCATACTAGCTCGTGCTCCACTTCTTACACTCACTAATAAAGGATTTTCTTTATCTCCAAATTTCTTACCAGTAATTTCTTCTAGTTTCGTGATGTATTCATCGATTTGAGATTTTATTTCTTCATTAATTTCTTTACCATCTTCATAATACTTACAACATGCTTCTGTTGTGATAGTAAATCCTTGTGGTACAGGTAGACCAATATTCGTCATTTCTGCTAAATTAGCTCCCTTACCACCTAGTAAATTTCTCATACTAGCATTTCCTTCACTGAATAAGTAAACATATTTCATATCATCACCCTTTCTACTTTTACTTAACCCAAGTATAACAAAAAAATATAGACAAAACAATTTAAATATAGAAAATTAAACTCAGTTTACAAATTTCTTTTCTATTCATTATTCATCTATATTTTATTTTTAATTTTTATATTTATTACTAATAGTTAAATGGAATATTTCATTTTCGTACATTTTTGATGTTCTACTTCTTTAGAATAAAATTTTTCTTTTCTTTCTTGATAGCATTTACTGCATACAGATTCATAAGTAATGTTTGCTTTTCCATCTATTGCTACTTGTTTTCCAGAAAAAACATCTTTTCCATCTATTTTACGAATCACAAAAGTAGCTTTTTTTCCACATTTACAGATTGTTTTCATCTCTTCAATACTATGAGATACTTGAAGTAATCTTGTGCTGCCTGGAAAACCCTGTGTTAAAAAATCAGTACGAAGCCCATAAGCAATTACAGGAATATCTAATTTTGTCGTTATTAATAATAACTCATCTATCTGTTTTGGTAATAAAAACTGTGCTTCATCTACTAAAATACATCTAGCATTTTGATATTTGTTATAAATTAATTCATAAATATTAGTATTTTCATCTATTATTTCATCAATTTTCTTTTCACCTAAACCTCTTGATACAATTTTATTGTTTCCTTTTGAATCAATTTTAGGTTTTATAATCACTGCTTTCATACCTTGTTCTTCAAAATTATGAGAGGTCATCATTAAATGAGTTGTTTTGCCACAATTCATAGCACCATATCTAAAATACAACTTAGCCATCTGTTATTTTTCCTTTCTTGCTCTAGGGTGTGTTCTTAAATAAACACTTTTAATTCTATCATTCGTAATATGAGTATAAATATTAGTAGCTGACAAAGATTCATGTCCTAATAATTCTTGAACACTTAATAAATCACATCCTTCATTTAATAAGTGTGTTGCGAAACTATGCCTAAGCATATGAGGAGTTAAATGTTTCGTAATAGCCGTATGTTTCATAATTTCATCTAAAACATATTCTACCCCTCTTGGTGTTAGTCTACCTCCTAATTTATTTAAAAAAAGATAATCACTCTTTTTTGTATTTAAATTACCCCTTGCTTCTTTTAAATAAAGTTTTAATCTTTTTTCTGTTATCTTATTAAAGTAAACAATTCTTTCTTTATTTCCTTTTCCTAAAATTTTAATAGTTTTCGTATTCATATTAATATCATTTACTTTAATACTTACTAGTTCCCCAACACGCATACCTGTTGCATATAACATTTCTAAAATTAAAGAATTTCGAATACCAAGAGGTTCTTCTAAATTAGGAATATCAAAAATTTCATCAATTTCATTATATTCTAAATACTTAGGTAACCTTTTTCCTTTTTTGGGTAACTTTAATAAATGAAAAGAATAATTTTCCTTTTTATTGTTTGCAAGGTAACGATAAAAACTACGAATAGAAGATATTTTACGACTAACTGATGTTGCTTTTTCATGTTTTTCGTTATATAAATGATTTACATAACTACGAGCTTCTTGATAGGTTATTTTTAAATAATCAATGTTATTTTCTTTACAGTCATCTAAAAAAGATTCTATATCTAGTTGATAATTTTTTATGGTGTAATTAGAATAATTTTTTTCTACTTTTAAATAAGTGGTAAAATCTTTTACATCTTTCATGTTATTTTATTCCTTTAGGGTCATCTTCACCATACATCATTTCGTATTCTTCTGGATCTAAATATTCTTCTGTTTCTTGGTTATATTCTTCTACTTTTTCTAAAGTCGTTTTAAAGGTACGATTTAGGGTATAGTTAGGATTAGTTACCAATTTAGTAGTAACACTTAATGAATTCTTTTTTGGAACACTTTTCTTTATATAAAAATAGTTTTCTTCTTTTTTCTTACGAGAAATAGCTAGTCCTCTATAATTTTTGTATTTTGCTAATCTCTCTAAAATTTCAGATTTTAGATCTTGTAAATTTTTAATTTCTTCTTCTGAATAAACGCCTTGATGAAAACTAGTAGCATAACGACTTAATATACCTTGAAAAGTATTACCATAATTATAAACCTCTGTTAAAAAAGTTTTATAATTATCATTTTCTAATTGGTCTAATAAATAGTTTTTCATTTCTAAATAACTATTTGTTTCAGTTACTTTCTTACCGTTTGATATTTCTCTTATGATATTTTCAATATAAGAGTTACCACATATAATAGAAAAATCATTATCTTTAATACTGTCATAAATATATACTTTTTTAATTTCACTCCTTGAAACATCTAATGTATATGCTAAATCATCTAATAAATCATAGTAACTTTCTTTTTCTAAACAGATAATATCCATTTCTTGTAAGGTTTTCTTTTGATATTCTTCTAACTCAATAAACTTTATTTTATTTTCTAAATAAACTTTAAATTTAAATCTTGCCATAACATACACCTCATAATCTAATGATACCATAAGTATAGTCCAAAAGAAAAAGAAAAGCATAAAATTTACTTTTCTTTTTCTTCATATTTACATTCAGAATTACTACACTTGATTATATTATTTTTAGTTACTAATAAATTACCACATTCTGGACAAATTTTACCAGTTGGCATATCCCAAGTAGCTACTTTACATTTTGGATAATTGTTGCAACCATAGAAAACCTTTCCTCTTTTTGTCTTTTTTTCAATAATTTTTCCTTGTTTACAAATAGGACAGTCCATAATTTCTTTTGTTTCTTTCATTTCTTTTTTAATATATTTACATTCTGGATAATTGCTACAAGCAGTAAAATTACCATATTTACCTTTACGAATCACTAAAGGACTACCACATTCTGGACAAATTTCCCCTGTTTCTTGTGGTTTAGCTTTTTCCATCTCACCAAATGCTTGTTTTAAAATAGGATCAAATTTTTGATAAAAATCTGTTAATACTTGAATATTATTAGCATTATTCGTAGCTATTTTATCTAAATCATTTTCCATATTGGCAGTATACTCTACATTAATAATATCACTAAAGAATTCTTGAAGTTTATCTGTTACTTCAAATCCAATATCTGTTGGAACAAATTTTTTATCTTCTAAATTTACATAACCACGATCACGAATATTACTAATAATAGTAGCATAAGTAGATGGTCTACCAATTCCTAACTTTTCCATTTCTTGGATTAACTTAGCTTCTGTATAACGACTAGGTGGACTAGTGAAGTGTTGTTTTTTCTCTACATTTTCGGTTTTATATTCTTCCTCTTTAAAAACAGGCAAAATCTTATCTTCACTGCTTTCATAATCAGCATATACTTTTAAATAACCATCAAAGATTAATACTTGACCTGTAGTTTTAAATAAATATTCTTGATTATCAAAGATAACTGTAGTTTGGTTAACTTTACTATCTGCCATAATAGATGCTAAAGCACGATAGTAAATAATACGATACAATTTATATTCATCATTTGATAAATATTCTTTAACAGTGTCTGGTGTTCTTAAAACGCTAGTAGGACGAATTGCTTCGTGCGCATCTTGTACATTTTCTTTACTTTTAGTTTGTTTTACATAGCCAACATAATTTTTACCGTAATTTGTTTCAATAAACTTTTTACTGCTACCAATAAATTCATCTGATAAGCGAATAGAATCTGTTCTCATATAAGTGATTAAACCTACTGTTTCTTTTCCTAAATCAATACCTTCATAAAGCTTTTGGGCAATACTCATTGTTTTTTTAGCAGGAAAACCCAATTTGGTAGATGCTTCTTGCTGTAGGGTACTAGTAATAAATGGTGGTTTACTCTTCTTATTTTTTACCTTTTCTTCAATTTTAACCAATTTATAAGTATCTGTTAACTTTTCTAAAATAGAATCTGCTTCATCTTCGTTATGAATTTCTATTTTTTTATTTTTATATTCAAATAAGTCAGCATTAAAATCATCAAATATAGAAGTAATTGTCCAATATTCTTCTGGAACAAATGCCTTAATTTCACGCTCACGGTCTACAATTAGTTTTAAGGCAACACTTTGTACACGACCAGCACTTTTACCACCTGTTTTTGATTGCATTAATTTTGATAAACGAAAACCAATAATACGATCTAATATTCTTCTTGTTTCCTGACTTTTTACTAAATCATCATCTATTTTTCTAGGTTCTTTAAAGGCATCTATTACTTTATCATGCGTAATTTCATGGAATAAAACGCGTTCATAGTCTTTATCTTTAATTCCTAATGCATCTTTTAAATGCCAACTAATTGCTTCTCCTTCACGGTCAGGGTCGGTAGCTAGATAAACTTTATCAGCATCTTTTACTTCTTTTTTTAACTCTGTTACTAGTTTCTTTTTACCAGGAATAAAAGTATAACTTGGTTCGAAATTATTCTCAATATCTACTCCTAGTCCATATTTTCCAGTAGTAGCTAAATCTCTAATATGACCCTTTGATGATACTACTTTATAGTCTTTCCCTAAATATTTTTCTATTGTTTTGCTTTTAGCAGGCGATTCCACAATTACTAAATTTTTTCCCACAAAATCACATCCCTCATTAAATTTATACTAGCTATTTCTAGTTTTGTCAATTTTATTTCTACTATAATATACCAAATAACTTAGCTATTTACTTCTATTTTTTAAAATTTTTTGATATTTTTCGTTCACTTTAGAAAAATCAATTAATTTCCAAAAGTTATCTACATAGTTTTTACGATTATTTCCATAATCTATATAATAAGCATGTTCCCATACATCTAATGCAATAATAGGAGTCATTTTAAAAGAGAATGGGCTTTCTTGATTTTTTAAATTTAAAATTTTTAAATTCTTATTCTCATCTACTACTAAAAAAGTATAACCAGACCCTTGTAAAGAATTCCCTAAATCGATAAATGTATTTTTAAAGTTATCAATACTTCCAAATTTAGAAATTAAAGCACTCTTTAGTGGTTCTGGAACGATAGTATTACTTGCCTTACTTAAATTGTCAAAATAAAGTTCATGATTTACTACTCCTCCAGCATTATACAAAATAGCATCTTGAGATTTTCTAAAAATATCAAGATTTTGAAATAAATCTTCTAATGGAAATTGATACTTAAAATTATTTTGTGTAAGTAGGTTGTTTAAATTTCTTAAGTATTTCAAATAGTGATTATGATAATGGGCTTCTACTGTTTTTCTACTGATATCTGGTGATAAAGTATTATAATCATATTTTAAAACATAAGGTTGATACATAAAATTCTCCTTTCATAGAAATATATGAAAAGAGAAAGATAATTTTACCTTTCTCCTATTTTTTTTGATTTTTGTTTTTCTATTTCTTTGCTTAAATTTGTATTCATTTTGACTTCTGGTGGTAATTGTGCATATAAAAAATCAATTCCCATAATTTCACTAGCAGCATTAGGTATTTTATATTGATGAACTAATCTTTTTACATCTTTTAATGTTTCAACTAGAACAGTACTTTTTCCATATAAAATATTCCCAAAAGTTTTAAAATCATTTAAAAGTTGTTCCCAAATATCAGATACTTAATTTGATAAATCAATATTACTTTCCTTTATATCTATTAGTAATTGATTAACGTTATTTATTCCATCTAATAGACAAAATTTTTCATAATTAGCTTCTGAAAATTCTACTTTCCAAATACCATTATATAATTGCTCTGGAGTATCTTTTGCATATCTTAATTTTATTAATAACTTAAAATAATTAACTTTAGCATAAAACTCTTTTTCTTTTTTAATTGTTTCCTCTACTTGTTTAAATTCATTCATTTTTAATCCTCCCTGATGTTTTTATTATAGCAGTCTTATTTTTGGTTTTCAAGCTCTTTTACCATTTCTGATATTGGCTTAAAAGTTTTACGGTAACCATCAATTAAACCATACTCTTTAATTGCTTCAATATGCTTTTTAGTAGGATAACCTTTATGAGATTTAAAACCATACATAGGATACTTCTTATCTAATTCTATCATCATTCTATCCCTAGTTACCTTAGCTATAACGCTTGCAGCTGCTATAGAAATGCTTTTAGCATCTCCTTTAATAATAGAAGTAGATGGCATTTCAAGTTTATCTAATTTCATAGCATCAATTAAAACATGTTCAGGTTTCACTTTACTTTTTTCAACTGCCTGATACATAGCTAATTTAGTTGCTTCATAAATATTAACTTCATCAATTACCTTTTCATCCATCATGCCAATTCCAACACTGATAGCATGTTCCATAATGTAATCATAAAATTCTTCTCTTTTTTTCTCACTTAACTTTTTAGAATCTGTTAATCCTTCCAACACAAAATCTTTTGGTAAGATAACACAAGCAGTTACAACAGGACCAATTAAAGGGCCACGACCTACTTCGTCCATTCCAGCAATTAAGTTAATGCCATTTTTCCATAGCTCTTTTTCATATTGATATAAATCTACTTTTTCCATTTCTACCTCTTTACACCTAAGAAAAAAGAGATGATTCCCTTTTCCTTTTTCTATTATTATTTTCTCATTGAAATTCCTAATACTTTACAAAAAGCTTGTTTTCTTTTTAACTTTCTTTTTTCTTTTTGAATAGATCTAATAGATAAAATATAACCAGTAGCATTCATAATTCTAATATCTAAGTTATCAATGCTACTAATAAATTCATTCCTTGTTTCTAATGTTTTTGCTTCTTTTGGCACTTTAGAATATCTTAAATCTACTAAGTCTTTATCCACTTTATGATGAAGAATTATATTTCTTAATACTTTTATTTTTTCTTTATCTGTCAAACTTTCTGCATCAATCTCGTATTCCTTTAGAAATTCATCTAATGTTTGTGTTCTTTTTTCTTCCATAAGTTACCTCCTATTAAGACGATCTAAAGTAATAGAACCTAGATTTCCGTCTTTTAAATCTCTTATAATAATATAATACACTTTTTGATAATCGGCAATACCACCTTTTTTTAAAGCACCACGTTTTTTAGCAATTTTATCTAGTGTTTCTTCTATATTTGAAAAATCAATTGCTGTTATTCCGTAACGTTCTTCTAACTTTGATGGATACAATTCTTGCATAGTCTTTAATATAAAAATAGCTATTTCTTGTTCATCTAGTATTTCTTCTTTGATAGAAGACAGGCTTGCTAAAATAAAAGCTTGATGTTGATTTTCTAATTTTGGCCATAGAATACCTGGAGAATCTAATAAATCGATATCTTTATGAATTCTAATCCAGCCTAAATTTTTAGTAACACCGGGTTTATCACCAATAGAAGTTACTTTTTTTCCTACTAAACGGTTTATTAAAGTACTTTTACCAACATTAGGAGAACCAATTACTAATGCTCTAATATTTCTTGGCTTTAGTCCCTTTCTTTTTCGTTCTTCATTCATGCTAGCTAGTAATTTTTCACTTTCTGTAATAATTTTATTTACATTTTTACCATTTACCAAATCTACTGGTATTACTGTATATCCTTGTTTTTCATATTCTTCTAATATTTTATTGGTTTCTATTTGATCACAAATATCATATTTAGTAACAATTAGAATTCTAGGCTTATTTTTTACTAAATTATCAATATCAACAATTTTAGAACTAAGTGGCATTCTAGCATCAATTACTTCATAAATGATGTCAATTAAATCTATTTTCTCTTTTATTTCTCTTCTTGTTTTAGCCATATGACCTGGGTACCAGTTAATTCCGACTGATGGAAAACTTTTTGGACTATCATCTTTTTTCTTTTCTGCTCTGATTTTTCTTTTTTGGTACATATCCATTATTTATCACTTCCTTTTTACAACTTGTAATTTATATAACTACTTATATACTACCACTTTTGGAAAACAAGTAACATTATATTCTTCACAAGTTTTACATTCTTTATCTATTAGATCTGCATTATCATAAACAAATCCATTTTTAAGATAAAACTCATCTACTTTTGAAATTGTATATACTGGTTTTCCTAATTCTTTTATAGCTTTCTCTAATAATATTTTTCCATAACCTTTACGTCTACATTTTTCATCTACCGCTAATGCTTCAATAAAGTTCTTATCTTTATATAATGAAATAGATACTGCTCCTTTTATTTTTTTGTTTTCTACTATAACAAATGATTTTACATTAGTTCCAAAATAATTTTTGTTTTCATCAAATTCTAATCTATTTTCTATATAAAAATTAATTAAACTGTTATTATCATACTCAATAAATTCCACTATTTTCCCCCCCCTATAAATTACTATTTTATTTCATCAAGTTTCTTTTGCTCTTTTATTTCTAATTTTTTCTTTTCTTTTTCTAATTCTTTTAAGCTCTTTTTAGGTGTTGGCATTTCTTCGGGCATCATTCCACCAATATCTGCAATTGCTTTTCTAACTTTTTGACCAACTTCATAATGTACAGCTTTTGCTTCTTTTTCATCTTGTACATTGTCTTTTAAAAGTTTTTGCTTTGTTTGATTTATTCTAAATAAATTAGCAACTAATTCATCTTCATTCATATTATCTAAAATATCTTCTCTATAGCGTAATTTTTTTCTTTTAAAAATATCATCAGCTGTTTCTCCATTATATAAACCTTTATACCCTGCATTATGAAACTCAGCCATATTTTTAACACCTGCTGCAGAAGCAACTCTTTGCAAAGTATAATTACCTTGTTTTGTTAATTTTCTTTGATAAAATCTTTTTTCATCATCTGATAAAGAATCATATTCTTGTTCTGTTATTTCTTGTTTTCTTGTTTGAATAGCAAAATATGTTTGTCCTAAAGCAACAACTTCTTTGCTTGGATCAGCATTTTGCACTATTAAATAACATATATATCTTGAAAGTTTATAGTCTTTAATAAATTCTTCTTTACCTTTACCAGTTTTTATTGGCTTGTTGACTTCAACAACCCAATCTTCTTCATTTGAAACACTATTATTTGCTGATAAAACTGCTTTATCTATTACTTTTTGAAAATTTCTCCAATCCTTGTATTTCAATACTTTTTGCAATTCACGTGCATACCAATATTCATTTCCATAATCATCAATATGTTTTATATTTTCAAAAGTATTGTTAGAATATTTATTTTCAATTATCTTCATTGCTACCTCCATTTCTATTAATTATATTAAAGTTTTCCTTATGTCCCCATTACCTCAACTTTTTAATATTTTTTTCTAAAAAGAAGCGATAAAATGTAAAAAGCATTAAATATCTTTTCCTTTATTTATAAGGGATTTAATAGGATTTTCCATAAGGTGGTATATACCAGTTAATTCCGACTGATGTAAAACTTTTTTCTTTTTTTGTCATTTTTATCACTTCCTAATTTACTATTTTATACCTAATATTTTGTACCATTCAATACTTAAAATATCTTTTACTTTTAAGTTGTTTTTTGTTAAGTACTCCTTAACTTTTAAATATCCATAAACATATCCAGATCTTGGCAAAATACCAGTTTTATTTTTGTCCGAATACATATAAAAATAATCACTCATTAATTCATTAGAATAAATTTTATCTTTCATATGTACTTCAATTTTTTCTATATTTTTTTTAACCCAATCAACAGTTTCTTTATTTACTATGCAATATATATAGTCATCTTTGTTAGGAACAATTTCTCTTGAATAGTTACATCCTATACCTTCAACTATAAATCTCTCTCCTATCGAGTTTTCAAAAATATCATTTTTAAAAATTTGTTTTCGAATAAAATGAGTAAATTCATGAGCAAGCAATATATCGAGATTTTCTTCTAAACCATTTGTTGATTCAAGCAACAAAACAGTAACATCTTCATCATTATATTTAATAGAATATATAGTCGTTGTATCAAGTCCAATTATCACATATAATTGCACACCACCTAATCTATAAGATGTATCTAATTCAAATTTTTTTATTTTATTATGAATTATATTTTCAATGTTTTTATTTTTATAACATGAAATTGTACTTATTACTTTATCTAAAAAAATAGAATCATTTACTTTATTTACAATCAATTTTTTATCAACTTTTTTGGGTATAAAATATATTTTATCTAATAATTCATTATGAAAATAATTTAAAAGCAATTCCTTAATATTTTTTTCATCAACATTGAAGAAATCTTTACATAAATTATATATTACCATTTATTCATCACCATTTGCACTTTCTTCTAGCAATAAATCAAAATCCGACTTATATAATTTGTCTTGTTTTATTCTATATTTTTCAAATTCTGTTAATGCTTTATCACAATCAATCTCATGTGATATTTTTCCAGCATCTTTTAATATATCCCTATCATCAAGTAATAAATATTTATCTATTAAGTTAACCCAATCTTCCATGGTCATTGGAATATGTCTTCTAGCTCTATTTTCTGCTATTTCTAAAAAAGCACTAACTATTCCCTCTAAATCTTTTATTTCATCTTTAGATAAATAATTTTTTGCAATTATAACATCAGATTCCATTATCTTTCCATTAGAAGATTTTTTCCAAGAAGTCAGTCCCATGTGTTCTTTTTCTGAATCTACTCTATTATATATAATTTCAGCAGCCGTTTGTTTAGATACAGAATAATGCATTTTATTTTGTACTTTTTTAAAAAAATTAATTGATACTGGAGATTTTGGGTCATAATCCATACTTGTAGCATAAATATCAGTTACTTTTTGATAAAATCTTCTTTCAGATAATCTTATTTCTCTTATTTCTTCTAATAATTTTTCAAAATAATCTTTGTCAATAAAAGAGCCGTTTTTCATTCTTTCTTTATCTAATACATATCCTTGAATAGTAAAAGTTTTTAGTATATTTGTTGCCCATCTTCTAAATTGAGTAGCCCTTATAGAATTCACTCTATATCCAACAGAAATTATAGCATCTAAATTATAAAATTCAACATTTCTTTTAACATTTCTAGTTCCTTCTTTTTGAACTAATTCCATTTTGGAATAAGTTGAATCTTTATCTAATTCATTTTCATTATATATATTTATAAGGTGTTTTGCTATTGCAGGTTGTTCAACATCGAATAATTCTGCCATAGCTTTTTGTGTCATCCATAAAGTCTCATTTTCATATCTAACTTGAATGCCTTTATCTTTTTCTTGAAGTTTAAATGTTATAAATTCTTCAGTACTACTTCTAATTATTAAATCTTTTGCCATTGTTATCATCTCCTTTGTCTGAAATATTAGTTTTCAATAAATCGTAGTTACCATCCTTTTTAAATTCTTTTATAAATTCTATCTAAGAAATGTAAAAAAATTTAATTAAAAGCCTTATAAAGTAAGGGCTTAAACGAAAGTTTATATAAGTCATTATTTACCAGTTTATATTTATTTGATTTTGTGTTTCTTTTTGATTTTAACTATTTTTTATTTCTTGTCTTTTTTTTCTTTTTTGGTACATATCCATTATTTATCACTTCCTTTTTTACAATTTGTCTTTTACTTATTGTATAATGTTATAACTACTAATTCTGGTCTGTTATTTATTCTAAATGGTATAATACTATTTCCAATTCCTCTGCTCACTACCATAGTAGTCTTATTTTTTTCAATTACTCCACTTGTATATTTAGGGAAAAATCCTTGATTTGGTGCAACAATACCACCTATAAATGGAATTCTTATTTGTCCACCATGAGCGTGTCCGGTTAATATTAAATCTATTTTCTTTTCGACATAGGTATCAAATAATTCTGGTCTATGGGATAATAATATATTATATTTATCTCCATTATATTTTGTATTATCTAATTCCACTTTTACTATTTCAGAATCTGATATAAAACTTTCGTGAGCCATTCTTGGATCATCTATACCTATTAAATTTATTGACGATTCATTATTTACTTACCTTTATTTCAATCCAATCTTTATATATCTCATTTGTGAGTAATATATAATTTTATAGACTTAATTTAGCACTTCTCTATTAATTTTACTATAAATTTTGTTTTATTTAAAATAATTATTAATTATATTTACAAATTTTTATTTATTTTCACCAAATGGCTTTTTATGCCCAATTTAAATATAAAAAACTCTGTATGTTATTTTTTTATTAAGTTTCTGACTTCTTTATCAATTTCATAAGTTGCAATAACCTTGTTTGTTTATGTTTCTAAACACTTTAATTTAAATATTAATAGTTATTAAAATTTTTTAACTAACTCTTTTTGTCCAATTTCATAAACTGGTAAATCTTTATTTAAATACTTTATTATTGCTAAGTAAGTGGGATCAGTTATACCGGTTTTATCTTCCCATAATTCATGAATTATTAAAGACAAAATATCTCTCATATCTATACCATATCTTTTTCTTTGTTCCCTGACCGCTGCTGTTATTGATGGGCGTTCTGATTCATAGGCAATATTCCATGCTTGCTCTACACTTAATAATAATTCTTCTCTATTTATTTTTTTACCAAAATATATTTCTAAACTGTCTAGAAGATGATTTATAGCTTTAATGGTATAACAGTATTCATCACCCGGTAAAAAGGAAATGTCTTTTAATTTCTTATTTGTCAAATGTTCTGGAAGTATGATACCCATAATATTTTCTGTATTAATTTTTTCAGTAGCGAACACTTCATCATCAAAACACGATTCTAAAACTCCAACTTCATTAACTTTGGTATTTCTATTAATCATTAACGATAAGGAGGTTAAGGTGTGCAATGAAAAAGCTTCAAAAAATTGAGAAAAAGTTGGACTTTTTTCAAACTTTACTCTATACAATTTATCATAATCAACTAAAGAAATATAATTCATACCATTTTTACACTCATAACTTTTGATACTATGCACATAAAATGATAATAATTTTAACTTTTCAATTTCTTTTCGTGATAATATTCCATATTTTAAAATATAATCTAATTTCACTAAATTCAAATCAATGATTGAATGAAAATAATAATTTCTAAAAAAATTATCATTATCTTCTACTGTATTAATATATTGACCTATTTTATAATATCTTTCCATTAAAAAGCCTCCTGAAATATTTAATAATTACTATAACGAACAAGTTATACTTTAAAAAATTAAAAGAAGTTAATTATTTTTTTATAGGCTTTGCCGTTTACTTCTTTTTTATCCTCTTCTTGTGCATCAAAGGAGTGAAATATAATATGATTTGATTTTGTAATTGACGATTCACATCTAGGATTTTTATTTTCAGAATCCGTATAATATTCTACAATATCATGTTCTAAGTGGTCTTTATTTAATACCAAAGAAACCCAGAAAACAATATATTCTTCATCTAAATCATTACTATTGATAGAAGACAATTTTTTGGTTTCATTATAAGAAAGTACTGTATCATAACTACTAGCTTTTGACTTTACTTCAATATAATTCCATTTTTTGGTTACATTATTATAAGCAATAAAATCATAACCCAGTCCATCACCTATATCTTGAGACACCCATTTAAAGAAAGAATACTTATCTTGGTGATTAGCTAAATATTTTTTTACAAGATACTCTGCATAATAACCCAATATCTCTATATTATCATTTAATGAAGTGAAATAGACTTCTTTTAATTTTTCTTCATATAATGAGATTTCTTCTTCTTTATATTTAACATTATTTCCCAAAAGCCAACTACCATCTTTAGAAAATGAAAAATTATTGATTCTATACATATTTAAAAAATCTTTTATCCAACTACTATCATATTGAGGAAAAACTTCTCTACATATATAAATAATTAGATCACTATATTGGGTAATATTTTTTCCATATTTTTGATTAAACAAAGCCATTTCACTATATAAATCATTAGTATTTCTAAATGGTATTAATTCAATCAAAAAAGCTTTCACATAATCATATCTAAAATCATTAGTTTCTCTATAGCTTATAAAATTAATTACTTCTTCTGTCCTCTTTTTAATAATGTCATTTTCCATTATAACCCCTCACATTACCTATAAATTAATTCAATTAAGTCGTAATTTATCGAAATTGGCTATATTATATTATAATTCTTTATAAAAAGAAAGAAAAATATACTTGTTTACAATGTATACAAGTAAAAGATAATCAAAAAAACTTCTGTTATAATTGCTGTAAACTCAAGAATAACAAAAGTTCTTTTTATAAATGGAATAATATAAAGTTTCAAGAACAAAAGAATAAAAATTAAAATTTTTATTCGCCTTGGTCGTTGCCTTCCAAGTTTCCTACTTCATAGATAGAGTACCCTCTATTCTCCATAGGCTTAAATTCCGATAGT